>JBIJCF010000018.1:0-54442 GCA_044344795.1 Bacteroidia bacterium | reverse complement strand
CTTGAGCAACACGACTCACCTGACGCGCAATAGCCGGAGCAGGGTCGAAAATGCGGACATCAGTTCCCAATATTTTTTCGAGAAGAGGCTTTACAAAAGGATAATGCGTGCAGCCCAACACTAGTGCATCAATTCCTTTTTCTTTCATGGGCATCACCCATTGGCGTAACATCTCTTCGGTTTTTGGCGCATTTTGCTGGCCGGCTTCAATTTGTTGCACCAAGCCAGGACAAGGTTGTCGCATAACTTCCACTCCTGAAGCAAAACGTTCTACTACACTGGCGAATAATTCTCCCTGAAACGTTGCTGTTGTCGCGATAACGCCAACTACTCCGGATTTAGTTTGTTCCGCTGCAGGTTTAACTGCAGGTTCCATTCCGATAAAACGAATATTGGGAAAGCGCTCACGCAAATATTTCAATGCTGCTGCTGATGCCGTGTTACATGCAATAACAACGATTTTGCAACCCTGTTCAATCAAAAATGAGACAATACCTTCACTGTATTGTTTAATCTCCTCCAATGATTTATCGCCGTACGGAAGATGCGCCGAATCAGCAACGTAAATCATATTACAACGAGGCAACTCCATTCTGATAGCATTGGCCACTGTAACGCCGCCAATGCCGGAATCGAAAACACCTATCGCTGAATCCAAAGACATGATTAAAGATACAAGGATATCAAAAAAGAAAAAGGTCACATGACGTGACCTTTAACTGTTATTTTCCGGGAGCAGGTGTTGCCGGTTTCGGTGCCGGTTTCGGAATTCCCAGTTTGATGCGCACCGCATCCAAAATATCATCGGCAGGATCTGCATAAATCATAACACCTGCAGACTTACTGCTATCGATTACATATTTGTAACCTTTTTCCTTTGCTACGTCAGCAGCAGCCTTGTTGATTTTGTTATACAAAGGTTCCACCAATTGAACTCGCTTGTTGTTGAAGTCTTGCTGTGCACTCATTTGGAATGCCTGAATGTTATTCTGCAAGTCGGTGATTTCCTTTTCCTTCAACTGCTTAATTAGCGGACTCCACATTTTGTTTAATGAATCGTATTCACTCAGTTTGCGTTCTAACTCCATTTGCATCACTACCATTTGGTTCTCCAGCATTTTGTAATATAACTGAGCTGAATCGCTAGCCGCCTTAAATTCAGGCATAATTTCCAACAATGAATCGAGGCTGAAGTGAGCCATTTTTTGGGATTTACCGATAGTCGGAGCAACGAACAACATCAGAGCAACTGCGACAATCTTCAGGGCATTTTTCATGAGAATATTAAGAGATTGATTTTACTTATTTCGTTTAATTAATTGAACAAAGAATTACTTCTTTCCTTTTTTCCATCCCAAAATTTCCAAGACCTCATCGCTCTTGTCGTATTTCGGATTGGTGTACAACATTGTCATATCACTTGCTTTGTCGAATACGATGGCATAACCACCTTTTTCTGCCATTTCTTTCACGGCGTTGTAAACTTTATCCTGAATAGGCTTTACCAACTCCTGACGTTTCTTGAACAATTCACCATCCACACCAAACTTCGACTTCTGATATTCCTTAGCTTCTTTTTCCTTCTGCACAATTTCCGCTTCACGCTTGATGCGCATTTCTTCGGTCATCAAAATTTTCTCCTGCTGAAAGTTTTTATACATACGATCGATTTCAGCATACTTCGCCTCTACTTCCTTCTGCCACTGAATTGACAATTTATTCAATTCATCTTGGGCCTGCTGATATTCGGCGCTCTGCGCTAAAATGTAATCAGTATCAACGTAACAAAACTTCTGAGCACTTGCAGTACCAATCATGCCGACAAGGGCAACAAGCAGAACAACAAAATACTTTTTCATAATCTAACGGGTTTTACGCCTATTTCAAGGACGGCTAATGTACAAAATAATAGTTGTTTTATAATTCTCCAAGGTTCATGCCAATACTGAAATGTATCTGAGAACGCTGCATTCCAGGCGCAGTGCGCACGTCGTCGAAACGATAGCCCCAATCCAATCCTAACAAGCCGAACATTGGTAAGAATACACGAACACCAACACCGGCCGAACGATACACATCAAACGGGTTGAACGATTTAAAGTTCTGCCACGTATTTCCTGCTTCTACGTAGGCCAATCCGAATACAGTTGCAGAAGGATTCAAGGAAACCGGATAACGTAATTCCCAAGTATATTTTGCAATAATCGGAGCACCTGTACGAGGAGATAATGACTGATCGTCATAACCGCGTAACGCAATGATTTCACGACCATCAAGTGCGAAACCTGTTAAACCGGAACCGCCTAAATAAAAACGTTCGAAAGGAGCAATACCAACCGCACGATTATACATGCCCAGATATCCAAATCCAATTCGCGTATTCAACACCAAATCTCCGGCTAAGCGAGTAAACCATGAAGAAGTAAATTTCCATTTGAAATATTCCACGTACTTAAACTTCTCCTGATCCGACAATACCGAATAATCGCGAGAATTGAATAACGAATAAGGCGGCGTAAACTGTCCAATGATTTTGATATCCGAACCTTGACGCGGATAAATCATCTGATCGGTTGAATTGCGGAACAAGGTTAATCGCAAATTGATGTTGTTCGCATAACCTTTAGAGAAGGCAAATACCGAGAAGAAATTATTCAATTGGTAGTACTGATAATTCAATTCGATAAACACATTGAAGAAGTCATCCGGACGTTTTAATCGTTTACCAAAACCTACCGTTGCACCACTAATTTTCACATCCTGACGATTCGCGTCATTGGCGCGGAATCCATTGGATTGCACAGAATGGAAAAACGTAACCGTTAATGAATTCGGTTTCTTTCCTCCCAACCAAGGCTCCGTAAATGAAGCGTTGTACGACTGGAAGAATAAACCGTTCGACTGCGCACGAATACTCAAACGCTGTCCATCACCCGAAGGCAATGGGCGCCAAGTGGAGCGATTCAAAATATTTCGTGTAGAGAAGTTATTGAAGGAAACGCCTAAAGTTCCCACAATTCGTCCTGCACCCCATCCGCCGGATAATTCCACCTGATCGTTCGGACGTTCTTCCACCACATATTCAATATCAACAGTTCCTGTATAAGGATCCGGCTTAGGGTTGATTTGAATTTTTTCCGGATCGAAATAACCCAACGATGCCAACTCGCGCTGTGAACGAATTACATCAGCACGACGGAACAATTGTCCGGGACGCGTACGAATTTCGCGCATGATAACATTATCATTCGTCTTCGTATTACCAATTACAGTCACATTACGAATAGTAGCCTGACGACCTTCGTAAATACGCATTTCGAAATCGATAGAATCTCCATCAACGTTTACCTCTACAGGACTAATCTGGAAGAATAAATACCCATCGTCCATATATAAGGAACTGATGTCATTTCCTTGCTCGCTCATGTACAAACGCGATTCCATCAATTGCTGATTGTACACATCACCCTTTTGAATTCCCAAACGCTTCGATAAATCTTCCGAAGAGTATTTGGTATTACCCACCCACGTTACATTCCGCACATAATACTTGTTGCCTTCGTTCAACCACAATTCAATTTTCATTCTGTTTGGTGAAACTCTATAAACAGAATCTTTACTAATTGATGCATCGCGATATCCTTTGCCCAAATAGCGTGCAACAACGGCTTGTTTATCGCCTTCATAATTCTCTTCCAAATACTTGGATGATTTCAATAAGTTGTACCAGCGAAAGCGTTTGGTCTCTTTCATGGAGCGGCGAATCTTGCCTGCGCTAAACTCCTTGTTACCATGAATGACAATATCCTCGATACGAACTTTTTTCCCTTTATCAATCATGATATCCAGATACACCAAATTTTTATTTGCGGTATCCGGCTTTAAGACTAACGTTGTTTTACAATTTAAAAAACCATCGTCAACAAAATGTTGCGTTACCGTTTCAACGATGTAATTCTTTCTGTAATCGGTTAATACCATCCCGCGATTGATCTGCAACTTCTCACGCAAATCTTCTTTGTCACTCTTCTTCACCCCAAAGAAGTCGAAACCTGCAATACGCGGCTTCTCCACAATATTAATGTCCAACCAGATGTAATTACCATCTGTTTTATTTACGGTAATACTCACATCCTCAAACAAGCCTTCTTTCCAAATATTATCAATGGCTTCCGCAGTTTTTTCTCCGGGAATAGTGATTTTATCCTGAATAGGTAACCCGGAAATTAAGACGATAACACGAGGATCCACGGTAACAGCGCCTTTCACGTACACGTCAACAAGCTTGTATTCACGCGGTGCACGATAATTGACTACTGTGGTATCGCTGCCGGAATTTTGCGCACGCACAAATGATGCGATCAAAAGCAAAGCAGCAATAATTCTATACTTCATAAATTCGATTTCAATTATTTTGTCCCGGAGGGATTATTAAAAAAGTTGTCGATCGCTTGTTCAATCAATTGCTGACTGGTTTTCCCGAAACGACGTTCGCGTTGTTGAAAGTCCAGCAAAGCCTGATAAAATTCTTCCTTGCCGAAATCCGGCCACAATGTTTCGGTGAAATAAAATTCCGCGTATGCAATTTGCCACAATAAAAAATTGCTGACACGATGTTCGCCACTGGTCCGGATGAGTAATTCAGGATCCGGGTATTTTGAAGTTGTGAGATACGTGCCGAACAAGTCAGAATTTATTACTGAAGCTTTTAACTTGCCGGCTTCCACATCAGCAGCAATGCGACGCGTAGCTTCCACAATTTCCCAACGCGAACTATAACTCAACGCCAGAATCAAAGTCATTCCGGTATTAGAAGAAGTAGCTGCAATAGCTTCTGCCAGACCTTCCTGGCACCGTTGTGGTAAACTATCAGTATCTCCGATGGTTGCTAAGCGAATATTGTTTTCATTTAGAGTTGCTCGTTCGGAATTGATTGTATGCACTAACAATTCCATCAACGCATCCACTTCATCTTTAGGTCGATTCCAGTTTTCAGTAGAGAACGCATACAACGTTAAATACTTTACACCTATGGCAGCCGCGGCTTCGGCCGTTTCACGTACTGAATTTACGCCACTTTTATGACCGTACACGCGCAACTGTCCGTGCATTTGCGCCCAACGACCATTGCCATCCATAATGATGGCTACATGTTGGGGTAATTTATCGAGATTCAGTTGTTCCTTTGCGCTCATGACTTCTGCTCAGATTCCAATGCCGGCACACTGCTTGGGTTTATCACCCAGCTGAAATGTTATGGTTAAACCCGCGTATGCATACCAATCTTTTGCTCTTGGATTACCGCGCTGACGTCCAATATTATCGGTTGCAGTGGTGCTTCGATCACCTAATAAGACTGCCATTGAACCACCGTTAGCAAATAATAAGGCCGGATCAGCATAAACAGTACTTACATCATCGATGTAATCCGTGAAAGTTTTACGAAGCCCCCACTCTAACAAAAGCCCAATTCGTTTAGCAACATTTGCACGTACACCTGCACCGAATGGGAGAGAAAGTTGAGTGCGCATATAACCCTTGGTTTGACCTTCAGTTTTCAATGGTTGTAATGCAACCCATGTACCACCTATACTTGCCCGTGGATTAAAGTTAAACAAAGCTGCACCGGCAAACATGAATGGAGTAAATTCATGTCGTTCTGAGCCAATCTGATATTCAACAAAATTAAATTCTATACGTCCCGAAACCTCATATAACCGCGAACGAAAACTCAAATTCCTCTTCTGTTGTTCAGCAGAGGTCGAGCGAGCATCTATTCCCTGTAAACTGCCAAACATAACCGAAGCTGCCACAGCAAGCCGCAGGTTAAAATTATGACGGTAAGCAAATCCTCCGGCAGGACGCGTCATGCTATTAAAGTGCCCTGCAGGATTCAATTCACCAGTGTAATACGACCCACCGAAGAAGAAACCCAGTTCGTTGGAACGTTGCGCAGAGGCGCTAAGTCCGACAAGTACAGTTAATATTAAGAGAATACTTCTCATAGTATGTTATAACGCAAGGAAAATGTCCATTGTATGTTTAAAAAATAATAACGTGCGAAGGTACGGAAATTAAGGCTAAGTCAGGTATTTCGGAGCGAATGTAACACCCTGAAAATCTGTTAATTACGCTTATCGTGACCCCACAATAACTTTTCGCGGATGATTTGGAAGAAATGCTTGTCGTTAAAGCGAATCAAACTGATTTTGAAATCTTCCTTACGGATGGTCAATTTCGTATCGCAAGGAACGGTTTCCATTCGAGCATCCAGTGTAGTCAAATAATGACTACTTCTGCCTTCTACCTGAAGTTCAATCACTGAATCATCAGGAACAATTAACGGACGCACATTCAGATTGTGCGGAGACAACGGGGTGATGATAAAACTCTTTGCATCCGGCACCACCAAAGGCCCTCCACAACTTAAAGAATACGCTGTTGAACCCGTTGGCGTTGCTATGATCAATCCATCCGCCCAGTATGAATTCAGAAATTGCCCGTTCACTGTAGCGTGGATCGTCATCATTGCGGAAGAATCTTTACGTTGCAACGTAAATTCATTCAGAGCGTAATTCACTTCGCCGAATAAATTTTCTTGCGTTTCCAGCTTCACTAGACTCCGTTTATCGATCGTATAATCCCTTTTCACCAAACGTTCTACCAGTTCACGACCCGCTTCTTCTACAGAAACTGCCGCCAAAAATCCCAGTCGTCCTGTATTAATTCCTAACACCGGAATACCGCTATTACGGACGAAAGCAATGGTTTCCAGAAGCGTCCCATCGCCTCCAAGTGTCAGCAAATAATCGGCCTGACCACGCATTTCGTTGTAATCGCGCAATGTTTTTACGCGTGAACGAATTGTAACGCCTTGTTCCAGATAAGATTGAAAGTCTTCGGTAAGCAGCAGTTCGATTTCATGCTGACCTAACTTGTCAAAGAGCGGTTGTAATCCTTCGGGGAGTTTTTTTTCGGTGATTCGTCCGTAAATGGCAACTTTCATTCGAAAAGAATTGGCTTCCCGAAAAAGAGACGGGAAGACGGTTGATTGGTTGCCCGAAGGTACGTCAATTCAACGAATTGAGGATTGCTTAAAATGGAGCGCCGAAATGAATAAACAATCCGTGTTCCATCATTCGGTTAACACTATACTCGATTCGACCTACCATATCGTAGTACGTAACTACATCAAAGCCGATTCCGGCACCACCTAGCCATGCATCACCGAGTTTATTGTAATCTGTAAATGCTGAAGTGCGATCCTCGACATAACCAACATCAACAAAGGTTCCCAAATAAAGTGCGAGATGCAGTGTATTAAATTTTTCAAGCGGGATAAATTTGAATTTGATGGTGGTAGGTTTCAACAGCTGATATTTGAAATTCACTTTTCCCAACACAAAATTCTGACCGTCGATTACGTAGTATTCATATCCGCGAACGTAAGGACCGAAACCGAATGCCCGCTGGTGCAAATACGGCGGCGTTCCATAAGGTAAAACACGCAAACGAATCATACCCGCCGTAAAAAAGCGACCCACCACATTTCGATAATAGCGCGCACCCAATGTTATAAAAAACACATCCAGCTTTTCTTCAGACAGTATACCTGCACCGTGCTTCGTAATTTCTGCTTCCAGAAAATAGCCTTTCAGCGGATACGGTTTTAAGTCACGCAGATCGCGTAAAAACCGATATGATAACGTGAAATATGCCGCACGGGTTTCTGCATCGGGAAGATACTCGGTAGTGTAAGACGCCACGGTATCATGCAATCTGAAATCTGCAAAACGCACATCCAATTGATGCTTGTTATACAATCCTTTACGGTACGTAAATGCAACAGAACTTTGCCACTCTTCGCGCACAAAATCATCTTCCAGTCGAAAAAAACGGAGCTTGTTATTTTCTGTATTGTACGCTACCTCGTGATTCTGCGTGTACGTGGTAGTAACCGTAATACCCAGCGTTCTCGCCTTGTTGAGATATGGAATGCCATATTGAAAACCATATTGCGGCGAATAACCGAACCGTGCAATTGCAGCAATTACTTCTTTTCGTCCACGAAAATTGTAACGCGTCAAAAACATGCCGCAGTTAGCACGACGTAAATTTCGTCCATTGCGCCACCACGTATTGAAGTTCGGCTCTACAACTTCAAAAACCGGCACCGGCCAGGTGTACCAGCGTTCTTTGACTACAATTTCTATATCAACCGTAACACAACCCGTTCCACTGCTGTCGAGTATGCACAAGGGTGTCATCATGACAAAATTGAACAAGGAAGTATTGAGCAGATTTTGACGGGATCGTTCAATTACTTCGTTAAACTTTCCCGCATCAATCGTATCTCCTGATTTAAAAGCAAGTTCACGATCAATAATAAACGGCTTGGTCGTTTTGTTGCCACTGATAGAAATATTACGCACAACAAAAAAAGCAGTATCCTGCTGCGCCGCAAGGAATTTTGCATGAAGCAGAAATACAGCAATCAGTATAAAGCGTAACGGTGAACTCATGTATGCGTTATGTGAAGATAACGCAATGCGATTAGATGCTGATATAATTCATGAACTCGGCGTATCGGCGTTTAACGTCTTCTTCGAACTTACTTTCATGAAACGTAGCAATAACAGTATAATTATAACGTGTAAACGTTTGCAATATGCGGGAAAGATCCTGACGATTGGTTTTGATGGTTACTTCTATTCTGCGAGGATCAGCAGTTGCCGCAACATAGACACTTAATACTTTGGCATCGTTGCCTTCAACTATTTGTGCTATTTGTGACAACGAATAATCAACCGTATTTACCTCAACAACAATAATTCCGCCGGGTTCACGCACAGCAGCCATTTTCGCCATCTTCTCCATCAGGTTACGTATGGTAATCGCGCCCTGATAATTCAATTGTTCATCTACCACTGCAATGACGTCCAAACCTAACTCAGACATCACTTTAAGTACATCCCAGGCATGCATATTTTCAACGAGCATCGGCTTCATCAAAGCCAACGGTTGCTCGGAAAGCGGCAGTGATGCGTCCTCAAGATCATACAAATCGCTATCACCGATCATACCTATAAACTTCTTGCCTTGAATAACCGGGAGATGTGACACGCGGAACTCATCCATCCAGCCCAGCGCTTTATCAGCCGATTCAGAAAGTTTAATCGGGGGAATGTCGTCGTTAATGAGATCTTTTGCAGTCATAATGATTGGCGGTAAAGTTATGCTTTTCAAAATAGTACTGCACAAATAACGTACCGAGAAGTAAAAAGTTGTCACCAATTCGTCGGTGGTTATTGTAATATCGTAAGTGGCCATTCGAACTCTTTCAGCGAGCAGCCGTGCATTGGATTGTCTTGTGTACTTTCGTAAACTGAAAATGATTAATCTGAGCGTAAATATTAACAAGATTGCCACCTTGCGTAATAGCCGAGGACACAACGTTCCGGATGTTGTAAAAATGGCAATGGATTGCGAGCGATTTGGTGCAGACGGCATCACTGTTCATCCACGTCCCGACGAACGACACATTCGGTATAGCGATGCACATGATTTGAAACCGGTATTAACCACCGAATTCAATATTGAAGGAAATCCGCGTGAACAACGATTTGTAGAGTTGGTGCTCAGTGTTCGTCCGCATCAGGTAACATTGGTTCCCGACGCAACTAATCAGTTGACTTCCGATCATGGTTGGGATACCATTGCTAATCGCGATTACCTTATTGAAACGATAGCGCTCTTTAAAGACCATGGCATTCGAACTTCGATCTTTGTTGATGCGGATATGAAAATGGTAAAAGCGGCAAAAGCCACAGGCACAGATCGTATTGAATTGTATACCGAAAGCTATGCACGTAATTATACCGCAAACGCTGAACATGCGGTAGAACCATTTACACAAGCTGCTCTGATAGCTACAGAATGCGGATTGGGCATTAACGCCGGTCATGATTTAAGTCGCGGCAATCTCGCTTTTTTCGCAGCACATGTTCCGGGACTTGTAGAAGTATCTATTGGCCATGCATTAGTTTGCGATGCCCTATATTTCGGAATGGAAAATACCATCATGATGTATAAACGAGCTTTACAAATTTGACGTGGAATTATTTTTCAGAAAATCGGGAGAAGGAAGGCCATTGGTCATATTGCACGGATTATTTGGCATATCGGATAATTGGGCGGCGTTGGCCAAATTGTGGTCGGCACATTTTACTGTTTATACGCTTGACTTAAGAAATCATGGACAATCGCCGCATTCAGACGAATGGAACTATCGTGTCATGGCCGATGATGTGGTGGAGTTTTTCGGCACAGAACGTTTGAATGACGTGATTTTATTAGGACATTCCATGGGAGGGAAAACAGCCATGCGTTTGGCGCTCGACTATCCGATGGCGCTTTCAAAACTTATTGTTTCTGACATAGCACCTAAGCGTTATGATTTACAACAACATCAAGTTATTGAAGCGATTAAAGCCGTTGATGTGAAGAAATTGGACTCGCGAAAAGATGCCGAAGTTATTTTGCAACAGCACTTACACGACAACGGCACCATTCAATTCTTATCAAAGAATTTATTTTGGCGTGATCAACCCGACGGAACAAAAATTTTAGACTGGAGATTTAATGCACGTGTAATTGCGGAACAGATCGAGAATATCTCAGAAGCAACTAGTGCTTACGATCCGTGTGAAGTCGATACGCTTTTTATTCGCGGTGAAAAATCGCATTACATTACTGCCGAAGATGAACCATTGATTCAACAACAATTTCCAAATTCTTCGATTGTTACAATTCCCGATGCTGGCCATTGGGTACACGCCGATCAACCACAACTCATGTTTACTTCCGTTTTAGAATTTTCACAACGCTAATTACATATAATACACTTATGACAACTGCAGAAATCATTACCAACAAAGGCACCATGAAGGTGGAACTATTTGATCAAGACGCACCTAAAACGGTGGCCAACTTTGTGAAGCTTGCCAATGAAGGCTTTTATAAAGGACTTAAGTGGCATCGCGTACTTCCAGGATTCGTTATTCAAGGCGGCTGTCCGAACACACGCGAAGGAGCCACAGGAATTCCCGGAACCGGCGGACCCGGTTATGCTATCGAATGCGAACTCACCGGCAACAACCAGTTTCACGATAAAGGTATTTTATCTATGGCACACCGTGGACTCAACACCGGAGGATCTCAGTTCTTTGTTTGCCTGAGTCGCAATCAAACTGCGCATCTTGACCGCAAGCATACTTGTTTTGGTAAAGTTGTTGAAGGACTCGACGTACTTGATGCCATTCGACAGGAAGACAGCATTGAGAATGTCTTGATCCATCAAGCGTAACCACTCCTCTATTCCAATTACCATACATCCTTATCGTAAACGGGCTGGTCATAAAAATCCGGCCCGTTTATTTTTTCGCGTTAAACTTGTATATGGACATTCAGCCCGTGGAGCGAAATAAATTTATTTTGAGCGGCACAGCCGGAAGAAATGAATGGTGGCGTTACGCATTGATTGTGCTAATGTCATTAGTCGGTTATGTGATCGGTTCCATTCCACTTCTGATTTTTCAGATGCGAGCCATCACTTCAGGCAAAGTTGCTATTAACGATCCTGAATTAACCGCAAAACTGCTTAATCCTGAAATCATGGGATTATCGCCGTATGCCATGCTCGCGTTAACACTATTCATTTTTGTGGTGGCTATGATCGGATTGCTGGTTGGTGTAAAATTTATTGCCGGCAAAACAATTTCAACGATCATTACCGGTTACGGGAAAGTACGTTGGCAGCGTGTTGTGGCCGGTGCCGGCTGGTGGGCGTTGTTATCAACTATTTCCACGGGAATTGTCATTGGAGCAGATCCTCAGAACTACGAATGGACATTTAACGCTGCTCCTTTTATGGCTACACTGGCCATCGGAATTATACTGCTACCCATACAAACTTGGTGGGAAGAATTTTTATTTCGAGGCTATCTCATGCAGGGCATCGCGAATCGATTTCAGAAGCCGTGGGCTGGATTGTTAGGCACCAGCTTGCTATTTGCCGCAATGCACATGATGAATCCTGAAGTAGAGAAATACGGCATTTTAGCCACATTCCCACAATATTTAGTTCCTGCATTGATGCTTGGATTTATTACGCTTATGGATGAAGGATTAGAATTAGCCATGGGTATGCATTTCGCCAATAATCTTTTTGGGACTGTCGTCGTAACCAGCAGCAACAGTGCAATTCAGGCCAGCACGTTATGGCGAGCCAACCAAACCGACTCCGGAATTGATTCCATTATTTTAATCAGCCAAAGTATTTTGTTCATAATAATTCTTTGGTGGAAATTCAAATGGCATATTCAAAAACTCAACTATTAGGCATGTATAAATTCGTCCTTTCCCTTTCGTTAATTTGCTCTACGCTGTTAGTTCAGGCGCAGCAATCGGAAAACGCGTATAGATTCTCGGTGGATCTGAACAAAGTCGTTAAAGACCAACTTGCCGTTGAACTAACGCCTCCGCAGATCTCCACCGACACAGTACTTTATCGTTTTCCGGCTATGGTACCCGGCACATACAAAGTGTACAATTTCGGACGATTCATTACCGACTTTGTTGCATTAGATGCTGCCGGAAATGAATTAAGTTACGTTAAGCCCGATCGCAATTCATTCCAAATTGCTGACGCAAAAAAAATCAAAAAGATTCGCTACAAAGTAGAAGACACTTGGGATACAGACAAGCCCGCAGATTTTGTATTTGAACCTGCCGGAACAAATATTCAAAAAGACACCAACTACGTCTTGAACAATCACGGCTTCTTCGGATACTTTGAAGGAATGACCAAAGTACAATACGAAGTTAAAGTCAAACATCCTGAAGGCATGTACGGTTCTACCGGTTTAAATAATGTAAAGCGGGAAGGCAACGAAGACACGTATTATGTAAATAACTACCATGACTTGGTTGATGGGCCTATTATGTATTGTAAGCCCGACACTACATGGTTGAACGTGGGCGGCACCAAAGTTCTCATTTCTGTTTATTCTCCAAAGAAGTTGGTGAGTTCAAAATTCGTAGCGGATAGTTTACGAGACATTCTGGAGTATCAGCGATTGTATTTAGGCGGGACACTACCCGTTAATAATTATGCATTTATCATTTATCTCACCGGAAACGAAGACGGATTTAAATCAGGTTCGTACGGCGCATTGGAGCACTCGTACTCTTCCATGTACACTTTATTGGAAATGGAACCCGGCGAGATTGGCCAAACGGTTAAAGACGTTGCTGCGCATGAATTTTTTCATATTGTAACGCCATTAAATATTCACTCCTACGAAATTGGCGACTTCGACTTCAACCGTCCGAAAATGTCCATGCACTTGTGGATGTATGAAGGTTTAACTGAATATGCGGCTCATCATGTGCAAGTGAAATATGGTAAGATGTCTTTGAATTCGTTTATCGATGTTTTAAGTGAAAAAATGAATATTGCTGATCGCTACAATGATACGCTGCCATTTACGCGAATGAGTTTATTGTGCTTAGATGAACATGAAAAAGAATACGGCAATGTATACCAGAAAGGTGCGTTAATTGGGATGTGTTTGGATATCCAATTGCATCACTTATCGAAAGGTCAGTATGGCACACAAGAGCTCATGACCGATTTATCCAAGAAATATGGTAAAGATCGCAGCTTTAATGATGACTCTTTGATTACAGAAATTGTGCGATTAACATATCCGGAGATTGGTGAATTTTTCAATAAATACGTAATGGGCAATGAGCCGATTCCGTATGGAAAATATCTCGCTTTAGTGGGACTGAATTATGAAGCAACACGCACCGAAATGGTATTGGATCCACTCGGAGGATACTTCTTTATTCAAGATAATCAAGGAAACGTTCGAATTTATAGTCCTGAACCGAACAGCTTCGGCAACGACATCGGCTACAAGAATTTTGATGTGATCAAATCCATCAACGGCAAAAAAGTGACACCGCAAAATATGGAAAAAATGCTTGATGAATTAAAACAAATGAAAGAAGGCACAAAATTGAAAATTAAAATAATTCGCGGTGGTATTTTCGGAATGCCGAAGCAAAAAATGACATTAAAAGGCACTTTGAGGAAATCAGAAAAAGTAACGCGACATATTATCACAGTTGATAAAGGTGCAAGCGAAACGCAGTTATTGTTACGTAAATTCTGGATTAACAAATAAAATGAATCGATCACCACTGCAACGATCTCAGATTTATTGGCTGCTTCAAATTGCAGGTTGGTTGTCGTTCACCCTTTTAAATCTGGCATTCGTATATCTGAATAATCAGGTAACGCCGGAAGTGCTGTTCGGGCTTTTGATGGTATTTGTTTTGGGTATTGGCTTAACTCAGATTATTCGAGGAATTATTATTCGTTTCAATTGGCTGCAACTTCGCGTTGCTGCTATGTTGCCGCGCATTTTGTTGTTGTGCATTACTTGTGGTGTGGCGATGGCAAGCATGGACAGAATTGAAAACCATCTTTTATCTCAGGATGTGTCGCTCTTTGAACAACCGGTTCGATTCGCGTTGAATGTCCTTAACTTTTCGTTCGTCTTTTTATTCTGGTCGGCGATATATTATCTGTTTCATTTTATCGTTAATTTCAGAAAAGCAGAAATTGAAAAATTAAAATGGGAAGCTGCCATTTCGGAGGCTGAATTGAATCGTTTAAAATCGCAGCTAAATCCGCATTTCCTATTTAATGCGATGAATGCGATACGCGCATTAGTGGATGAAAATCCCGCAAAAGCTAAAGATGCGATTACACAATATTCAAACATTCTTCGCAGCACCTTGCAGATGGGAAAAAGCAAATTAATTCCGCTACATCAGGAAATGGAGCTTGTTAGAGACTACCTGGCGCTTGAAGGTATACGTTTGGAAGAGCGATTGCGTGTAGACATTCAAATTGACGATAATGTAACAAATGCTCAATTACCACCCATGATGGTGCAGACGTTGGTTGAAAATGGTATTAAACACGGTATCTCAAAACTTCCGAAAGGAGGTGAATTGTCCATTCGGGCATCTTTGAATAATAATTTGCTACATATCAAGATTATTAATACCGGACAATACGACGATACCGCAATTCCTGAAAGCGGTTTTGGCCTTGCAAATACACAAGAACGCCTGAAATTGCTGTACGGTAATCAGGCAACTTTCAATATTGAAAACGTTGAACCGAATTTAGTGATTAGTCAACTTTCCATTCCTCAAAATACCGGTCTATGAAAGTAATTATTGTTGATGATGAACGTCTGGCAAGACAAGAACTGAAATCAATGCTCAATACGTTTCCGAACATAGAAATTGTGAGCGAATGTAGCGATGCAGAAACTGCCATTGAAGTAATTAATCAGATGAAACCGGATGTTATATTCCTTGATATTCAGATGCCGGGTAAAACAGGATTTGATGTATTGGAAGAACTTACTGCTGTTCCAAACGTTGTGTTCGTAACTGCTCACGACGAATTCGCGATAAAAGCATTTGAAGTAAACGCACTCGACTATTTACTAAAACCTGTGCAAGCCGCACGTTTGGCAGATTCAATAAAAAAACTGAACGAAAATATTCAGCAGGACGCAGGAATAAAAACGCAGGGAGAACTTGTGTTAAGTGAAAATGATCAGGTATTCGTAAAAGACGGAGAAAAATGTTGGTTCGTTAAATTGTCGGATGTGCGACTGTTTGAATCGGAAGGAAACTATGTGCGGATTTATTTCAATCAGCATAAACCTTTAATACTGCGTTCTCTCAATTACCTTGATGAGCGTTTAGATCAAAAGATTTTCTTTCGTGCCAGCAGAAAGCATTTGATCAATTTACGTTGGGTAGATTCCATTGAGCAATGGTTTAACGGAGGGTTGATGGTAAAATTGAGAGGTGGAGAGCAAGTGGAGATCTCGAGAAGGCAGGCAGTCAAGCTCAAAGAAATGATGAGCTTATAAATCGAGTTAGTTCGAAATAGTTGATTTCATTGCGAAAGTGCATGTCTACTAGGCATAATTTTAGGGTACTTTGATGAAATCAATAATCCCAACAGATGAAAAAGACCTCTACGTTATTATTCATTATCGCCGCATTCTTTCAAGTTTCCGCACAAACTAAAACGTCCATAAATAATGGAGATTGGCACGATCCGTTAACATGGAATCCTTCAGGCGTTCCGGACTTGCAGACGCAACAAATCATCATTAATTCACACGTCAGTTTTGCACAAAGTATTTTAATCGGTGGTAACTGCGACGAATTCCGTATTGAATCGGGCGCTACGCTAACAAATTTGAACAACAGCGATTCGTTGATTATCGGTTCTCGAATTTTCAGAAACAACGGTGCTGCAACTATCGGATTTCTGAGCGGAGAACCATCGGACTCCACTATAAACAACGGGTCATTAAAAGTTACAACCGTTTATGTGCAAAGCGGAGTTTGTCTGAATACCAATTCGGGAACCATTTGTGTTACCAATCAGTTAACAACCGGAGATGATTTTATTAATAACGGTGATGTTGCCGCATATAACTGGATTAATGGTGCTGCTGTAACCGGAAATCAAGGGCAATTTTGTGTTGCTAACTGGTTTATTAACGGTGATCAAATTAACGGAACCGTTGATATTTGCGATGCAACTCCGGGCACTCAATTTGATGTTGAGGGAATGGTAGGCAATCAGGTTACGTTCTGTGCACAAGGTCCGTGCAACAACTGCGCGACAACCTCAATCAACGAACACGAAACGGTGGCACTTACTGTTTATCCAAATCCGGCAATTACCGGCAGCCCTATTTTCGTAATCACAAACGTTGAATCAAGTGTTAGCATATTCGATTCGCAAGGCAAATTATGCATAACGTATTTCCAGCAGCCCGGAACTCAAAGCGTAAATACATCTGCATTCTCGGCGGGCATTTATTACTTGTCTGTACAATCGGGAACAACAGTAACCACGGGAAAAATTGTGATTTACTAATTACAAAAGGAACACAGGGACAGGCAACAATAAATCAGCGTATTTTAAGATGTCGAGGTTACTGTTGGCTGTTCTTCTATCGACCAAGTCAGGTCATCTGTATCGGCATGTTCTACCGGAGTGTAAAATTGAACCGGAATAAAATTCAGCAACACGCATAATAAAGCAAAAATTAACAGCAGGATCATTGACATAGCGCCTACAAAATTGGTTACGCTAAAGTCCAATTTCAGTATTAAGCTAAAGTCACCGCAACATGAAACTTTTCTGATCTTTTCAGAAATGATGTGGCCCGGGAAAATTGCTTTTAGTAAAATGCATCAATTCGGGAAAATAGTCTAGAAACTCCCGAGAGAACAGTTGATAGTGTTGTTCGAGTACCCGATGAGAAGTTTCCATTTTGGATTCATATCGCGCACGACGCGCCATTCCGCCCATCACCTGCTCTATACCCTGAATAGTTTGATAACTGCTTAACCAATCGCCACTTTTCATGTATTTTAAGACGAAAGCGGAGCGTTCGGGCATAATTGAATGATGTCGGATGAGTGTATCATAGGACTGCGAAGCAAAATCGATCAATTTCTCTGAACTAAACCGGTTCCAGTGTACCGCCAAAAAATGATCGTAGAAAATGTCAATGATCACGGGTGCGTAATGTCTGTAATCTGATCTTAAGCGCTGTGTACTTTGAAGCACTATAGGATGATGATCTGTGAAGTGATCGATGGCCCTGTGCATGCGAATTCCGGCAGTAACTTCGGAATTGTATCCGGAAAAATCCGAGCCCTTGACGGCGTCTGCAATAAAATTGCCGACCAACCAAGGCTCCGATTTTCCCGACAAATAAAAATGCGCCAGATAGTTCACTTCCGAAAGTTACGCCGCTATTTACTTAAAATCATTCAAAATCCCCTACAGCCGCGAAAATCAACGTAAATTTGTCATCCTATATGAAACTCATGTCTTCATTTCGATTTTTACTTCTTACCGCCTTATTGCTTGCGATTCGTGTTGTTGGTCAAAGCGATAGTTCTAAAACCAACGGATGGACGTTGCAGGATTGTATTGTTTATGCTCAAACGCACAACATTCAAGTACAGCAACAGCAATTAAATACAGATTTGTCACGGGTCAACCTGAGACAAAGTCAGGGTGCGGTTTTGCCTAACTTAAATGCAACAGGGACGCACACTTACCAATACGGAAGAACGATCGATCGCTTTACCAATACGTTCGCTAATGATCGTGTATTATCGCAGAACTTTTTCATCAGCAGTAACGTTACTGTTTTTACCGGTTTACAGAACTACAACAGCATTCTTCAAAATAAATACAGTGTTGAAGCAGGCAAATTTCAGGTAGAACAAACACGGAATGATATTGCCATGAATGTGGCTTCGGCATATTTGAATGTGCTATACGCGGAAGAACAATTATCGGTTGCGGAAAAACAAGTTGAACAAACACAACAGCAAGTAAATCGGGCGCAGAAGCTGGTTGATGCCGGCGCAGCTGCACGAGGAACGTTGCTTGATCTTCAGGCGCAATTAGCACAAGAACAAGTAAACGTTGTAAATGCACAGAACAATGTGTTTATCGCGACGTTAACGCTTACACAATTAATGAATCTCGACTCTACTCAGAACTTTCGAATCGTTCGTCCGGCTTTAAATGTTCCTTCCGAAAATTTGGTATCGCTTTCTCCTGAACAGATTTACCAAGTTGCGATAAGTCAACAGCCCGGAATACGCAAAGCAGATTTGGATGCGAAAGCTGCCGACAAAGGCGTATCAGTTGCATACGGCGCTTATAGCCCGACGATTGCCGTGCAAGGTTCTTTGGGAACAGGCTATTCCGGGTTAGCAAAAGAACTTACGGGCTCATCGTTATCCGGTGCTGACACATTCGGAATTACTACAGGCGGTGATTTTGTTTTAATTCCAACATTCAACAACACTTTCGCTGTAGTGCCATTTGGCGAACAAATGGACAACAACTTCAACCAAACATTTGGCGTTCAGGTTACCGTTCCTATATTCAATCGCTTTCAGGTAAGCACAAATGTTGAGCGGGCTAAAATTCAACGTGAAAATGCCGACCTCAATGCTGATCTGGCGAGACAGCAATTGATGAAAAACATTCAGCAGGCATGGGCTGATGCACAAGCTGCATTTTTGCGAATGAAAGCGAATGAGAAAGCTTTGGAAGCTGCAAGTCTTGCGTTTAAAGATGCAGAACAACGCTTCAATGCAGGAGCTAACAATGTTATTGATTATAACAATTCCAAAACACGCTTGGCGAAAGCGGAATCTGATTTAATTCAGGCGCGATATGATTACATCTTCCGACTAAAAGTGTTGGATTTTTATCAAGGCAAGCCATTAACTTTTTGATTATACAATTATGAAAAAGGTATTTATTATCGGCGGAATATTTGTCGCAATTCTAATCACCGTTGTGCTTTGGAAAAAAAGTTCGGGAGACGCCGGAATTCGTGTTACAACTGAAAAGGCCGCCGCACGTAACGTTACAGAATCGGTGTCGGCCAGTGGGAAAGTACAACCCGAAGTAGAAGTAAAAATCAGCTCCGACGTCTCCGGTGAAATCGTTGAGCTCTTCGTTAAAGAAGGAGATACCGTTAAGAAAGGCGACTTGTTATTGCGCGTGAATCCGGACTTGTATCAAAGTGCGGTTGACCGAATGCAGGCTACCTTGAATAGTTCTAAAGCGAACCTCAGCAATAGCATGGCGCGTCTTGAACAATCCAAAGCGCAGTATACCAACGCAGAAGCCGCATTCAACCGAAACAAAAAACTGCATGATCAAGGCGCTATTTCAGATGCTGAATTTGATCAAAGCAAAGCAACATACGAATCAGCAAAGGCGGATGTAGCAGCAGCTGCAGAAAGTGTGAAGAGTGCGGAGTTTAATATCAACAGTACACAAGCTTCTTTAAAAGAAGCATCCGATAATTTAGCACGTACAACGATTTTCGCACCTGTATCCGGCACTGTATCCAAACTGAATAAAAGAAAAGGTGAGCGTGTTGTGGGAACCGCACAAATGGAAGGAACGGAAATTCTTCGTTTAGCCAATTTGAACGAAATGCAGGTACAGGTTGATGTCAATGAGAACGACATCTTGCGCGTACATCTCGGCGACACTGCTCTTGTAGAAGTTGATGCACACAACAATCGTAAGTTTAAAGGAGTTGTAACTGAAGTTGCCAACTCTGCAACAACAACAGGAATCACCACTGATCAAGTCACCAACTTTCAGGTGAAAATTCGCATCCTGCGTGAATCGTATCTCGATCTTGTAGATCCGTTACATCCGGAACGTTATGTATTCCTTCCCGGAATGTCTGCTACTGTTGAAATTCAGACTAAATCTGTCTATCAAGTAGTTACTGTTCCCATTCAAGCGGTAACAACACGACCGGATTCCGCTGCAAAAGCTGATGCTCCAAAAGCATCAAAAGATGAACAAGGAAAAGCCAAGAATGATGCTGTGATGGAAGTTGTTTTTGTATATCGCGACGGAGTTGCAAAACAAGTACAAGTGGTTACCGGTGTGCAGGATAATATGTACATCGAAATTAAGGAAGGATTAAAAACAGGCGATGAAGTGATCACTGCACCGTTTAACGCTGTTCGCTCCAAACTTGCGAATGATATGAAAGTGGAGAAGGTGGATAAGAAAGATCTGTCCAAGTTGGATATATAATGGCGTTCCTATTGCACATAGAAACCAGTGCTAGCAACTGTTCGGTGTGCGTCAGCGAAAACGAACATTTATTAACGTGTGTAGAATTGAACCAGGACAATATACATGCAGAAAAGCTTATTCCTTTTTGTGATGAAGCATTATTGCAAGCTTCTTTGAAGTATAGTGACTTGCACGCTATTTCGGTAAGTTCCGGACCCGGATCATACACAGGATTGCGAATTGGAGTTTCTGCTGCTAAAGGATTTTGTTACACGCTCGACATTCCGCTCATCGCAGTGCCAACGCTAGAAGCATTGGCACAAGGAATGAGTACGCGCAGCGACAACTCTGAACTTCTTATTCCGATGATTGACGCAAGAAGAATGGAAGTGTATGCGGCAGTTTACAACAAGCAGTTGCAATTGCTGCATGATGCTCGACCTATTGTTGTCACCGAAAATCAATTTCAGGAATTTACCTATGGCAAGCAGGTAGCGTTTGGCGGAGACGGAATGCCGAAGTGCAAATCACTTTTAGCAGATCATAACCACGCTTACTTCTGCGACAATATCTCTCAATCTGCAAAGCATCTGATTGCCCCGGCGTATCGTCGTTTTGTGAATAAAGAATTTGCAGATGTTGCGTATTTCGAGCCGTTTTATCTAAAAACGTTTCAACCCGGCCCCAAAAGATCTTCTTAATATGTTTCGCATTTTATTTACTACTATCGTCGTCTTCTTGAGCGTAGCGCTTCATGCCCAATCTCCGGTGCAAACGGTGCGGGGGAAAATAACCGACAACCAAACACAATCAGGATTGCCGGGTGTTGTGGTGTTGCTGATGGATTCAGGAAAAGTAATTCGCAACACTTCAACAGATGATAACGGCAACTATCGTTTGGAACAAGTTGCAATCGGACGATATAAAATGATTTTTCGTTTCACGGGTTATCGTGAAGCTGCAACGACCGTGATTCTTACATCCGGGAAGGAAGTTGTACTCAACATTATGATGGAAGAATCGGTAATGCAGAAAGATGAAGTGGTTATCACTGCGGAGTCGGACAAGTCGAAACCTAACAACGAGATGTCCACCGTCAGTGCCCGATCGTTCAGCATTGAAGAAACCCAGCGCTATGCGGGAAGTTTAGGCGATCCTTCTCGAATGGCAGCCAATTACGCAGGAGTAAGTGGTGCTCAGGATTCAAGAAATGATATAGTCATTCGTGGAAATTCTCCGCTTGGTGTCTTGTGGCGCTTAAACGGATTAGATATTCCTAATCCGAATCACTTCGGTTCTTTCGGTAGCACCGGCGGACCGGTAAGTATTTTAAATAATAATGTCTTAGCGAATTCCGATTTCATGACGGGCGCGTTTCCTGCTGAATACGGAAATGCAACTGCGGGGGCTTTCGATCTGCGCATGCGAAACGGGAATAACGAACAATTTGAATTTTTAGGACAATTCGGATTTAACGGATTTGAATTAGGTGCAGAAGGCCCGATTAACAAAAAGAAAGGCAGTTCGTTTCTTATTAACTATCGTTATTCCACGCTAACGTTATTTAAGAAAATGGGGCTTGAATTCGGAATTGGAGATGCCGTTCCGCAATATCAGGATGCTTCGTTTAAACTGAATTTCCCGACAGAGAAATTCGGCGAGTTTGCAGTTTGGGGAATTGGAGGATTGAGTTACGTTGAATTACTCGATAGCAAAAGAGACACCACGCAATTAGATCTGTACACCATTGGAGGATATGATACGTATTATGGAACTCGAATGGGCGTTGCAGGAATCAGTCATTTCTTTCCTTTAAAAACAAAAGGTTTAAGTCGCTTAAACATTGGCGTGAGTGGGTTGCAGAATTATATCCAACAAGATTCCGTTTCCTTCTCCGATCAAACCATGTGGAGAAATTACGGCTCTGATTTTCGTCAGATCAAAGTATCCGGCAATTACATGCTGACGCGAAAATTCAATGCAAAAAACACGTTAAAGTCAGGTGTGTTGTTCGACCAGATGTTCATTTATATGCGAGACAGTAGCAATTACAATGTCACCCAGTTCCGCAGAATACGCGATGTTAAAGATCAAACTTGGTTATGGAGAGCGTTCTCTATGTGGCAACACAAGTTCACGGATTTACTCACACTAAACATTGGTGTGCACGGGCAATTTCTTACGTTGAATAATAGTTACGCTATTGAGCCGCGCGCCGGATTTCGCTGGCAGGTAGATGAAAAACAAGCTATCAGTATTGGAGGCGGAATGCATTCGCAAATACAAACCATCTTCACGTATTTCAATCAAACTATGCTACCCGACGGCTCGTATGCATTAACCAACAAAGACTTGAAATTTTCCAAAGCAGCACATGGTGTTCTTGCATATGACCTCAACTTCAGCAAGAACATGCGTTTTAAAGCGGAAGTGTATTACCAATATTTGTACGACATTCCAGGACTTGCTCAACCTTCCATTTATTCCGGCATTAATGAAGGTGCTGATTTTGGTGCGCCCGGCATTGACAGTATAGTCAATAACGGAACAGGTGAAAATTATGGCTTTGAATTAACGTTGGAAAAATTCTACAGCAAAGGATTCTATTTTTTAGTAACTACATCGATCTATGAAGCACGATTCACGCCTAGCGATGGCATTAACCGTCCTTCGGCATTTAGTGGCAACTATGTAGTGAACGCCTTAGCAGGAAAGGAATTTAAGTTTAATCCGAAGCACACCTTGTCATTAGATTTTCGATTAAACGCTGCAGGAGGAAAACGTTACATCCCGATTGATCTTGACGCTTCTTCTATTTATCAGCAGGCCGTATATGATTTCTCGCGAGCCTATGAAAATCGCCATCCCGGATATTTCAGAATGGATTTCAAAATCGGATACATTTTAAATGCCAAGAAGATTACGCAGCAATGGGCCTTGGAGTTTTTGAATTTCACTAATCACAAAAATGTTTTTACGCAAGACTACGACAAGACCAACAACAGAATTGTCACTAACTATCAAACAGGTTTCTTGCTAATTCCTTCGTACAGAATTACTTTCTAAGGACGTGGACGCGACTTGCTCTTGCGTGATAGCGGCAGTTCTCCATACTTCACAATGGTGAGTTTTACGATATCAAATCCACGATCTACGTGACGTCGATTCAGATACGCGTATGCAATAGGTTCAGCGCCTTCATACAAATAGGTAAATTCATAGTACAAGACATCTTCTTTAAAACGTTGCAGGGCTGCAATTCTGCCGAGCGAATCATAACTGTACGTGCCTTTATCTTGAATAACCATTCCCGCATTGGAATAAAAACTTGTACCTGCAATTCGATTTAATGAATCATAAGACCACGTATTTACTACCCGGATTCCTCCTGCCATATATTCCTCACGATATTCCTCCGGTCGTTTTTTCGAATCAAATTTCATGATGGTTTCCTTATACGATTTGCCTTCATCGTTTAACGAGAACTGTTTGTACATATTCTCGTTCAGTTGTAGGTAACGAAATTCTTCCAGCGAAATAATGGTCTGTACGCCGATCCGAAACGCTCGGTGACTCATTCCTCCGTTAGTTTCTTTCGCATGAATTCTTCGTGTCATGAAACCATCCACATTATATTCATAGTACCACGTGCTGTAATAATCACCATCACACATGCGTCGAGACGCCAGACGTGAAAGTGAATCGTAGTAGTAATACACAAACAATGTATCGTAGATATAACTCGGTTTAATTTCAGTGCGCGGTTTTGCAACCATCCTTCCTTTGCGATACATAGCGGGATGTTCTATTACGGTATTTGTTTGTCCCGCAACTCGATTACGCCAGTACCACTGCAATCTTCCCAATGAATCAAATTGAAAATGTTCGCGCAATCCTTTATCCACGATTACTTCACCATCCTGCTTATTTTGAATTTTGGTCGTGATGGAAAATATCTTGTATTTGCGGATACTGTCTGCGTCAAACTGCACCGTAACACCAAACGGATCTTGTTCTATCGGACGAAATAATTGAGCGTTGGCCGGATAAAAAAAACACAATACCACAACACACCAAAGTATCGGTAACAACTTCGGTGTATATGTAATTGGATTCTTCATATTATTGATCGATTAACGATACCGCTTCTGCAACGGTTTTCACCGGGCGCTGACACGAAAAATCCTTACATAAGTAGATTAACGTTTCACCGGTTTGATAACGATGTTGCAACAGTGGCACCTCACTAGCAGTTGCGCTACCTACAAATATTTGATTTGGACGGTAATACTGCCGGAACTCGTCCACTATCTTATCAACATGGTTACCAACAATAGCCACCTCGTATGCCGGATAAGTCAAACGCAGCAAGAGTTTCAGCCAATTCGAATAACCTTCTCCATAACCGGTCATTTCTTTAATAAATACTGCTGTCATACGTCGTGCACGTTCAATCCAGTTGCTTTCACCGAATATCAATCCCAAGGTTAACAGATTATGCGCCATGATGGAATTCGAAGCCGGGATCACATTATCCGAAACTTCATACTTCCTTGCCACCAATGCGGGATCAAGATCTGAAGTAAAAAACAGCAAGTCGGATTTGTCATCACCGAAATGCATGAGCACATAATTTGCATAGTCACGTGCACGAATCAACCAATCGGTATCTGCTGTAATGGAGTGCAGCGCGATGTATGCATCAATCACTGCGGCATAATCTTCTAGAAAACCATTTACTGTCGCTTTACCATTTTTCCATGTGTGCAACAATCCGCCGTCATCACGTCGAACATTGCCTTCTATAAAACGCGCACATTTCAATGCCGCCAGTTTATACTCGTCATCGCCCAGAGCTAACCACGCATCAGCATATCCACGAATCATCAACGCATTCCAAGACGTTAAAATTTTATCATCCAGTCCCGGCCATACCCGTCGCGAACGCACATCATACAACTGCTGCATCACTTTCTCCACTTTAACTTCCAGTTCAGATGTTGTGAAACCATGTCGTGGAGCCACCGCGTTCAGCGATTCCCGTTTCAATAAAATGTGTACCTCATCCTCCCAATAACCAATGCTGTTGACATTGTACAAATCGGCGAACCATTTGAAATCATCGCCTAGCTCTGATTCTAATTCTTCTTTCTTCCAAGTATAAAATTTTCCTTCCACTCCCTCCGAGTCGGCATCCTGAGCTGAATAAAATGCTCCTTCGGGGGTTGTCATTTCACGCGCAATGTAGTTCATTGTATGGCGCAAGATTCTTCCATAATCGCCATTATTCGTTAAACGATAAGCGTCGGCGTAAACACTCACCAACTGTGCATTGTCGTACAACATCTTTTCAAAATGCGGCACCTTCCACATCATATCCGTCGAATAACGCGCAAATCCGCCCCCAACTTGATCGTAAATACCGCCATCAGCCATCTTCTGCAACGTCAATTCCGTTTGACGCAAAGCCGCTTCATTCTTGGTTAAACTGTACAGATGCAATAAGAATGCATAGTTATTCGGCAAAGGAAATTTCGGAGCACGATTAGGTCCACCTTCGGATTGATCAATACGTGTATTCCAATGTTCCCAAGAAAGTAGTGGGATATTGATATCCAATTTTGCATCACCATCTTGCTTAATATATCGCTCCACATTATTCACGCCCTGGGTTAGATCAGTAGCGTATTGCATGCACTTCTCAGGATCATTCTTCCACAACTCTGCCAGATTAATGAGAATATCGATCCAACGCTGCTGCGGGAAATATGTTCCACCATACAAGGGGCGCCCATCGGGTAAGGTAAAACAATTCAATGGCCAACCTCCATGGCCCGTCATTAGTTGCACTGCTGTCATGTACACTTGATCAATATCCGGACGTTCTTCGCGATCAACTTTTATACACACAAAATGATCGTTCATGATACGCGCCACTGTTTCATCTTCAAACGACTCGTGCTCCATCACGTGACACCAGTGGCATGCAGAATAGCCCACGCTCACCAGAACTAACTTTTGTTCTATGCGCGCCTTTTGCAACGCCGCTTCACCCCACGGCAACCACTGCACGGGATTATACGCGTGTTGCAACAAATATGGACTTGACTCGTGAACGAGTGCGTTAGGTGTATTGCTCATCAGTAATAAAAATAAAATTTCAGCAGATCAATAATATATTGGCATAGCCAATGTAACAACAACTGAAAATTTAAACTTCCTACGCGCACAGCAATTACGCGGATAGAAAACTAGTTTGAAAACTGATTCAACTGAGAAGCCGGAGCCGTTGGTTTATTTTGCTCTGCTTTAACCTGAGGCTGGTTCATGCTTACCTCAAAAGTTCTTTTCACGCCAAGTGCTCCGGCGGTAACTTTTCCGGCAACCGCAACGTCCGCCTTTTTGGTGGATAGGGCTTGCAATAATTTCGGAATATTTAAAATTACATTCATGATGTGCCCACTTACAGAAACTTTATACGGCAATTTTGATTTTCGCTTAATCTTCAATTTTTCATCAATGTGAACCTTGCCCATTGGGATATCGGCAACTTTCACATCCATGTCCATCTCATGAATTTTCACGGAGAAATTATTCGGATTGTCAATCACCAAAAACATATCAAACGTCGCTAAACCGCGAACAGGATCAATTTTATTAAACTTTACTTCGGTAATTGAAACCGGAACAATAGGTTTGATATTGCACGAACCAAACAAGATTAAAACCAACGCAGATAGAAAAGCTAATCGCATCATGAGTATAAAATAAAAAAAGACCGGTAGATTCTTGCAACAATCGCACCAGTCTCCTATGTTGGTATTAAAATTAACTTATTTCTTCAATTCCGCATAATGCTTGTAAAACAACGGAATTGTTTCGATGCCTTTCAGGTAATTAAAAATACCGTAGTGTTCGTTCGGTGAATGCAACGCATCGGTATCCAATCCAAAGCCGAACAAGACAGAATCCAATCCGAGTTCTGATTTAAATAATGCAACGATTGGAATTGATCCTCCACCACGTGTTGGTACAGGTTTCTTGCCGTATGTAGTTTCCATGGCTTTGCTTGCCGCCTGAAACGCAGCGCTGGTTGTAGAAACTACCACCGGATTTCCGCCGTGATGATGCGATACTTTTACTTTAACAGAAGGTGGCGCAATTTTTTGAAAATGCTTCTCAAACTTCGCAGAGATTTCTTCAGAAGTTTGATTCGGCACTAGACGCATGGAGATTTTCGCAAATGCTTTTGATGGCAATACTGTTTTAGCGCCTTCGCCTGTGTATCCGCCCCAAATACCGTTTACATCCAGGGTTGGACGAATGCCAGTGCGTTCGTTCGTAGTGTAACCCTTCTCTCCCCAAACTTCATTAATTTCGAGATCCTTTTTGTACGCATCCATGTTAAATGGCGCCATGTTCAAATCCGAGCGCTCTTCAGCCGAAAGTTCAGCTACGTTGTCGTAAAATCCGTCCACCGTGATGTGGTTATTTTCATCATGACAAGACGCTATCATCTTACATAATATGTTCACCGGATTAGCAACTGCACCGCCATAAACACCGGAATGTAAATCGCGGTTAGGCCCGGTAACTTCCACTTCCATGTATGCTAAGCCGCGCAAACCAACGTCGATAGAAGGCGTGCCGTTAGCAATAATGGAGGTGTCCGAAATTAAAATTACATCTGCCTTTAATTGCTCTTTGTTGTTGCGTAAAAATGCGCCAAGATTAGCAGAACCAACTTCTTCTTCACCTTCAATCATGAACTTCACGTTGCACGTCAGTGTGTTGGTTTTTAGCATCGTCTCCAATGCTTTTACGTGCATATAAAATTGTCCCTTGTCATCGCAGGAACCGCGGGCAAAAATGGCTCCATCAGGATGAATTTCAGTTTTACGAACTGTTGGTTCAAAAGGAGGTGAAGTCCACAAATCCAATGGATCCGGAGGTTGTACATCATAATGTCCGTACACCAAAACTGTTGGCAACGACGGGTCTATCATTTTCTCGCCATAAACTACAGGATAGCCCTCTGTTTCAATTAATCGGCAATTGTCCGCACCGGACTGAATCATTAGTTCCTTTACAGTTTCTGCGGTTTTCAGAACATCATTCTTGTATTTCGGATCTGCGCTAACAGAAGGAATTCGTAATAGTGTGAACAGTTCATTTAAGAACCGATCCTTGTTCTCATTGATAAATTGTTGATGAGCATTCATAGCTGATAATTTTAGAAGTGTAAAGGTGCAGAATTTTAGCGGGGAATGGAAACCGCTTTTTACCTGTTGAACACCTCATTTTAATAAATAGTTAGTTGGTTATCGTCGACGATAACAGTACATTTGTCGTTACGGCTAACACATTGATATTAAAATTACTGTAATGAGAAAAGGGTTATTCTTAACAATGCTGACGGTATTTGGTGCTCGTATTTCAGACGCACAAATTACCACTAACACAACATTAACGCCGCAACAGCTGGTTACCAATGTATTGCTTGGTCCGGGGGTGCAGGCTTCCAATATTACATACACGGGCGCGCCTCAGGCTATTGGACAGTTTTTTGGCGGACTGACCGGCACAACACCTTTGGGTATTGATAGTGGCGTTGTGATGACTACAGGAACGGTTCTTAACAATGGAAGCGGACCGCATGGACCAAATAACGCCACAGGTTCCGGCACTGATAATAACCAACCCGGCGATACTTACCTGAATGGTGTTGCGAATGCTAACACTTTTAACGCTGCAATTTTGGAGTTCGATTTTATTCCTCAAGCTGATACCGTCAAGTTCAATTATGTATTCGGCACTGAAGAATACATGGAATATGTAAGTGGTGGATTTGCAGACGTTTTTGCATTCGTGTTAAGTGGAGTAACAGTGGCATTGGCACCAACCAACATTGCGTTAATACCGCAAACTACAACTCCGGTTACAGCACTAAATGTTAACGCCAACATTAACGCTCAATATTATGTTGACAACGAAAACCCGCCCGGAACATGTGTGCAATACGATGGATTCACAACCGTGTTGCAAGCCATTTATCCGGTACAATGCGGAGAAACCTACCACATCAAGTTAGCGATTGCAGATGCGCTGGACGGCATTGTGGATGCGGGTGTATTTCTTGAGGCGGGATCATTCACTACAGGAACTGTAAACGTTTCAACAGAAATATCTTACGGCAGCAGTAACGACTCTACGTTGTATGAAGGTTGCGGTCAGGCGTGCTTGATTTTCTCCAGAACGGGAAGCACTGCGCTTGCTGATACCGTTCAACTGACAGTTGGCGGAACTACTACTAACGGTGTTGATTTTATTCCGGCATTGCCATCTCAGTTGATTTTCCAACCGGGTGAAGATTCCATTGTAATTTGTTTGGATGCGGTGCAGGACTTTAACGTAGAAGGATTGGAAATTTTAACCTTAAGCACATCCGTTACGGGTCCTTGTGTACAAAGCGTGAATAGTGCAGAAATTTACTTTAGCGATTTCCTCCCGATAACAGTTGATCTTGGACCTGACACATCATTGTGTAATGCTACACCGATTGCGCTAAGTTCGGCCGTTAGCGGGGGCGTGGAGCCCTATTCGTATGCTTGGAGCACCGGCGATTCAACTGCTACAATAAACGTACAGCCAACAGTTACTACAACATACACCGTAACGGTTACCGACCCATGCGGATCTGCACCGGCTGTTGATAGTATCACCATTTTCTTGCCCAGTACCCAAGCCCTAACTGCAATTGCAACGCCTGATTTTGAAGTGTGCCGCGGTGAACCGGTAACGTTATTAGTAACTACAACAGGCGGTTCGCTTCCATATACTTATCAGTGGGCAACCATTGCAGGTCCTGATACAGTTCCCGATAACAACGGAACCGTAAACGTATTTACTCCAAATTCAAGTGGTACATTCTTTGTAGGTATAGTGGACGGATGTGGAAATCTGACCGGTGATACTGTTGCGTTTGTCGTGAACGAATGTTCTGTTGTTCCGCCAAACGTGTTTACACCTAACGGTGATGGCACGAACGACATTCTGGTGTTTTACGGATTGGAATTTTTCCCGGGTAGTGCGTTAATGATTTACAACCGTTGGGGAAATAAGATATACGAAAATCCGGATTATCGAAACAATTGGGGTGGTGACGGTGTTTCAGATGGTACGTATTACTACATCTTGAATTTATCCGACGGACAAACACTTACCGGATTCGTAATGATTATCCGTAGTAATTAATCTCACGGTTTTCCCCCACCGTAATATTCGATGTGAACATGCCTACGCGGGCGTTGCTTTTTGGCCTTCTAATTTTACTGTCTTTTCAGACGGTTAGGGCAACGCATATTGTTGGTGGTGAAATTTATTACGATTGCTTGGGCAACAACAATTATCGCATTACACTGAAATTGTATCGTGATTGTTTGAATGGACAAGCTGCCTACGATAATCCTGCAGTTATCGGAATTTTTGATATCAACGGCAACTTCATTGACTCTGTCGCGATTCCATTCCCCGGATCAGCTTTAGTTCCACCTACAATTAACAATCCCTGCTACACACCTCCGGGCAACGTATGTGTGGAGGAAGCCATCTATCAAACTATTGTCAACTTACCGCCTATTGCAGGAGGTCATGTTATTTCTTATCAACGCTGTTGCAGAAATAACACCATTCTAAATTTGATCAATCCCGGACAAGTAGGTTCTACATACACCATTACTATTCCACCTACCAACCTCGCTATTTGCAATAGTTCTGCACGTTATAACAACTTTCCTCCCATCTTCATTTGTCAAGGGGCTCCTTTAGTGTTTGATCATTCTGCAACAGATCCCGACGGCGATTCACTAGCTTATGAATTGTGTGATCCATACGATGGTGCATCATCTACTTTCCCAATGCCTCAACCGCCTGCAGGTCCACCGTACGCTTTTGTTCCTTTCGCACCGCCGTATTCCGGAACTTATCCGATGAGCTCCAATCCGGCAATGGCAATTGATACGCAAACAGGTTTATTAACAGGAACTCCAAATATTCAAGGGCAATGGGTTGTCGGTGTTTGTGTAAAAGAATACCGCAATGGGAATTTGATTTCTGTAAACAAACGCGATTTTCAATTCAACGTGTTACCGTGTCCATTGCTTACGGTAAGTTCTGTTCCGTCACAAACCGTTTTTTGTGCAGGATATGTGGTGCAATTTCAAAACACAAGTTTCAACGCAACATCTTATCTGTGGAACTTCGATGATCCAACAACATTAGGAGACACCAGCAATTTAGCAACACCAACCTACACCTACCCGGACACAGGCGTGTACGATGTTACGCTCATTTGCAATCCATACTCGCCATGTGCTGATACTTCTGTTACTACGTTCTATATCTACCCACCGGTTCAGCCCACATTCGTAACACCACCGGGGCAATGTTTTGACGGGCACACCTTCAACTTCGCTGCAGGCGGGCAGTTCATGGGTAATGGTACGTTAACTTGGACTTTTGGCCCTAATGCAAATCCTCCATCATCCAATATCGGTGACCCGCAAAACGTGACGTGGTCATCACCCGGCAACTATATTGTTACACTACAAGTAGATGAAAACGGATGCACAGGAACATTTAGTGATACAGTTATCGTTTATCCGATGCCAACTGCTGACTTTGCCGCTACTCCATTAGTAGGTTGCAATCCATTTACCGTTCAATTTTCAGACAGTTCTGTTGCCGGAACTCCGATGCAATATTTATGGTCGTTTGGTGACGGAAATTTCTCCACCGACAACAACCCCGTCCATACGTACACGAACGTCGGCTTGTACGATGTGATGCTGATTATTCAAACAACAAACGGATGTGTGTCGATAGATACATTTTACGTACCAAACATGATTACGGTGAATCCTTCTCCGTTAGCGAACTTCGCAGTATCTGAAACAACCGTATCCATTTTTGATCCGCTCATCAGTGTAACAGATTTCAGCATCGGTGGAGATTCCTGTTTGTTGGATTTCGGGGACGGGTATACCATCAACGGGTGTGAAGGCGCTCATGTTTATTGGCAATACGGCAATTATGTGATTACCCAATATGTGTGGAATGAATACGGCTGTCCGGATACGTTTCAAATTCCTATTGAAGTTTTACCCGAACACCGTTTTTACGTGCCCAACACATTCACTCCTAACGGTGATGGATTGAACGATTTCTTCATGCCTGCAATTATGGGTGTAGAGAATTTCCGTTTCACCGTTTACAATCGTTGGGGCGAAATGATCTTTGAATCACAGGATATTTACAAAGGCTGGGATGGTCGTTACAAAGACAACAAATGCCAGCAAGATGTGTATGTGTGGAAGATAGAATTTCTGGACATTGCCAGTGGTGAAGAACGCTACTACATCGGTCACGTGAATCTTATTCGCTAGCAGCTTCCGCCGCAATAGCCTGCTGAATGGTTTCGTATTTGTAACGATAACCAACATTACGAATACGATGAATATCAACACGACAGCCTTCCAGCACAATTCCGGACATTTCGCCTAACATCATTTTCAACACGAACGCAGGAACTTTAGGCAACCATAATGGTCGACTATACTGCTGTGCTGCGGCAACCGTAAAATCATGTTGTGTAATTTGATTCGGTGCCGCAGCGTTGTAAATGCCGCGAAGCTGTTCATTGTCCAACGCCAATTTCATCATTCCAACCACATCATCAATATGAATCCAAGGAATCCATTGTTCTCCGGATCCTAGCGCGCTTCCTATTCCCACTCGCACCGGAGCCGCCAACTTCGGAAATGCACCTCCGTCTTTACTGATCACAACTCCGATTCGAAATACTACACGGCGCGTAATAGTATCCAACTCCTGAGTAGCGGCTTCCCAACGTTTACAAGTTTCTCCGAAAAAATCGTTGGCCGCAGGTTCGTCTTCTTTGTGCAAGCGATCGTCCGTAATTAAGCCGTACCAGCCCGTTGCCGATGCCGAAATAAAAACAGCCAATGGGCGCGAACGCTTTTTTATGGCGCTGACCAACAATTGTCCCGACTGTTCCCGACTGTCAATAATGACGCGCTTGTACCGAGCTGTCCATTTTTCTGCCGCAACATTTGCCCCTGCCAAATGAATGATGGCATCTGCAGCATTCACAGCATCCTGATCAATGATTCCTTTCGCAGGATTCCACACTGCAGTTTTTACTTTGTTGCCGCGACCGGATCGTCCCAGCCAAACAACTTCGTGCCCCGCAGCTTGCAATTGTTGTGTTAAGCGTTGTCCCAACAATCCGGAACCTCCTGTGATAAGTATATTCATAAAATAGCGCGTAAATTGGTGAACAATTTAATACAACAAACTATGGAAGATTCGGTTTACACCCATCATATTTTCATTTGCACCAACCAACGCGCACCCGGTGCTGCCCGCAAAAGCTGCGGCGAGTCGCATGGACTTGAGTTGGTGGACGAATTTCGAAAACAATTGAAAGAAAAAAATCTGCCGGTTCCTATACGCGTGCAAAAGGCCGGCTGTCTGGACATTTGCGACTTCGGACCAACGTTGGTGATTTACCCTGAAGGTGTTTTTTACGTGGGAGTTGAACGCACTGATGTTGCAGAAATTATTGAAGAACATTTGGTGCATAAACGTCCTGTTGAACGGTTACGTTACAAACGTCAAAAATGATGCCGCTTCCAACCGCATTCGAGTCTTCTGATCTCGTCCTTCAACTATTACCGGAAGCGTTGAAAATTTTGGGCAATGATTTTCGCACTTCAGGTTTAGACTGGGATTCTGATATGGAATGCATCGTTACACTTGATGATACGCGTGATCGTTTGTCAGCGTGGTTGAGTAAACATGCCAAGACCGGCAGCGAGGAATTCTACAGACTTTTATACCGTGTTGACCTGCCCGAAAATCGTGTTCATCGAATGCTTCGCGAACACACCGACCGAAACAGCGATGAACTCATCAGTGAAATGCTGATCATCAGGGCTTTACAAAAGGCATATTTCCGTGCCAACTTCGGCTCCAAAACGGATTTAGAATAGCAGGAAACCCTTAACTTTGACGACTTATTTGAAGCCACGTTTGCATGGACAAATTTTCTTACCTGGGTAATGCGGATGTTGCTGCCATCGAGCAGCTTTTCCAACAATTTATGAGCGATAAAAATTCTGTAGATGAGAGCTGGCGACAGTTTTTTGAAGGATTCGAATTCGCGCGTAAAAATTTTGAAGATTCCGGAGAAATTCCTTCTCAAGTAAAGAAGGAATTTAACGTATTGAATTTGATCAACGGTTACCGATCACGCGGACATTTTTTCACGCAAACCAATCCTGTTCGCGAACGTCGTAAATACAGTCCGACATTAGATATCGAAAATTTCGGTCTTGAAACTGCTGATTTAGAAACAGTATTTCAGGCAGGAACACAAATCGGTATCGGTCCTGCAAAACTCAAAGACATTATTGCATTCTTGCAACAAACGTACTGTCGATCTATCGGTGCAGAGTACATGTATATCCGCAATCCGGAAATGCTGAAGTGGTTGCAAGAACGTATGGAGAAAAGTAAGAACACTCCTGCGTTCAGTTTAGATGAAAAGAAAACTATTCTGAATAAACTCAATCAGGCAGTAGTTTTCGAAAACTTCCTGCACACCAAATTTGTCGGCCAGAAACGTTTCTCCTTAGAAGGACTGGAAACATTGATCCCGGCTTTGGATGTGTTAATGGAACATGGAGCAGATTTGGGTATTCGCGATTACGTGATGGGCATGGCACATCGTGGTCGCTTGAATGTGCTTGCAAATATTTTGAATAAAACTTACGAAGATATTTTCACTGAGTTCGAAGGTGCTATGAGTGCCGACGCAGCGTATGACGGTGATGTAAAATATCATATGGGTTATAGTAGTGATCAACTTTCCAATCACGGACATCCGGTGCACATCAGCTTAACGCCGAATCCGTCACACTTGGAAGCAGTGAATCCTGTTGTGGAAGGAATTGCGCGTAGTAAAGCAGATAACATTCACAAAGGCGAATTATCTAAAGTTTGTCCAATACTTATTCACGGTGATGCGGCCATCGCAGGTCAGGGCATTGTGTATGAAGTATTACAAATGATGACGTTGGATGCATATAAAACCGGCGGCACAGTTCACATTGTTACCAATAACCAGGTTGGATTTACTACCAACTATTTAGATGCGCGTTCATCGACATACTGCACAGATATTGCTAAAGTGGTTCTAAGTCCGGTGTTCCACGTGAATGCGGATGATGTGGAAGCTGTTGCATTTGTCTGCAAACTGGCGATCGAATTCCGTCAGACTTTTGGTCGTGATGTGTTTATTGATTTGTTAGGTTATCGCAAATACGGACACAACGAAGGCGATGAACCTCGCTTCACGCAACCTTTGTTGTACAAAGTCATTGCTAAGCATCCGAACCCGCGTGAACTGTACGTTAACAAGCTTACTGCACAAGGAGAAATTGAAGCAGAGCTAGCTAAGCAAATGGAACGCGAGTTTAAGGATATGCTTCAGGAGAAATTGAATCTTGCGAAGCAGACAGAACGCGCAAAAGTAACTTCGTTCCTAGCAGGTTCATGGCAAGGTTTGCGTATGGCTACTGCTTCGGATTTCGAGAAGTCGCCGGAAACCGGAATTGACAAGAAAAAGTTTATTGAACTGGCAAAAACCATTGCGCAATTGCCTGCTGACAAGAAGTTCTTCAACAAGATTGAGAACATCTTCAAAGATCGTCAGGCGATGATTGAAAAAGATCAATATGATTGGGCAATGGGTGAATTGATGGCGTACGCGTCATTGATGGAAGAAGGTCACAATGTTCGTTTCAGCGGGCAAGATGTAGAGCGCGGAACTTTCTCGCACCGACATGCTGTGGTAAAAGTGGAAGATTCCGAAGAAGAGTACACGCCGCTCAACAACATTGGTAACAACAAAGGCAAAATTGATATTTACAATTCGCATTTGTCGGAATACGGTGTTCTTGGTTTCGAATACGGTTATGCAATGGCAACTCCCAATGCGTTAACCATTTGGGAAGCGCAGTTTGGCGACTTTTTCAATGGTGCGCAAATTATCATCGATCAATTCCTCAGCAGCGCCGAATACAAATGGCGTCGTATGAATGGTTTGGTGATGTTGTTGCCGCACGGTTATGAAGGTCAAGGCCCGGAACACTCCTCTGCACGCATGGAGCGATTCCTGCAAATGTGTGCTGACGGCAACTTACAAATCATTAACGCTACAACTCCTGCGCAGCAGTTTCACGCATTGCGTCGTCAATTGAAACGCGATTTCCGCAAACCATTGATTTGCTTCACGCCGAAAAAATTGTTGCGTTATCCTTCTTGTGTAAGTTCGGTGAAAGACTTTACATCAGGCGGATTCCGTGAAGTGCTCGACGATACAACAGTGAAAGCTGCATCTGTAAAACGAATCGTGTTCTGCACAGGAAAGATTTATTACGATTTGGTCGAACAACGCGAAAAAACAGGACAGCTCGACACTGCGGTAGTTCGCATTGAGCAATTGTATCCGTTCCCACAGAACCAACTGAATGAATTAGTGAAGAAATATTCCGGCGCGAAACAATTTATCTGGGCACAGGAAGAACCGGAAAATATGGGTGCATGGTCTTTTGTTGTTCGCCGTTTCAAAGGAATTCAGCTCGATTATATTGGTCGTGATGAAGCAGCAAGTCCGGCAACCGGATTCTCTAAAGTTCATGCGAAACAACAACAGGGGATCTTGGATAAGATCTTCGTTCCTGTTGCTTCATCAACACCGGAAAAAGTTAAGTAACAGCCACCTTTATAATACATCAAATTATGGCCATCATCGAATTAAAAGTTCCAAGTCCGGGTGAGTCGATCACCGAAGTAACGATCAGCCGTTGGTTAAAAGCAAACGGAGATGTTGTCGAGAAAGACGAAGAACTTTGCGAAGTAGAATCGGACAAGGCAACGCTGACAATTAACGCAGAAGAAGCCGGTGCAATAACTATCAAAGTTCCGGATGGTACCACCGTTAAAGTCGGTGACGTGGTTTGCACGATTGACACTTCTGTTCAGCCGACAGCAAAACCCAAAACCGAAGCAAAGGCGGAAGCCAAGCCGGAACCTTTAAAAGCTGCTGCAAAAGAAGAAGTGAAAGCAACTTCAGGCAGCGGATATGCTTCAGGACATCCATCTCCTGCTGCGAAGAAATTGATGGACGACAACAAAGTTCCGGCTAACAAAGTGAATGGCAGTGGCCCCGGCGGGCGCATTACAAAAGGTGATGTGTTAACAGTATTGGCCAACGGATTTGATTCCAATACCATGAGCAGTTGGGGCGGCACACGCGACCATCGTCGTGAAAAGATGTCTGCATTGCGTAAGAAATTATCGCAGCGTTTGGTATCCGTGAAGCAGGAAACAGCGATGCTAACTACGTTTAACGAAGTGGACATGAGCGCAATCATGGCGATGCGCGCAAAATATAAAGACGCATTTAAAGAAAAGTATGGTGTGAACATCGGCTTCATGTCGTTCTTTACCAAAGCAGTGACAGAAGCATTGCACCTATTCCCTGCAGTGAATGCGCAGATTGACGGAGAAGAAATTATTTATCACGATTATTGCGATATCGGAATTGCAGTTAGCGCACCGAAAGGTTTAGTGGTTCCTGTTATTCGTAATGCAGAGACCATGAGTCTTGCTGACATTGAAGCAGACATCAAACGTTTGGCAACTCGTGCACGCGACAATAAAATTACGGTTGAAGATATGACCGGAGGAACTTTCACCATTACTAACGGTGGTGTTTTCGGTTCGTTGATGAGCACGCCGATTATCAATCCTCCTCAAAGTGCAATTTTAGGCATGCACAATGTCGTTGATCGTCCTGTTGCGGTAAATGGAAAAGTTGAAATTCGTCCGATGATGTACGTCGCCTTGAGTTATGATCACCGCATTATCGACGGTCGCGAATCGGTGAGCTTCTTGGTGAAGGTAAAAGAGATGGTGGAAAATCCTGTGAAGCTGTTGTTCGGAGGTAAGAGCCCGGAAGAAGTGGTGATGGGATTGTAAGTGCGGTTATTATTTATTGGAAAGGTCACTTGTTGGGGTGGCCTTTTTTAATCTAACTCTTCGCTTTTCCTTTCATCAAATCCCGAATCACCACACTCGCGCAGGTACAGCCAAAAATCGCCGGCATATACGACATGGTCCCGATAATTGACTTTTTCGGAAACGCTTTTTCGGTCACAACAATCCGATCTTGTTCAATAGCTTCATCACTGAAAACCACTGTGATTCCTTGTTTAATACCGAAACGACTTAATCGCTTGCGCACGTACTTTGCAAGATTGCAATAGTAGGTTTCTGAAATATCACAAACCGTAACCTTTGTCGGATCAACCTTTCCTCCTGCTCCCATCGAACTCACCACAGGAATTTTTCGCTTCCAACAAGCAGCAATTAAAAAGACTTTAGGCGATAAAGTATCAATACAATCTACTACGTAATCGAATTTTCCTTCATCTAATATTTGTTCTGTGAATGCATCCTTCACAAATGCATTGATGACCTTTAAGTCAATCTCAGGATTGATATCACGAATACGATCCGCCATAACCTCTGCCTTTCCTTTGTGGTGTGTAGATGATAAAGCCGGAATCTGACGGTTACGATTACTCGGATCTACAACATCTCCATCTACAATCGTCATGCGTCCAACGCCTGCACGGGCAATCATTTCGGCACAAATGCCTCCTACCCCGCCCAATCCGACAACAAGCACATTCGCATTCATCAAGCGTTTAACAGGTACATCGCCGAGCAGCAATTGCGTCCTGCTCATCCAATATGGAATTTCTTGTTCGCTCATGATTTCATTTTAGGATATACGTTGAAAAAATTTTTCGTGATCTGTTCATTCAGTTGGTCTATTCCACCATGCAACGTAAACTCCGTATTGAGTTTCATTAACACATCATGTACTGAAACTTTTCCTATATCAGATTCTGTTAATATTCGATCCATCGGAATAAATCGTGCCCTACGATTGATATTCTTTACATACGATCGACCCATAGAAAAATAAACATCGTAGTCGAGCAACTTTTTAGTTTCTTCTTCTGTGCCACGGTAATCGTGTAATACCAAAGTATTCGGACGGCTTTTGATAAATGGAATCAAATCGTGTATAGCGCGAACCAAATGCACAATTACAGGCAGCTTCAACTGTTGCGCTAATGCCAAATGCGCTTCAAAAACATGCCATTGCACCGTTTTATCGGGCCCGTGAAAGTAATCAAGGCCACATTCACCAATTGCTACTACGCGCGGATGTTGCACTACATCCAATAAACGACTGTACGCTCCTGCCCAATTGTTATCAATATACCAAGGATGCAATCCGGCGCTTACACAATAGTTAATGCGATCTAAAGTTTCCGTACGAGGCAAATATGCATTACGAACGTATCCGCTACAACCATCGGTGTACTTGCGATGCGTATGTGCGTCGGTGATTAACATTTTATTTCCCTCTAAAAAAAATTAGAAATAAAACACCTGCTAACGCTGTGCATCCTGATGCAACAGCAATTGGAAGATTGTAATCAATAGTGACAATATATCCTGCAACTACAGGCGGTATACATTGTGCAAAAGAAGCAACACTCTGATTAATCCCCATCACTTCACCTTGCTCTTCAGGTGATGCTTGTGCGGATACAATATTCAATGCGTTGGGAGATAACAACCCTTGAAAGATCGCAATGAACGGCATCACGAAAAACAGTTGCCAACGCTGGTCGGGAACCAACAGTAACATAAAAATCACAGCAAGTCCTAACGTGGTGATGCGCATCATTTGCACAGAGGAAAAACGAGAAGAAAAAACACGCGTTAAGAAACCCTGTGTGAATGCAATCCATAATCCGATATACGCAAATACATCACCAACTTCAGCGGCAGTGAATGCAAACTTTTCGTTAAGGAAAATTTGAAAGAATTGAGTAAAAAACGAAAAACCGAACGTAAATAAAAACGAAACGATAAAGATGGAGCGCAATCCTTTGGACTGAAATGCTTTTCCGATGTTCATGAATCCCGAGAGTAAACTCACTGTGCTGGCTGTCTTCTCGGCTAATGTTTCGCGATAAACAGTGAAGACCAGAATAAGATTGATCGCAGATAAAATTCCTGCAAACCAAAACGGCGTTGCGTAGTCGAACCAGGAAACAACCGTTGGGTCGGCGAGCTTTCCGCCTAAATACGGCCCAATGACAAAACCAACACCGAACGCCATTCCAATCAATCCGAAATTTTTGGTTTTTGTTTTTTCATCGCTGATATCGGCAATAGATGAAAACGCAATAGAAATATTACCTCCGGTAAATCCGTCTAGCGCCCTACTAAAGAACATCAACCACAAATTCCCGGTTACTACACCATAAGCGAATAGCAAGTAACCGATCATGGTGCCGAGCAGTGAAATTGCTAATATTGGTTTTCGTCCGTAGCGATCGGATAATGCGCCCAAAATCGGAGCACCGAAAAATTGTGCTAAGGGAAATGCTGCTGCCATAAATCCATACACGATATAGCGTGTTTGAATAGCCACATCGCCATCAAAAATTCCGGAAGATGGGTCTGCAAATAAAATGGGCAACACCGGGATTACAATTCCCACACCCAGAAGATCTACAAAAACGGTAACGAGCAGCGCGATGAGTATCCCGCGTTTATTAGCACCTGACATAAGTCAAAGGTAACGTATACATTGAGAGTACCACCGCATCAATGTCGATGAACGAGTTATATCCCCCCCATTTCGAAATTCAAAAATTTTCATTTATCAAAAGTACAACTGTTGTTTTCTCGAAATAATTATACGCTGATTCATTACCATGATTTTCGAGAAATTTCGGACAATACACTTTAATGTTCTATGAATCAACTAATAATGTAAGTCATAAAGAGCACTAACTTCGAAACTGGTGTGTTAGGAGATGTAATAATCGCTGAAAAATATTCCAATAAATTATTGAGTGAGCTGCAGTGAGTTTTTAAGCGCGATCTTAAAAAAACCGGTATAGTTACACCCTGTTACATGAACATAATATACCCCGTCTCTCAGACGGGACATGTTCAGATTAGGTTTACCTGTAATGCTGCGAATCATCTCTGAATATGGCTGATTAACAGGATATACCCGCGATCGATAATCGCTGATTAAAGCGAAATTAAACTCATCATACATATATGGTTGCACCTTACTATTGTCAAATGGGAACAGCACCACTATGGAATCACGCAGCGAATTGCGAACAATATCTACTTGCTGCATATCGAAACGCGAAGTATCGGCGGTTTGAAGCATCGACTCGGGTATATTGATGAGCTGGACGACACGTATTGATTGATTGGCTTGCCAGAAAAAATAGGCAGTTGTTCCAATACCCCCTAAAGCCACAAACAGCATCAATAACTTTTTCACGGTGGAAAGTTAGTGCATACGAGGCTTGTTAACAAAACGGTATTATTAAATGAACTTATCTTTGACCAGCAACTCGAAATAACTTTTCAAATTAAACTATCTTTTAATATTCCTTATGTGCATCACCTTCATACTCACTTCTCGTGAAATCAAAAGAAATTGGAAGGTAAATAACATTTCAGGCGAAAAAACGTAAGCAACAGTTTATGATATCAGAATTGAGTTTATCACGTATTGAAAGCAGTATTAACCCATAGGCTAACTATTTCTAAGATCGATCAAAACCATGAAAACAATAGGCATCATCCCCGCACGTTACGCTTCTTCCCGTTTTCCGGGAAAACCGCTCATTAACCTCAACGGCAAGAGCATGATACAACGGGTGTACGAACAGGCGCGCAAGGCTTCTTTGTTATCACAGGTGGTGGTGGCGACGGATGATCAACGCATCTTCGATCATGTCATCGGTTTTGGCGGTAATGCGGTCATGACTTCAACCGAACATCGCAGCGGCACAGATCGTTGTGCGGAAGTGCTTTCGAAATCTTCAGAACATTTTGATGCCGTGATCAATATTCAAGGCGACGAGCCTTTTATTCAACCGGAACAAATCGATTTGCTGGCACGTTTGTTTGAAGATGATTCCGTGGAAATCGGTACGTTGATTAAACCTTTGCACGATGCTGCGGATTTATCCAATCCGAACATCATCAAAGTGGTGATCGATACAAAACAAAACGGCATTTATTTCAGTCGTTCTGCTATTCCGTTTGTGCGCGATGCAGCGCAACTTTCCGAATGGCCGAAAAAAGTGAAGATGTATAAACACATAGGAATTTACGGTTATCGTGCTGATGTGTTGCCGCAACTTACGCAATTGGCTCCGGGAGTAATGGAAGTGGCGGAATCATTGGAGCAATTGCGCTGGAGAGAAAACGGCTATGCTATACGCACCGCGCTGACAGAATTGGAAACGATATCTATTGACGCGCCGGAAGACGTGGAGAAGCTGCGCAAAGCAGGGTTAATTTAATCGCATAAGATATTTTAACAGATCTAGTCGCCTCTATACAAGGCCGCTGCATCCTGTTTACAACCAGAGTAACTGCGTTTGGCTCCTGCTTCTTAGCTTTCTTATGTGGAAACAAAAGCGTGTCGAATTATTTATAGAATAGCTACGATATAACGCTTCAAATGGCTAAATTTGTCAGGCAAATGGTAGCACCAGTTAACATAGCGCATTTTATCGCCGACTTATTGTTCCGGCACGATTGTGTTATTGTTCCCGGCTTGGGTGGATTTGTTTCCACTTATGCAGGAGCGAAGATTCATCCTGTTCAGCACACTTTTTTACCACCTTCCAAGCAGATCGTTTTTAATAAGCACCTGCAACAGAATGATGGTTTGCTGGTGAATGCTATAGCGGTAGCGATGAGCATTTCCTTTGATGAAGCACATTCCACAGTAAAAGCATTTGCGGAAGCGGTACAGAATCAGCTACAGGAAGGCAAAAAAGTTGAGCTGCTGAATTTGGGCAGCATGTGGCTGGATCCGGAGAAGAACATTTGTTTTGAATCCGATCCGGGAGTAAATTTCTTGATGGAATCCTTTGGTCTTGCTGCGTTCCAGACCATGCCGATATTACGTGAGACTCCGAAAACCGAACCGAAACCTATTGTTCGCGAAGATCGGAAGATCACAACAGCGCCGGAAGAAGTTGTTGCACCGCGTGTGCGTCGTTCAAAAGCAGTATATGTTACGGCAGCCATCGCACTACCGATTTTGATCGCATTAACCTGGGTAGGTTTGCAAATTCAGGATAGCGGGCAGGGCATTGCAGGATTGGGCTTTTTCAAACAAGAGCCGGGTATATACTCTCCGGCAAATTATATCGATCAAACTAAAGTAGATACTGCGCGTGAAGATTTGAAATTCGACGCAGCAGGTAATGCCGATTTGCAATTATTGGAAACAGGGCCGCGCTTGCATGTGAACGTGTATAAAATGGCAGTCGACTCAACAAGCGTTGCTGCTTCACAAAATTTAGCAGCAAATCAAACCGGAAATTTGGAACGTGATCGGTTTTACATCATCGCCGGCTGCTTCCGAATGCCCCAAAACGCTGACAATTATTGCCGCGAATTGAACGCGAAAGGATTAAAACCTTCGAAGTTGAATTCCATCAAAGGCGGTATGACTTACATCAGCCTCGGAACATTCGCAGAACGCAAAGCTGCTGAAGACTTGTTATTCTCAGTTCGCGTTACAGTTCCTGAAGCGTGGTTAATGAAACGGTAATTATCCGGCCCGCTTCACCCAATCATCTACTCTTCGTAATAACAATTCCAAACGAATTGGTTTGTTGATGTAACCGTCAGCTTCCAGTTGTATACCCAAATCTTTCGCATACGATTCATTCAGTGCCGAAAGAAATAGAATACGTGTTTGATCAAACTCCGTTTTTGCTCGCAATTGACGACATGTTTCATAACCGTTCATCACCGGCATTAAAATATCCAGAATAATGAGGTGCGGGCGGCACTGCAACGCCACATCCAATCCCGACTGCCCATCAGTTGCCGTAAACACTTGATAACCTTTACGCATCAGGTTATAACCGATAAATTCTCGAATATCGGGTTCGTCATCTATAATTAAGATTCTGCGTGGTTGGAGTTCGTTCATCATGAGCAAACGTACATTGCCCATATTGCCAAATGATTACGCCTATCTGAAATGATTATGAATTTATGTCCGGATGCTGACGCTGCTTTTGTTCTTCTTGCGCGCGATTTTTGCGATAAATAGACACCGCTGCAAATAAGGCAATACCTAATACAATTGCACTTAAGGTTATCCAAACCCATGTATCGTTACTCTTTGGAATTACTAAAAACACGATTACGAACAAGAAGATTGTAGCAACTTCATTCCACAGGCGAAGACGAAACGACGTCCATTTCAACACATCGCGTTGGTGTTGTTGGAACAACTGATGTGTTTTTAAGTGGTACAGCGTTAATCCGATTGCAAAACACAACTTGAGAATAAACCAGGCTTGTCCATATAAATCGGGGCGATACCACGTAATCCATAATCCGAAAATCCACGTTAAAATCATGGCAGGCCAGGAAATGGCATACCACAAACGTTTCTGCATGATTTTGAATTGTGCGGAGAGAATATCACGCTCTTGTTGTTCCTTATCCTGTGCTTCCACATGGTAGATCAGCAATCGCGGCATATAGAACAATGCGGCAAACCAACTTACCATAAAAATCACGTGCAGAGATTTAACATAAACCATACTGCAAAGGTAGTGGAATGCCTCCAACAGCGGGTCAAATTAGTTGGGGTTAAATGCCTACATTTGCACGCTATGGAAAGTACGCGTCAGCTGAAATTTGCACGTTTAATTCAAAAGGAAATGGCAGACATTTTCCAATTTGATATGCGTAACACTTTCGGAAATATCATGATCACGGTAACATTGGTTCGGGTTAGCCCGGATTTAGGTGTTGCCAAAGTTTATGTCAGCTTATTTCCTGTCAAGGACAAAAAAGAAGTCCTCGAGAAAATAAAAGAACATACTGTAGAGTTGCGTCACAATCTGGGACAACGCATTCGCAAACAGGTGCGCGTTATTCCGGAATTGATGTTTTTCATCGACGACTCGCTGGACTACGCCGAAAGAATTGAAGAACTCCTGAAAAAGAAATAACGACTATGCATTACGATCCCATTAAACGAACCCTGGGCTCCGTTTTTAATACTTCACCATTCATGCGTAAGTTGTTTTACGCATTGCTCGACTTATTGTTGCTGCGCGCGTGGCACGTTCACCGCGAATTAAAATTATGGCGCAAAGGCAAAGGTGATGACATCAAAATTCTTGATGCGGGTTCAGGCTATGGACAACATAGTTATTATCTCGCCGGCATGAATCCGAAATGGGAAATTCTTGCGGTAGATGTGAAACAAGAACAAGTAGAAGACTGCAACAAATTTTTCCATCAGGTTGGTCGCACGAATGTAAAATTTGAGGTGGCTGACCTCACTAAGTTTGATATGCCTGAACGTTTCGACATGGCACTATCTGTAGATGTTATGGAACACATTCTGGAAGATGTTGCGGTATTCGAAAACATTTGCAAGTCGTTAAAGCCGGGCGGCATGCTGCTGGTCTCTACACCTTCTGACCAAGGTGGTTCGGATGTTCATGACGATGGTGAAAGTTCATTCATTGAAGAGCACGTTCGTGATGGTTACAACATCAAGGAAATTGAAGACAAAATGAAAAAGGCCGGCTTCAGCAAAGTGGAGGCTTTGTATTCATATGGTACACCGGGTAAAATTTCATGGAGACTTTCCATGAAGTGGCCGATTCAAATGGTGGGAGCTTCTAAAATTTTCTTGATTCTTCTTCCCGTTTATTTCCTGATCACCTATCCGTTCGCGTATTTGTTGAATTGGATGGACGTTTCTCAGAAACATGCAACAGGAACAGGTTTGATCGTTAAAGCCTGGAAATAATTTCATCGTGGCGGCATGAATAGCATTTTTTTCATAGCGCGTCGATACCTGTTTTCGAAAAAATCGCACAATGCCATTAACATTGTCACTACTATTTCTGTGGTGTGTGTTACCGTCGTGACTGCAGCTTTGATCATCATCATGTCGGCGATGAATGGTCTATCCAACTTGGTGGAGTCGTTGTACAATTCTTTTCATGCCGATATTCGTATTACGCCTTCAGCAGGTAAAACGTTTATTTCCGATTCATCGCAAGTAGTACAGATCATAAAAATTCCTGGAGTTGCGTATTACACCGAAATTCTGGATGAAAACGGATTAACGGAAAATGCCGATCGTCAGATGATTGTTACGTTGCGCGGTGTTGGTGATGATTACGCAAAAAATAATGGATTCGACACGGTCGTTCGTGATGGCAATTTTGAATTAAAACCACACGGAAGAACCGGCGCTGTTGTGGGCATGGAGATTGGAGCCAAGTTGCAACTCAATGCGCTGTCGCCTTTACACATTTATGTTCCGAAGCGCGATCGTAATCTGGCTGTTGATTTGAATAACCTCGATGAAGAACCGTTTAATAAAGATTTGGCTTTAGTTACCGGCATTTACGCAGTAAGCAGCGATTTCGACGGAAAGTATGTTATCATGCCGATTGAAAAAGTTCGAGAGCTAATGGCTTACACCAAAGAAAGTAGTTCTGCAGAAATAGGTTTAGCTGCAAATGCAAAAGCCGATGATGTGATTGCGTCGATCAGTGTGATTCTCGGCCCTACCTTCAAAGTGGAAGGGCGTTATGAACAAAATAAACTCCTGTATCAAACATTGAAGAGCGAAAAACTATGGACGTTTTTTATCCTGTTGTTCATTTTAACGATCGCTACTTTCAATACCATAGGATCCTTGACGTTGTTGATTATTGAAAAGAAAAAAGACATCGGCATTTTGTGGAGCATGGGTGCGAGTCGGAAATTTATTCAACGTATTTTCTTTACCGAAGGCATTTACATTTCCTTGTTCGGATTGTTGATAGGGACAATTCTTGGCATCGCGATTTGTTATGCGCAAGATCAATTCGGATTAATCCGGTTCAGTGAAGGTTTTGTTGTAGATGCTTATCCCGTGCAAGTAAAGCTAACCGATATATTACTGATTTCCGGCGCTGTAATGCTCATCGGAATATTTGCAGCGTTGTATCCCGTGCGCGTGTACACAAGAAAATATCAGCAGGTGAAATTGTAATTTTCACTTTCTTTTCTTCAATATATGACCTGCATTTAATGGTTGCATAACATGCAACTTATGAGCTCTCAGATATCTTTGCGCATTCTTATCATCCAAAGCCGGAACCAGAACGTGAGATTGAAAAAAAGTGTAGTCGTTAGTACACGCGTGTTAAAAATTGTGCATTCCGCAGTCGAGCACCGTACCCGAATTTTTCATAGCGAAAATCAAAAAATTCTGGGATTACTTATGTCCGAACAAAGTCGTTTACTGCAATTTGAAGAAAGTGTTCGCTACGCGAAAAACTTACAAGATGTCTTGTTAACGCCCGAGTCAAAGCTGCTCGAGTATCTCCCGCAATCATTTCTTTTATCACAACCACGTGATATCCTTACAGGAGATTTTGTCTGGATCAATAAGCTGCATCACAAAATAATAATCGCCGTGGGTGATTGCACCGGACATGGGATTCCCGGAGCGTTAATGTCCGTGTTGGGCGTTTCTATTTTCAATCAAATCATTCTCGACGAGCGCACAATTGATCCTTCAGAGATACTCAAGAAGCTGGATGATCGCATTTACAATTCACTGCAAGGTGGAACACTGAACAGGAACTCTTACGATGGCATGGACGTAGGCGTTATAGTAATTGACAAAATGGAGCAAAACGTAATGTTCGCCGGTGCTAAACGTAATCTGATTGTAATGTCCGGAAGACAACTCTCTGAAGTAAAAGGAGCGCGCTTTCCGATTGGTGGATTGCGTTTGGAAAGTAAACGATATTATCCGACGCATGTAATATCATGCAGTCCCAACGACTCCTTTTATTTGCACACCGACGGATTTGTGGATCAGTTCGGTGGTCCGAATGACAAAAAGTTAGGCACGAAGCGTTTTAAGAAACTAATTGAAATTGCTCACGAAGAAAAATTGTACAATCAAAAAGTATTGTTTCAAGAGCTTTTTAATCGCTGGAAAGGAGAAACAGAACAAACCGATGATGCTACATTCCTCGCATTTCGTTGCTAGTTATTGCTTCACCAAACGCTGCGTAAACAATACTTTGCCATCTACTGCTTCACCGCGAATTAAATACACACCATTTTGCAAAGGCTGTGTATTAAACCAGAACTGATTCAGTCCTGCACGTGCACGATCTTGTAAAAGTACTGTTACTTCTTTCCCATTAATATCATACACTATAATGCGCATTGTTACCGCTTCTTCAATTCTGAATTGGACGGTAAACTGATCCGTAGTTGGATTCGGAAATACACCGGCATCGTTTTGTACTTCAGGAGTGGAAGGAACACTCACGTCCGGACTTAAAGCCACTTCTCCAATCCAAGTTTGATGCAAATTGTTTGCAGAACCAATCATGCCATTCACCCAAAATGTGCCTTGTTGATTGTAACGACGCTGAATGCCGGAATAATCGCCCCAACGATCAGTTCCGTTCAACACGTTGATGTAACCCAGACCGCGCTTAATAACGACTCGGTCCGAGTAATTCCCAATACCATCAGCAACGCGAACGGAAAATCCGGGGAACGTATCCTGACTGCTATGCAGAAACACAATCATTGACTTGTCATCATTACCGTTGTAACCCGCCCACGCAATATTCGGATAACCGTATTCCAGCAATGTATCGGTAATTATCGCTGCAGTGACAGCGGGACTTCCGTCCGGATCGTTGATCATTCCGTGATACACCGTGCAAAAACCGGTTGTTGTATCTAAGGTATTCGACACAAATTGAATTTTATCGTTCTGAATAAACGCACCAAGAATACGCGCATCGTTGGTTTGCAACAAACCTGTTGCTGTTGGCTGCGTGCTGTTTGGAGGAACAATATATTGCACCGGACTGATCAATGGTGTAACGGTAACTTGTTGTCCCGGAGCATTAATGGAATCGGTAATGTGCACGAGGAAAATGGTGTCATTTCCTAATGTCATATTGCGATTGGAAAGGAAGTACAAACCGCGTGCAGACGGCGGTTGATCGCCACCTTCAACAGGACATAAATTACGAATCGGGCGACCGCCGTGTTGAATGCCGGAATGCAACTGCGATGATAATGTATTACCCGCATAACCGTCCCACTTGTTGATTTGCCAAATCAACGTTTGCGCAAAACCTGTTTGCCAAGGCATGTTATCGTAAACCAGATTCACCGTGATAAAAACTTCTTGTTCGTTTACCGTCAACATCGGATAATCCGTCCATGCCGTATCAGCAAAAGGGTTCCCGGGCAATTGATACAAATTCCATGCGCCGTTAACCGTATCGGTTTTCGAAAATCCTACAATGATTCCTGTTTGACCAGATGAATATCCCGCAAGACACAACAATATAAATCGGTTCGACTGCGGATCGTAAATTACTTTCGGATCGTATTTCGTTGCGGGATTTCCTAAGCTGCTCGACCAAAATGAGAGTGTTGCCGTTCCCGCTGTAGTATTGTTCCAGGTACGATACCGGAAAATGCTCGAATTTTGCACCGATGCTAATGAACCGTTGTTACCGATTGCAATTTCATTATCGTTCGGCGTGCTGTTGTTGAACAAGTTTCCTGCGAAAGTTCTTCCAACAGTTGGCGCAGGAACCGATGAACTTCTTTGATTGACACTGTTTCCTGAAGTAAACGTTTTTTTAGGATACAACAGTTCCAGTGTATCTTTAACACGCTGCAATTCCGATTTCCCTGCAACCGCAGGCATTTCTACCACGCGAAGCACCGGATTGTAATCCGGACTTGTATTATATGGGTCACTCTCGCCCGCTTTAGCAATTTCAAACGAAGTAGATTGCTGCGCGTAAGAAACACACATGTTTAATAATGACAAGGCGAGTATAATTTTTTTCATGCTGCAATATTTCCTTTAAGTTACGGTCAATTTTTCAGTTTATCGAAAGTCGACTCATTAATTTCATTCATACAACGAAAGTGTCCTTTGGGACACGTGTTGAAACCGATTTTAGAGCAAGGTCGACAAGAAAGATTTTTCACTTCAACAATTTCAGAAGCAGGATCAGGCAAATACGGATACATACCCAATTCGGGAACTGTATTGCCCCAAACAGAAAATATTTTCTTCTTCAGAGCTGCGGCAATATGCATCAATCCTGTATCATGAGCTATGACTGCATCTGATAATTTGAGCACTGCAGCCGATTGTTGTAAACTTAATCGACCGCAAAAATCTTCTACACCAACATTAATTAATGACTTGATTCGTGTTGCACGTTCCTGATCTTCCTTACCGCCCAACAGTGCAACAGGTTTACCAATTCGATTGATAATCGAACTAAGTTTTTCAACCGGCAATTGTTTCGTTCCGAATTTAGCTCCAACTGTAACAGCAATAAAACCGGATTGAAATGTTACAGGCAAATCCGTAATTACTATTTGTGACTGCTCATCAATAAAAAAGTCGAGTCCTTTGGCATCATTGGTAACGCCCAAATGACTCACCGTTTCCATATAACGATCTACGATATGCACATTCCGCATACGATTCACTTTCAATTGAACCAACAACCACTTTTCCCAATTCAATTTTGGAAACGAACGCGAAGGTTTGCGCAACATTGTCTTTAATTGCAGGGATCGCAGGTTGTGATGAAGATCAATGATCCAATCAAAATTTTCAGCACGTAATGTTTCTTTTAATTCGGACAGTGAATTTTTAAACGTGTGAATCTGTTTCACGTAAGGATTCGCGGTTAGCAAATTCCGAAAAGCCTCTTTTGTTACGTAATGCACTTCTGCTCCCACCTGTTGTGCAAGGCAACGCACAACAGCTGTAGTCAGGACGATATCTCCTATCGAACTAAAACGCACTAAAAGAATTTTCAATGGAGCTTTTGCCACAGGCTAAAAATAAAAAAGACCGACGAGGGATTCGTCGGTCTTTTTGTGAATAGATAAAAATTATTTAGCCATGTAATGAACTTCCTCCAAAGATGAGCCCGGAGTTTTTTCTTTCATCCAGAACTCTTTGTTGGTTAAACGAACGATAACCATAGTGTCAGGAGTAGAACCTGCATCGTTGCTCAACGTTTTGAAATCTGCCTTGTCGTTTATCAACTCCCAAGTTCCTGCATCAGTATCACTACCAACAGCAAAGGTGTACGTTGAAGAGTAAGTTCCATCTTTTTCCATTGTAATAGTTTCGCTGGTAACGAATGCACGATAATCGCTAGTCTTATCAACACCATCAACAAGAAGCTTCTCTACGCCCCAAGATCCGGCAATACGAGCTTTCTTAGAAAGTAAAGTTAAAGATGGACCTTCTTCGTACTTTTTGCAGGAAGTAAGTGTTACACCTCCAATAAACAATGCCGCTACGGCAATTTTTGCGAATGTTTTCATAATGAGTTTTGGTTTTGAAGAACGAAGTTAATACAAATTTCTGTACCAAAATAAGGTAACTTCGCGCCAATGAGTCCGTTAACAGATACCCACGCCCACTTATATTCCTCCAAATTCGACCGCGACCGCGAAGCTATGGTAAATCGTGCCATTGCCACGGGCGTAACCCGGATTTTTCTTCCGGCCATTGACAGCGAGTCGCACGAACAACTGATTACGCTTGCTAATCAATATCCAAACAATTGCTTCCCCATGATGGGACTGCATCCGTGTTCTGTAAAACAGGAGGATGTTCAACAAGAATTGAAACTAGTGTATACCTATCTGAAGTCGGGAAAATTTTGCGCTGTTGGTGAAATCGGTATCGACTTGTATTGGGACAAAACAACATTAGGCGTTCAACAAGATGCATTTGCACAACAAATAGATTGGGCATTGCAGTTCGATTTACCAATTGCAATTCATAGTCGTGATGCATTTAATGAATGCTACGAAATAGTTAAAGCAAAACAAAACGGCAAACTGCGCGGCGTGTTCCATTGCTTTTCGGATGGACCGGAAGAAGCGCAAAAAGTTGTTGAGTTAGGCGGATTCTATTTAGGAATCGGCGGTGTACTTACCTTCAAAAATTCAACATTACCCGCCGCGATAGAAAACGTCCCTACGGAATATTTGCTTTTGGAAACAGATGCACCGTATCTGGCACCTGTGCCGCATCGCGGGCAGCGTAATGAAAGCGCTTATGTTACACATGTCGCAGATAAATTAGCAGAAGTGAAGCGTGTATTTTTACGTGATGTGATTGAGCAAACTACACAAAATTCCATCCGACTTTTTGGAAAATAAAATGGCCAAACAACCTAAAGTTTTATTGATTTACACCGGCGGAACCATAGGAATGGTGGCTGATGCAAAAAGCGGACAGCTGAAGCCGTTTAACTTCAACAATTTGCTGGATGAAGTTCCCGAGTTGCATAAAATTCCTGCCAACATTGACACCCATTCGTTTGGTAAGCCCATCGACTCGTCTAACATGGAGCCAAAAATCTGGTTGGAATTGGCAGCGTTGATCGGGAAACAGTATAAAAAGTACGACGGCTTTGTAATTCTGCACGGCTCGGATACCATGGCTTTCACGGCATCGGCATTAAGTTTTTTGTTAGAGAATTTGAATAAGCCGGTTATTCTGACAGGGTCTCAATTACCGATTGGAACCATTCGTACCGACGGAAAGGAAAATCTCATCACAGCAGTTGAAATTGCAGCAGCTGACGGAAAGAAATATCCCATTGTACCTGAAGTGTGCGTGTATTTTGAATACCGCTTGTATCGCGGCAATCGCACCAATAAATTTAATGCGGAGCACTTCCGTGCATTTCAATCGCCGAACTACCCGTTGTTAGCGGAAGCGGGAATTCACATCAGTTTTAATAAAGACGCGATTCGTAAGAAGTCGAAAGGCGCGCTTAAAGTATATCAGAAATTAGAATCCTCCGTTGCGGTATTAAAATTATTTCCGGGCATAACACCTGCAGTAGTTAATGCCATACTAAACTCGGGCTGCAAAGCGATTGTATTGGAAACATTTGGTTCCGGAAATGCTACAACTGCAACTTGGTTTATTGATTCACTCAAAAATGCGATTAAGCGCGGAGTGATTATTTTAAATATTACACAATGCGCGCAAGGCACTGTAGAACAAGGACGCTACGAAACCAGTTCGGCGTTTAATAAGATCGGTGTTATTGGCGGCACTGATTTAACCACAGAAGCGGCAGTAGCTAAACTGATGTTCTTGTTGGGTAATGTTCCCGAAGGGAAAATCAAAAAGCAATTAGCGCAGGATTTGCGCGGCGAGCAGACAAATTAGCGCATCCAAACGCAAGTATTCCGATTAATTAATACATTTGTGCCCCGTTGAAATAACGTGTTGGGGGCGTGCCTTCCTTCACAACTTCACACCAGCAGAAGTTGCAAATAAAAAGTTGGTGACATATA
>JBIJCF010000028.1:0-46243 GCA_044344795.1 Bacteroidia bacterium | reverse complement strand
CGGAGACGTGCGTGCCCCGATTTTAATTGGGGTCCGAGTGTCCCTAGACGGGAGAAGGAGCACTCCTCCACAACTTCACACCAACAGAAGTTGCAAATAAAAAGTTGGTGACATATACGGAGACGTGCGTGCCCCGATTTTAATTGGGGTCCGAGTGTCCCTAGACGGGAGAAGGAGCACTCCTCCACAACTTCACACCAACAGAAGTTGCAAATAAAAAGTTGGTGACATATACGGAGACGTGTCCGAGTGGTTGAAGGAGCACGCCTGGAAAGTGTGTATACCCCAAAAGGGTATCGCGAGTTCGAATCTCGCCGTCTCCGCAAATGAATCAATTTCCACACCGCCCTAGGCGGTGTTTTTATTTCACGGAGGAAGATGTCAAGCTCTGCTTGAACAGATTCAGCCGGGAAAGAAAAAATAGCGTAGCGATGGAAATTGATTTTGACTTTGGGAGTACAGAGATATGTAATCTCGCCGTCTCCAATACCAAACTATCAAGGTTTGGTACAGACGCTCAAGGCTATAAATCTTGGGCGTTTTTTGCTTTTCTGAGTACCAAGGAAAGTCAAGGACTGTTAAAAGATCGGTGGCTAATTCGGACCATAAAATTTTAACCTAACATCTTCACTTGTGAGACTTTATCCAAATACATTCTATGCGCTAAAATCTTAGAATTTTAAACGCTACGTTGTGCTGACTTGAGATCAAACTTTCGTTATTCAAGCTATATTAATTGAACGTTAAAATCTGAGCAGCACATGCATAGTTAGCATTTGGCGCATTATAAAACCGTTATAATTAATAGCTCACTTAAAACGTCTGATACATCTAAAAAGTTTCTTAAATTACATTAACATACGTGAGTAATAAACTTCATTAAACGTACTAACAAAATTCTGCAGCAAACTTAGAACTTTGACAATACACCAGTCCGATACGTGGCATACATGACCAGATCATAAACGCAATAGATAATTGACATCTACTAACCTATACTATCTGCTAAAGAAATCCGGAACAGGCCTTACAGTTAAATCCGTAAATAGTAATTACCTGAAGAATTTTGGTTCTTTCTAGTACTGCACAAATTAATTCACTGCTGTTGCACTAATTACATCCCAACCAATTGAATTTACATCATTGTAGTTGTCAATTTTTAATTCAATTGTCTTCGAAGAATTTGGAGGAAACATTTCATAAATAGTATACTCCTTAGTGCCCAATACAGTTTTTGTTTTTGAGTAATATGTTACTTGAACAATAGCGTCCTTGAATGTTGCGAGTGTTGCCCTATTTGTAATCGTGCAACTAATTTTTAACTTACTGCCCCAAATATTTTCACGGTAGGTTCCATCTGCAGATAAATAATCTGTAGGGAAATTTTGTTCCTGAGCAGTCAAATCCATTTTCAACTCTTCAGTACTTTTGGGAGCGGAAGATGAGCTAGTGGAACCACCACTATCGCAGCTTACTAAAAACGTTAATACAAGACAGAAAAGTAACGTCGTTTTTTTCATTGTTTGAGGTTATTTAAGTTCGTTTAAAATGTAAGATACAAAATTTATTTTGAAATGATGCGAATAGCCGCAATTTTGTATAAATTCATTACGATTACAAACCCAATTAAATGTATTATTGAAAAACATAAACAAACCTTTATCAATATGAAATCGCTAATCATTTTAGTAGTTACAAGTTTACTTTTTGCTACCACAAGCACAGCCCAATTATATGTCAAAAATAATTCTGATGTGCCAATTTCAATTGCAATTGGGTGGTATCAGAATGGAGATTCGTGGAGTGGATTTATGACAAAAGGATGGTACAACATTGAACCGGGAGAGAAAGTTGGACCTCTCTTATATTTCAAATCTACAGAAGAGCGCTTCTATTATTATGCGAAGTCAACTGATGGAAAATTAGTGTGGGAAGGAAAATCTGGTCTGTTAACGAGTAAACAATCGTTCACCATACAGAACGCTGATAAACAGTATGTAAAAGATAGGCAACCTGAGTACCAGTGGAAAAATTTTCGAAAAGTCGATATAAGCTTCGGTGTACTTGAAACAAAGACGTATGTATTAAACTTAAATGGTTCCCCGAAATTTGCAAATAACAATAATAGAAGTGATTCATTACTAGCCATAGAACGCAACAAGAGAATAGAAGATTCTATTGCAGCGATTGAACGAAAAAAGTACCGAGCGAATTTCGTTGGTGAATATATTTGGCCAGGTAGTGCTAATGGTTTTTCGGCTAGCATAACAATAAAAAGTATAGGGCCTAATAAATATTCTGTCCAGTATGAGGGAGCCAAGAGCGGTGGTTGTGTTGCCTTGTTTGATGGTACGGGCAATTACCTGAATGGTAAACTAGTTGCAATCCAAGATAATTGCACCCTTACATTTACGCTGACAAGTGATGGGAATTTGACGTTAGTTTCATCGTCGGGAGGGTGTTCAGATATTCACGGTGCTACATGTTCTTTTTATAGCGGAATTTACCTTAAGAAATGATGAATGAGGCTCCTTTGGACTTTTAGATTTGTGTTTAAGATTATCACAAGCGTTTTTTGTGAATACGAATATTACTGTGTCTCGAGCTGCGTAACAATTATTGCGAAGCAGGATATTATGTAAAGGATTATCACATAGGCTTATAAATACTGTGTTTTTTTTCACAATTTGATTTAGTTTAACCGAGGCTACGAAAGCTTGGTATTAAGCACATAGCTGGTATTATAGTGATTATTTCTCTCGTATGATGAGGAAATTAACGGTCCTCTAATTATGTTAAATCCAATAGAAGGGAGTTCGAAAAATGTCGGTGGAGTCCGCAAACAACTCAATTTCCGCCCTGCGTTTAGTAGGGTTATTATTTCGCGAAAGAGCCCATCAAGCTTGGCTTGAATGGAATCGGACGCGAAATAAAAATTAGCGAAGCGACGGAAATTGAAACGCTACCAACAGATGAATAAAGCGGACCGGAAAATAAAACAGCAAAGACTAATACAGCGACTAATAATTACAATACAACCGTCCAACCGTCATTTCGTTACCTGAAATTAGAGGTGTTTTTACACTTTCTCCGCTGTGCTTCGCTTGTGCGAAATACGCTCTGTAAGGGTGAATCATGCCATTATAATCAACTACATGATAACGACAGGAACAACTTTATTTAATAAGATTGACGCTACCCATCACCGACTGCTTTTTACCTAAAACGTTTACAAAATCACATTTCCAAACGTAGGTGTCGATCTGACATATTTCTCCACCCAACACTCTTCCATTCCAACCTTGATTAATATCGTCGGTGAAAAATAAAAGGTTGCCCCAGCGGTCAAAAATATATAGGTTAAAAGTCTCAGGATCTATTCCTGTCCCCGAAACAAAAAACACTTCGTTTATTCCGTCTTCATTTGGAGTAAATGCATTGGGGGCATAAAATGACCAGTCGGGCTTCACGTAAATATTAATTGAATCGGAAGCGACACAACCGTGCTCACTAATCACGCTTTGTACTACAGTATACCAACCGGTATCCTGATAGCTATAATTAAATGGCTGATTTAAATTAGAAACAATTCCTCCACTCGGATCACCCATACTGTACATAGTTGTATCGCAAAATGTACAATTCGGATCGAAATAAAACATAGGCGATAAAATGGACGCTGTATCAGGCGATGCCGTGAAACCTGCAACAGGTATGGGATGCACGACAATCATATTCGCGTACGTTTGAGATGTTACGCACCCATTCATATCCGTCACAGAAAACGTTATCGAGTATGTGCCGGCATCATCATAACAGTGACTTGCTGCACAGGATGCTGCAGTAGTCAAGTCGCCGAAATCGATGTTACAAATGCTCGCACTTGGCGAAGAGGTACCCACAAAATTTACGCAAAGAGGCGCACAACCTTCCACAATGTCTGCAGAGAGAGAAAGAGTTGGGCTGGAATAAACCGTCACGACAATACTATCTGATACAACGGGAGAACCGCATTGATCAGAAACTGTCAATACATAAGTTGTAGTTACAGTAGGAGATGCTGTAGGATTTGCAATGGCAGCGTTATTTAAACCTGTAGAGGGACTCCATGAATACGTGTAAGGACCTCCATCTCCTCCGGATGCAACACCGCTAATGGTGGTTCCGGAACCGTTGCAAATTGTAATAGCAGGCGACACCTGCAGTTGCAGCGGCGGATAAACGGTAACTAATGCGGAATCCTGAGATGAACAGCCGAAATTATCTGTAACCGTTAATGTATACGATGTTGTGGTTAACGGGCACGCTTGGGTAACAGCAGCAGTTGGAGTTGTTAAACCGGTTGGCGGTGACCATAAATAAGTTGTTCCGCCCGATCCACTCATTGTAACACAAGTCCCGCAATAGAATAAGTCCGGCCCCGCAGCCGCGATTGGTAACTGTATCACCGTAACCGTTACAGTATCTGAATTTTGACATCCATTTGCATCGACAACACTCATGTAGTAGTTGGATGTTGATGAAGGAGCAACAGTAGGTGTCGCCGTATTAGATCCTGAGACAATTGATGAGCCCATCCAAACATATGAGTTCCCTCCGGATCCACTCAAAACAGTGGATTGTCCAAAACAAATTGTATCATCCAATCCTGCATTAGCAGGAGGTAGCGCCAACGTTGTTATTGTTACGCTATCTGAACCAAAACAACCGTTCTGATTGATAACACTAACCACAAATACAGAGGTGTTGGTTACCGTTACAGACGGAGAGGCTGCGTTCGCGTTAACTATAGTCGACGAACTCATCGATGTCCATGAATATTGATTACCGCCTGTAGCATTTAAGGTTACAGTACTACCCGAACAAACGGTTGTATCACTATATGCGTTAACAGCAATTACATTTTGCATTTCTGAATACAAAACAAGCGTATCTGAGCAACCGGCGGCGGAAGTACCAACAACCGTATAGGTTGCGTTTGAAGCGACAGGTCCAATTGACACACTGCTATTGTTCGTCGTTAGCGGCGACCAATTGGAATTAGATGACCATGAATACGTCGATCCACCGGAAACTGAGATGGTATCAGTTTGAGTTGGACAAAGTATCAATGTGTCCATTGAAAGAGCCAGAATAGGATTAGGATTAACAATGACCGAAATTGTAGCTGTATCCGAACACCCTTGAGGCGAAGTAGAGATAACTGTATATACTATGGTCGCACTTGGATTTACTACAACCGAATCACCTGAACTAGTTATGATATTAACACCAATAGATGGGCTCCAGGTATAATTATTTGTATCCAATCCAGCATCTACACCTGCTGAAAAGCCCTCGCAAATAGTTATGCTTTGTGGATTCAGGTTGATAATTGGAACAGTGTTAACAGTTATACTTATCGTCGCTGTATCTAAACAACCCGCAGAAGAGGTGCCTATCACCGTGTATGTTGTTGAAGCGCTCGGAGAAACTGAAATAGATGCGCCGGTTTGGTTACCCGGAGACCAAGCATATGTAGTTGCGCCACTTGCGGTTAACAACGTTGATTCTCCGCTGCATATAATTGGATCATTAGTATTAGCCAAAACATTGGGCAGTGTGCTTACAGTTACCGTAATAATGCTAGTGTTAACACAACCCGCGCTACTGGTGCCCGTTACCGTATATGTAGTGGTTGCAGTTGGAGATACCGTTATCGAGGATCCCGATAAGTTACCCGGTAACCATGCATAAGTCGAAGCGCCGCTGGCTGTTAGCGTAGTAATACCTCCGATACAAATTGCAGGTATGCTCGCCACAGAAGTTACCGCAGGCAAAGGATTAACCGTAATCTGAACAGTACCGGTATTAACACAACCATTCGCATCTGTTCCCGTTACTGTATATGTTGTTGTACTCGTCGGTGACACCGTTATGGTAGGACCGGATTGATTACCTGGTGACCAAACATAAATTTGGGCTCCGCCGGCAGATAGCGTCGTTGATGAACCTATACATATCGAACTGGTCGACGCTGATGCTGTTAAAGTAGGCAATGGATTAACAGTAACCGTTGCACTAGCGGTGTTGATACAACCATTAACATTAGTGCCCGTAACAGTGTAGGTAGTGCTTACAGTTGGCGTAACTGTAACAGTAGCCGTTGTAAAGTTACCCGGGGCCCATGCATAAGAGTTACCTCCGGCGGCTGTTATCGTAACACTTGAACCTATACATATCGATGTACTGGGAGGAGTGGCCGTGATTGAAGGCAATGGGTTAACAATAATAGTAACCATTCCAGTATCTATACACCCTGCTCCACTGGTACCGGTTACGGTGTAGGTAGTGGTGGCAGTTGGAGATACCGTAACCGAGGATCCCGATAAGTTACCCGGTAACCATGTATACGTCGAAGCGCCACTGGCTGTTAACGCAGTACTACCTCCAATACAAATTGCAGGTATGCTTGCAGTAGCAGTCACTACAGGCAAAGGATTTACCGTAATCTGAACAGTACCGGTATTAACACAGCCATTCGCATCTGTTCCCGTTACTGTGTATGTGGTTGTAGTCGTCGGCGACACTGTTATTGTAGAACCCGATTGATTACCCGGTGACCAAACATAACTTTGGGCTCCGCCGGCAGATAGCGTCGTTGATGAACCTATACATATCGAACTTGTCGACGCTGATGCTGTTAAAGTAGGCAATGGATTAACCGTTACCGTTGCACTAGCGGTGTTGATACAACCATTAACATCAGTTCCGGTAACCGTATAAGTGGTGCTTACAGGTGGAGTAACGGTAACAGTAGCCGTTGTAAAATTGCCCGGGGCCCATGCATAGGAACTACCTCCGGCGGCTGTTATCGTAACACTTGAACCTATACATATCGATGCACTGGGAGGTGTGGCCGTAATAGAAGGCAATGGATTAACAACAATAGTAACCATACCCGTGTCTGAGCAACCTGCTCCACTAGAGCCGGTTACAGTGTAAGTAGTAGTAGCAGTTGGAGATACCGTAACCGAGGATCCCGATAAATTGCCCGGTAACCATGCATAAGTCGAAGCGCCGATTGCCGTTAACGTAGTACTTCCTCCGTTGCAAATTGCAGGTGCGCTTGCAGTAGCAGTCACTGCAGGCAAAGGATTTACCGTAATCTGAACAGTACCGGTATTAACACAGCCATTGGCATCTGTTCCCGTTACTGTATATGTTGTTGTACTCGTCGGTGATACCGTTATGCTAGGACCGGATTGATTACCCGGTGACCACACATAACTTTGGGCTCCGCCGGCAGATAGCGTTGTTGATGAACCTATACATATCGAACTTGTCGAAGCTGATGCTGTTACTGTAGGCAATGGATTAACAGTAACAGTAACAGTCTGAGAGCCCGGGCACAAACCACCACTGGTTACAGTATACGTACCAGTAGAGGTTGGCGTAATAGTAATACTAGAGCCTGAACCACTGAAAGAATTCGGGCCTGTCCAAGTATATGACGATGCGCCGGTAACATTTAATGTTACGCTCTGACCTATACAAAACGACGGTGACGCAGGCGTTACGCTTAATGTAGGGACTGGTGTAACGCCTACAGATATAACGTTTGACGTAGCGGTACCGCACCCGGGAGCACCGGTAACTTGAGCACGGAAGAACATAGGAGCTGTTACCGGACAAAACAAATAAGATAATGTAGTTGCCCCCGGTATATTTGACCACGTCACGGCGTTCGGCGAAGATTGCCACTGCAAACTTCCACCGGTAAATGAACTTAAACTAAGGGTTACACAACCTCCGGCACAAACAGTAGTTGGACTAACACTTGCGACACCAATACTTGGTGCCGGTTGAACTGTTACGGTTACAACAGCCGGAGGAACACTATAACATGTCAGGTAACCGCCTGTAGCTGAAACCGTATAAGTCGTGGTAACAGTTGGGTTAACAGTAACTGTTTGTCCTGTAATATTACCGGGCTGCCATGTAAATGTTGGGGTTCCTGACCCACAGGTTGCAAGACCCGTTAATGTTGCAGAAAGAGTTGTCGGACCGCCCGGACATACGGTTGTTGGACTTGCAGCAGCACTTAAACCAAATGACGGCGGAAAACCGGGTGTTGTAAAAGTAAATGTAGAACTCCATGGCCCCGCGCTACCTGAACCACATACGCGCTCCCTAGCACGCAACACGTATACTGTGCCCGGGCACAACTGCGAAAATGGAATTACGACAGGAAAATATGGTTCAGTAATGCAATTGTCATTCATCGGATTCGGAATATTCAATCCTGAGCGGTAAAACGGATAAACATTCCAAGCGCCTGTGCAAGGGGGGATTGTCGGGGAAAAGTTAGCTGGGCTGAAACAAGCTAGCTGTACCTCCATGTAATAAGGACCGCAACCACACGTGGCAGAATTAGAGCTCCCATTAACTGTAACACTAGTTGGACCTGCAGACGCACTGAAACCCACTAAGGCGACACCGTGGCATGCTTTTGCCTCTTTACTGACCAGAACAGCAAGCAGTGAACAAATAACTATAAAATAACGCATATCAACCGTGATTGCTGAAAAGTAGAGCAATATAGATCACAATACAACACAAAACAAGAGTTGTCAAAAACTTAACGACAAGTACACTAACAAGCAACAAAAAAACAGCTGAGTCTTTGTCGGACTCAGCTGAAAAGAATGACTTATCTTAAGCGTTAATGAATAATAGATTGCTTCAGGTTTTGTTGCTCTCCGTCAAATTCCACACGTATAGTATATAACCCTGATTCTATCAAATCCCAAGATAAATTAACAGTATTCGCACCCTCCTCAAAGTAATGAGAACTTTGCTTTATCAAATTACCTCTGCTATCTAAAATATACAAATTAGCTAGACCTGATTTCGAAGCATCGTAAACCAAAGTTGAAGTTGAATTAGCAGGATTAGGAACGATCTGTGCGCGCAATTTACGCCCCTTACAATCTGCAACGATCAGTGGAGAGCGTTTCACATCACCGTTATAATCAAATTGATCTATACGATAGTAAATCGGACCCGACCAATTAATTGCGTCAAATAAAAGATAATCATTTGGCATTGACGTTGTACCTGCACCGGCAACCGAACCTATCTTCTCATAACTAAAGCCATCAAAACTGCGGAAAACTTCATAGTGACTACACTGCGACTCGGAGGCAGTAGACCATTGTACTGAAACTCCGCTATTCCCACATACCGCAGTCTGACTCGTAAACTCTACCGGCAATATTGTGTTTCCGTGATTAAAATGTATCGTAAAAGTTGAGAAAGATGGTGTTAAAACCTCAACAGCATACACATTCGGAATGTTCGTTTGAGCCGGTGTTAGATATGCACTCGGAGATAAAAACATTGGATTGCCTGTCAGGTTAGGATTATCAAACTTAGTTACGCCCAACTGGGTAATATTGGTTAATTGAGGTTCTGCAGCTTGTAGCATTTGGAATTCTGCCCACGTAAAATATAACCTAACCGTAGCAGCACCCTGACTACCGGGTGAAATAGCTACAACACGAGGCATATAAGGGACGCCATTCTGATAAGGCACAGAAGGCAGAACGGAAACATCGGCACTAACCGCATTCAAATTATTAGAGGACCAAACACTGGTAACAATACTGTTATTGGGTTCAACAAAATACGACCATGAGCTTGGACTAAAAATATTGCAACCGGTTGAAAGTGCAGTTGCCGCGCTTATGGTTGTTGGTGCGGCGTTAACATTCACCGTAACCGGATTTCTGGAGGTTGGAGGACAACCGTTAGAAGCTCCTTCTATATAATAGGTTGTTGTAGCCAGCAAAGCAGGGGTCGTGAACGAAGTAGCAGTTCCAAGTAACGTACCACCAACAGGCTGCGTGTACCAGTCTGCGTTTGCAGAAGCAACAAGCTGTGCATTAGCGCCATAACAAATTGTTTGCGATGCGGCAGTTGGGGAAACAGGAGGGGTGTTTACTGTTACAGTTGTAGTACTGCTGTTGCTACATCCATTCACGGTTGTAGTTACGGTATACGTTGTAGTAGACGTAGGTGATGCAACCGGATTCAAAATTGTAGATGAACTTAACGTTGATGAAGGACTCCATACCACGGCTGATGGAGAACTATACGTTATTGTAAGCGACCCGTTACCAGAGTTGAAGCCCTGGGTGTGTACCACTGCAGTTGCGCCAGAACCTGTGTAACTGCTTCCACCACCGCCGGCTGAATATGTTCCGCCGCTACCGCCGCCATAATACCCGCCGCCGCCGCCAGCACCTCCATCTCCATTATTGCAATTCGGAGAAGGACCTGCACCATTGGCACCTACACCTAATGCTGCAGGTGCTGTTGCCACAAACGAACAACATGCTGAGGTTGCTGTTGCAGATAAACCTCCGACAGATTGTGTTCCTCCTGTTGCATAAGTACTAATGCAACCATTACCGGTAGAAGTTACGTTACCTCCTGTTAGTCCGCCACCGGCTCCGGGATTGTTATTGATTGGATGACTTCCGCCACCGCCACCGGCAACAATAATCCTATTCGTTAATGCTGTACCATTTAATCTAATATCAGATGCACCTCCGCCGCCACTTCCGGGATATTGTACGTTACAAGGGCCTGCATTTCCTCCTCCATTATATCCACCCGGAGAATTGCTTACTTGTGCCCCACCCTGACCGCCAACATAAATATCTAATACATCTCCAGGAGTTACTGCATAATTGCAAGTCACACGTCCACCTAACCCGCCGCCTGCGCCACCTTGAGCACCGCGGGCATCAACAGATATTGAAGTTACACCAGCCGGGACCGTAAAGGTTTGCATACTGCCCGTGTAGTTGAATGTGGCTGTAGCTGTAGTTGAGGACGATACAGTTGCCGATAACTGTGCAGTATTACCGGAACATATTGATGTGCTTGGGCTAGCGCTAATCGTCGGTAGTGGATTTACCGTTACAGTTGTAGTGGCACAACCTGCACTCCAGGTCGAATTATTATAATTTCTAGCATAATAAGTTGTTGTTGCTGTCGGACTCACCGTAATGGAATTACCCGTCGCTATTTGACCGGTTGTATTACATCCGGTTGTAAACCAGTAAACAGTTCCGGACGGTCCACCTGCCGTTAATGTAACACTATTACCAACACAAATTGAAGAACTACTTGCAGTTACAGCAGTCGGATTTGGAGGAGCAACAACCGGACAAACCAAACTAAAAGATGAAGTGTAGGCTCCGGTAGCTTCTGGATCCAGCAAAATGTAGTAAGTGACACCGGCTGTAAAATTCATTGGTGTAACGGCAGCATAGGTCCCGGTGCTAATAATATCGTCAATACAATTCCAGCCCGTTGCGTTGCATCCCGAACTGGCCGGCTTCCAGAAGAAATCGATGAATCCTCCGGTAATCGCGCTAACATTTAATTGATACGTGCCGGTTGTAGGAGCAGTAAATTGAAAAAGCTGTTCCTGCCCTGGTGTACTGTACCCACAACTTGTAACACTCCAGCCTGCCCCGGTTCCACTCATACTGGCAGTGGCTGTTACGCCGCAATTAGAAATAACCGGTATGGACGTACAAGGATTGTAAACCGGCGTAGGACAAACTAAGCTAAATGAAGAAGTATACGATCCCGAACCTTCGGGATCCAGTAGTATGTAGTAGGTTACACCGGCTGTAAAATTCATTGGTGTAACGGCAGCATAGGTCCCGGTGCTAATAATATCGTCAATACAATTCCAGCCCGTTGCGTTGCATCCCGAACTGGCCGGCTTCCAGAAGAAATCGATGAATCCTCCGGTAATCGCGCTAACATTTAATTGATACGTGCCGGTTGTAGGAGCAGTAAATTGAAAAAGCCGCTCCTGCCCTGGTGTACTATACCCACAACTTGTAACACTCCAGCCTGCCCCGGTTCCACTCATACTGGCAGTGGCTGTTACGCCGCAACCCGAAATAACCGGGATGGACGTACATGGATTGTACGTAGTACTTGGACATGTAATTGTTATACTGCCCGTGTTACCCGTTTGATCCTCGTCATCTAAAAGAAAGTAATAGGCCACACCGGCAGTTAAATTGACATTATTCGTTGCAGATGTTATGATATCATCCACATAGGTCCATCCGGTTGCATTACAGCCCGACGATACCGGTTTCCAGAACAAATCATTATACCCGGAGGAAACAGTAACTCCCACCGCATATGTACCCGTTACTGCAGGGGTAAATTGAAAGAGTTTTTCTTGGCCGGGAACTCCAAAAGGGCCTCCGTAGCTATTCCATGCTCCTGCCGTTGACCCCATGCTGTATGAAGTAGCTACACCGCAAGAAAGCGATGGTGGTGCGGGCGAGCAGGGATTGTAAGTAGTAGTTCCACAATTCGCTGAAACAGCGTGACCTCCACTGGTTGCGCTACCTGAAGCAGGCTGCACCGTAGCAAGTAAAGTCGTGTTGACATTATTGACAATTTGAACCCTCATTTCCGATGGATATGATCCGGCGGCTGTTCGATAAACTCGAATTGTTTGACCAGGGATTGCTGTGAAATTAAAGGATATAGGCCCGAATCCAGTTGTAAAGGTGGATCCGAGATTAGTCAGAACATTTACACCGTTTACTGATACGGCTACGCGCCCTCCATTCCACCCATCACCATAGGTATCAGTTAGGCGAATAGTGTGCGTACAAGATTGAGCATGCGAACCTTCAACGATAACTAGTTGAGTAAGTATTGCAAGTAATAGGTACATCTTCTTCATGATTCCCTGATTTAAAATTGTAGTAATGAAATTATTGAGCTAACACGTTGATTGCAACACCCCAAACCGACCTGAAAATCTCTACAACAAGTACGCAAATCGACCTGCATTAGTTCTTTCGTTTTCATGTGGTAAATGCTTAAGTAAACAGTGTGGTACATATGCTCGACTTATCTTGGTTCACGTTAAATCAGTTAATCGCGTTAAGATGATTTACGACATCGGTTAATATCCCCACTGCAAACTGCAATTCCCGATAACTTATATCTGCAGTAACTTCAAACTTGTTACGACTAGTCATGTATGATTCTAGCTTAATCGTCGGACACGCAACTTCGGCTTTAGCATAAATAAATGGCGCTAAATCCCGTTCAAAAACAGTTCGTTTTACACTGTCTGACATATAAACATGGAATTGAGCCAACAAAACATTCATTCGTGCCTCCAAAGCAGCTATCTCAGAAACCTCATCATCAATTAGAACTTCCGGATCATATTCGTTCAATGCTATATTGCTTTCTCTCGCAATCTTGCAGTGCATTAAGGAGGAAGATTCAATTACATTAGCGGTGGCCGCTATCGAACACCAACAACAAAAAATGAGTAGAAATATTTTTTTCATGATACTTATCAATAATGCATTGTGAAAAATTCTAAACCGCAATTTGATTAAAAAAAAGTTAAAATCAAACCTGAAGTCGCCGTAAGTGAAATTATTTTCTTATCTAACGGGACCAAAATTCCTATAACACTGATTATCAGGTGCTTATTTTTAATGATTTTTGTGAACAAAAGTAGCTTCGGACTTTTTCGCCGAAGGAATTAATATAAAACACTGAATAGCAACTAGTTAAAAAAGAGCCAAGTACTAATCAAATTCCGGGTATGTTACCCGTTAAATTTCATGCTCATCTCCCGGAATGAAGATTAACCCGGGAAAACCGATAAATTATTTGCGAAGAAGTTAAATAAACAAAGTACCAGGAGCACTTTACCAGGCGTAGGAAATGCCGAATTGATTAATATATTGGGTTTGCCAATACCTACCCAAACCCGGAATGTTATTCATTAACAAGGTGGGACGCATTTCTAACTTCAAATTAACTTTAGACCAGAATGGATGCTCGTTAGAAATTCTCAATCTGAACCCCAACGGCACATAACATCCACCTCCCTGCACAGCTCCCGGTCTGAATTTTTCAATTTGCTCCTGTGCAGTTATACTCTCGTATACCTGAGGAATGGTGGGATTAAAATAAGTAAATTGGTTAAGTTTAACTGTAGTTAAATTTGTAATGCTTTGAGCCGCCAACAACCCGAAACCACAAAAGACAGCAAGACGATTTTGTGGATTGGAACTAATTACAACCGACAAATCCAACCTCAGCTGTTTACAAACCATCTCGGCACTGTATGTTTGTGCGACCACCGAATCTATAGGGACAAATTGACCGGTTTGGAAGGCAATTATGGTATCCACAGGAGTGGAAATTTCAGTTAGCGCATTCGTGTACAAACGAGGGCCGGATGCATGTTGAAATCCCACAGTAAAAACTGCTGAAAACTTTTTATCGTCCTCAGCTTTTCTTTTCACGGCAAAACCAAGCTGGACGCCAAGCGACGTAGATGGCGAAAATTTAGTAACATCCGAAGATCCAAAGTTTTCAAAATTTTGATTCAACAAATCAGACCGCGGAACAATATTGAAAAACTCTGCCGGCGTCAAATATTCAGGACGTTTTAGATCAATTCCCCAGAAAGCGGAAATCTCACGAAGTTGGAGACCTGATTTGATGCGAGACTGTACGACCTTAACACGATTTGACAATTTAGATGTGTCCCCAGAACCGTTAGGTTGATCTGAGACAATCTGTGCTGAACATTCGGAGATACCACAAAAAACAAACCACACTAAACACGTGAACATCCTCACTTCCCGCATACTATACTTGAATTTGGTTACTTTTGTAAAGCTAGTAAAAAACTAGTGAAAACTAGCGGGAACCAACTATGAGAGGAGACCCCAACGCTGCATTTTTATGATCAATTTAAAGCGATTACCCACCATCCGACTTACCAAAACGTTTCGTTTCGAAATGGCCCATGCTTTACCCGGGCACGACGGAGCATGTAAAAACATTCATGGACATAGCTATGTACTGGATGTACGATTGGCGGGCAAACCCTTATTCGCACCGGGAAATCCGAAACACGGAATGGTTATGGATTTCAGCGATTTGAAGGTGATTGTGAAAAAGGAAATTCTCGATGTATTCGACCACGCATTAGTGCTGCCGGAAGATCACACCTATCAGGTAAAAAACGACGACCCTCACCTGAACATCGTATTGGTGAATTACCAACCTACGTGCGAAATGTTATTACTCGATTTTAAACAACGAATACAATCACACTTACCGGATAATGTGGTGTTACATTCATTGCGTCTGCGCGAGACTTCTACGTCGTATGCGGAATGGTACGCCGACGATAATTTATAGTGACTGCACCTTTTTACTGTTGCGAAACAGCACGTATAGCAGTGCAACAATTATTCCCAGAGCTACAAAACCAACCGCAGCAGGAACATTGAAACTCGCCCAAAATCCGGAAGGATTTTGTTGCTCGAGATAACTCACCACAATCGTAAACGCATTGAAGCAGAAGTGTGCCAACACACTTACTTGCAAGGAGCCGGTGAAGTAGAATAAATAACCGAGCGTTGCACCCATCAGGACGCGAGCAGGAAAACCAATCATATCAAAGTGGATAAAACTGAACACGATAGCCGTGAACCAAACAGCAGCGTGTCCATTGCGCAACCAACCGGTTGAAGCTTGTTGCACGCCTCCTCTAAAAAACAATTCTTCTGCAACTGCCGGCACTAAAGCATTAAACAATAATGCGGTGAACAAATTCCCCATATCGGGCATCATGAGCAACCAATCGGAATACGCAGCAGTTAGCTTTTCATATTCCAGTAATTCCGGCATCGTCACTTGTGCTTTGATGAGATTATACACCACATCCACACTAAACACACCCAATATCATCACCACTGCACCGATCAAATAATTCGTTAGTGAAGTTTTTTGATGTAGTTTCAGCCAGTAAAAACGTTCTGTAGGAATAGCATTGGCGAACACCAAAATGGGAAGTAAAAACGCAATACAACTATACAGCGCAATCGCCATGCGCCCTGTTAAAACGGAATGTCCGCTATCGGGACCTGCATTGAGCCATTGCAGCGCATCAACACCCGAAAGCAATTGGATAATTCCTCCTGCAGCAAAATTCAATATAATTAGCAGCCATACCTGAAAACCGGGTGTGAGGTTAAATAATCTCGGACTTTCTTCTTGCTCCACGTTTTGCGTAATTTTGTGCAAAGGTAACGAGAAGTACCCTATTCAACGAACGAAGGATTATACGCTGTGGTGAAGCTTGCTCATCTTACTCTTCCTGATTTTCCCTTGCTGCTGGCGCCTATGGAGGATGTCAGTGATCCGCCGTTCCGTTACGTGTGCAAACAGCATGGCGCCGATTTAATGTACACCGAATTTATTTCATCTGAAGGATTAATTCGTGATGCGATAAAAAGCCGACACAAGCTGGACATTTTCGATTACGAACGGCCTATCGGTATTCAGATTTTTGGGGGTGATGAGGAAGCTATGGCGCTTTCAGCTAAAATTGTTGACGCCGTTCAACCCGACATTCTCGATATCAACTTCGGCTGCCCCGTTAAGAAAGTGGTGTGCAAAGGTGCTGGTGCGGGCGTATTGAAGGACATTGATTTAATGGTACGACTTACTAAAGCTGTCGTTCAATCCACACATTTACCGGTTACGGTCAAAACACGCTTAGGCTGGGATGAAAGTTCAATCAACATTCGTGAAGTAGCGCTGCGCTTGCAGGATGTAGGCATCAAAGCGCTTTCCATTCACGGACGGACACGTTCACAGATGTATAAAGGAAATGCAGATTGGACGTTGATTGGAGAAGTGAAACACGATCCTCGAATTAGCATTCCAATTTTCGGTAATGGAGACGTTGACTCTCCCGAAAAAGCACTGGAAATGAGAGAGCAATATGGCGTGGACGGCATTATGATCGGACGAGCAGCCATTGGCCATCCATGGTTCTTTAACGAAACAAAGCATTTCTTAAAAACAGGAACGCACCTACCTTCCCCAACTATTCAGGATCGTGTCGAAGTTTGTAAAACACATTTGATAAAATCGATTGAATGGAAAGGCGAAAAAACGGGGGTTACCGAAATGCGTCGCCACTACTCCAATTATTTTAAAGGGCTTCCCAATTTCAAAGAGATTCGTACGCGCCTTGTTACAGAAAACAACAGCAGTGAAGTATTGAGTATTCTGGATGAAATAGGAACTCGTTACGAAGCGCTTATTCCTTCGTAGTTTTTTTGTCGCGACGATAAAAGCTTCGCAAAAAATAAAACCACTTCTTCCCAAATGCCAATCCGATGACGTGCACGTAAATCATGATCATCACAGGGAAAACGACAACAAATAGTTTATTGAAAGTCCATGCTGTGGCTAGATCCAGATGCATCGCATGTTGAATGGATCGTGTTAACCCACGCACGATCTAAATAGCGCCGTAGCTGACAAATCAACGCATAGAAAACCTGGCTATTGCTAATAACAAGACCAATGGTGCTCCCAGCAATAATGCACATCCATGAGCTAAAATTAGCTCATGGATGTGCATATTTATCACTAATTCAACGGCTTCTCCTTGGTGATTTTTTCAATTTCATCCATCTTGTAAAAGAATATACTCCCATCAGAAGTTTGAATTTTTAAGCTTACGTTCGGAACTTGTTCAATAATAATTCCACGTATGATAGACCCATTCTTTAAATACACTACATCAATCAAATCTTGCGGGGGGGAATTAGATTTCGAACTTCGCTTCTTCTCATCTTTAGATTCCCATCCAAGTATAACCATTACAACTCCAATCGGAATTAATATTAGACCCAGAAGCCAAATTACTCCAACTAAACCGAGTCCAATTAAAATCCAGCCAACGATTCTAAGAATTCGTTTCTGTTCAGGGTCGAATTGTGTAGAGGCGTATTTATTATTTTGCTCTCTTGTCAAAATTTGCTTACCAACTTGAGCCTTATTGAAATTCTGCTCCGGCTTCAGACAACTCGAAGATATCTCCGTTGAAACATCATTTTTTCTCATATCTGAACCTTCGTTCAGATCGAACCTACCGCCACTGGAATCAGTACATGATAGATTCTCTTCATTTGGAACTAGACCATTATCAATAAAGACGTCGCTGACTTTGTCGATTTTAGAAGGTATCAATGTAAAACCTGAGTTGACAACGCCATCATTTTTCACACTGTTCGCTGGAGTCCGTCGTTCGATTTTGTGGGTATAAAATCCGCCCAAATGATGACGACGTTCAATTTGACAAGATGCGAGTAACAACATCGCTCCGGCTACAATAAATAATGCTTTTTTAATGGATGATATTTTTTAATGTGCCACAAAAATAAGCGCGAACACGAATAGATTCCTTCCTAAAGCAATAAAATTATTCACACAATTAGCCGCTCATTTCAATAAAAAAGGCCCAATCTTTGGATCGAGCCTTTCCATTAGTAACCGCGGTTACTTATCGTTGAACATTCATATTCTTAAGCACCAAACAGCGCTTTTAGCTCGGAAGCTTCTTCCGGCTTCAGCTTACCTGCTAATATCAACGCCAATTGCTTTCTGCGCAATGCTCCTTCGTAACGCTCTTTTTCAATATCAGTTTCTGGAATTAATTGCGGCACCGGTAATGGTGAACCATTCTGATCAACTGCAACAAACGTGTATATCGCTTCGTTCGACTTCATGCGCTCACCGGAAACAGGGTCTTCTACATATACATCAATAAACACTTCCATCGATGTAGAAAATGCTCGCGAAACTTTCGCTTCCAGCGTAACAATACTGCCGTAAGGAATTGGATGATGAAACGCTACGTGATTTACCGTTGCTGTTACCACTACACGACGACAATGACGATGTGCGCATATAGCACCAATCACATCCATCCACTCCATCAATCTGCCTCCGAATAAATTATTCAAGTTATTCGTATCGTTAGGCAATACATGGTGCGTTGCAATAGCAAGCGAGTCGGAAGCTTTTCTGGTTTTCATGCGGCAAAAGTACAACTTAATGCACCAAGTTTATTCAACATAAGTGTGATCCGTTTCCGTACTTTTGCATCCGATGAAGCAGATTTTCGGGGTATTAAAATTCGTTAACGGATATTGGAAATATGCGTGGCTGAATATTCTGTTTAATATCCTATCTGTCTTTTTCAATCTATTCTCGTTGCTCGCAATTATTCCGCTGTTGCGATTACTGTTTAACAGCGACACTACTCTTTACCAAAAAACAGTAGACGACGGACTGCCTGCCATGCAATACTCCATGGAGGGAATTTTAAGTACAGTTAACTATCACATGAGTGCGTACATTTTAGATGCTCCCGACTTAAATACCGGTCGTTTAAAAGCATTGATCGGCATTTGTGTGGCAGCGGTGGTCATCATCTTTTTCAAAAGTCTGTTTCGCTACCTCGCGATGTTCTTTTTAGCAATTATTCGTAATGGCGTGGTACGTGACTTGCGCAATAAAATGTTTCACAAATCATTATCACTGCCGCTTTCCTGGTTTTCCAGCGAACGTAAAGGTGATATCATGAGTCGTATGTCGGCTGATGTGCAGGAAGTGGAGTGGAGCATCATGAGTTCGTTAGAAATGATTTTTCGTGAACCGGTCACCATTGTGGTATTTCTTGCCTCTTTGGTGGCGATCAGTCCCGAACTGACCTTGTTTGTTTTCCTGACCACACCAATTATTGGTGGTGTATTAGCAATTGTGGCAAAAAGTTTAAAAAAATCTTCATTCAAAGCAAAAGGCCAACTCGGAGATTTGCTTTCGTTAATGGAAGAAATGTTAGGCGGATTACGCATTATCAAAGGATTCAATGCCGAGCACAAAGTAGCAGGACGATTCGAAGCCACTAATCAAGCGTACACCAAAACGATGGTGCGTAATTATCGCAAAACAGATCTGGCATCACCGCTGAGCGAATTTTTGATCGTGATTGTAATGTGTGTAGTGATGTATTACGGTGGTAAACTGGTATTGGATAGTGATGAATCGTTAACCGCAGAAAACTTCATCGGATACATCATGATTTTTTCGCAATTGATTGGTCCCGTGCGACAGTTTACACAAGCGTATTATCACGTTCAGAAAGGTCTTGCTTCAATGGATCGCATCAATGTCGTGCTGCACGCCGATGATCAGATTCGCGATAAAGAGAATGCAAAACGCATGACGCAATTCGACAAAGAAATTGTGTACGAAAATGTTTCCTTCGCATACCACAAAGGGGATAACGGATGGGCGTTACGACACATCGATTTGAAAATTCCCAAAGGCAAAACAATTGCATTGGTGGGACAATCCGGTTCCGGGAAAACAACGATGGCCGATTTATTACCACGTTTGTACGAAGTCAGCGAAGGTGCTGTGAAAATTGACGGTGTGGATATACGTGATGTGCGCACACATGATGTGAGAGCTTTGATGGGTATTGTGTCACAGGAATCGATTTTGTTTAATGACACCGTATTGAACAACATCGCGTTCGGTGTAGAAAGCGCTACCGAAGAACAAATCATTGCAGCCGCCAAAGTGGCGAACGCGCATGAGTTTATTCAACAAATGCCGGAAGGTTATCATACCAATATCGGCGATCGCGGCAATAAAATGTCAGGAGGACAACGCCAACGCTTAGCCATTGCACGCGCAGTGCTTAAGAATCCTCCTATTTTGATTTTGGATGAAGCTACCTCCGCATTAGATACCGAAAGTGAACGTTTGGTGCAGGATGCATTGAACAATCTAATGCGTAACCGAACTTCCATCATTATCGCACACCGCTTGAGCACCATTCAGCATGCCGACGAAATAATTGTGATGGGACAAGGCGTAATTCTCGAACGCGGCACTCATAATGAATTGCTCGAGTCCGGAGGAACCTACCGTAAGTTGTACGACATGCAAGTATTCAACTGATTTTTGGACTTTGAACAAGTAAGAAAAATTTAAAATGCCTGCTTGTTCCGAATGCCCGTTTGTTATCTTTACATCACGTTGTTTAACAAGCAACGGCGTTCGCTTTATTACGTCTTAATTTTAACAACTTCTACTAAACCAATACATCATGAAAAAACAATTACTCTCCGTTATTGCTAGTGTGGCTTTAGCCGGCGGTGTTTCCGCACAGTGGTTTATTCCGAATCCGGGCTTCGAATCGTGGGGTTCATCTTTCGGTGAACCTCAGCAACCACAAGGATGGATTTCTCCAAACATTTTGGCAAGTCCGTTGATTAGTGCACAAAATCCGACTGTTGTTTCTCAAGCAGGCGCTCCTGACAATTATCAGGGAACGTATTCTTGTAAGATTACTACTGCGTCGTTAGTATCGAATCCTGATCCGGCTAATATTCCGAATACATCAGGATATTGCCTAACGGGTGGTGTGCAATTGGTCAATCCGTACTTCCGTCCGGGTTATGCATTTGCTATGCGTCCTCAGTCGTTGTCGTACTATGCCAAATATACACCTGTAAGCGGTGATACTGCGTTTTGTGCGGTAGTGTTGACAAAGTGGAATACCACTAATTTAAATCGTGATACCATCGCCGTTGGCTACGACGTTTACACCAACGCAAGTACCACATACAGCCAACACACGGTGACGTTGATGTACAACACGAACAATAACAACTTACAACCGGATACCTGTTTAATTTGGTTCAGTGCGAGCAGTAACTGGGCACCGCAGGTGGGTTCTACATTATTTATTGATGACGTAAACTTCTCGGGATATGTGGGCATGGACGAAAACGCAGCAGCTTCTAAAGTAAGTGTCTATCCAAATCCTTCCGGTGACTTTACCTACATTGATGTAACGGACAATGACGCAAAAGAAGTTGTGGTGTACGACATGAGCGGGCGTGAAGTGCGTCGTGAGAAGTTTGAGTTAAAGAAAGCTGAAATTCCAAGTTGGATGCTGGCTACCGGCGTTTACAACTACTCTGTTGTTAACGCTAACGATGAAATTTTGCACCGCGGCAAGTTTGCGGTTGCGCATTAATTCAAATTATTTTTCAAATAAAAAGCGATCCGAACGGGTCGCTTTTTTTGTTTGTGGTTGGGGGTGGTTGATCCTGCAAAAATGGTGGTTTCAACAGACTCAACCACCATTTCAAAAATCGATCATGGCTTCCAATAGCTATTGGGATCAATCACGTTATCGGCAACGTCAAAACCAACCGTATACGCTTCTTGCAACACATACCCATTTCCCCTACCTTTGCCCTTGAGCAATCCGCATGAACCGATTTCTTCTTCTTATTCTCATACTCCCATGGCTTTTGTCGTGTGGATCAGATGCCGGCGATCCTGCCGTTGAAAAGCCCGTTGTTGAAGATGATCCGGAGAAAATTAATGTGGCTATCGACGAATATATTTCGGAGAAAATCAAATCATACGATACCGCCAAAACCCTCGTTCTTCAAGGTGATACGCTGCACGCCACCAAATGGCTGTGGAGTTTTTACCAATCTGCAACATTCAAACACGCATGGAGCGATAAAGGGAAATTAAATGCCATCGGCGATTCTATTTATGCGTTAATCAATCGTGCAGAAGATTACGGATTGATTCCGGAAGATTATCACTTGTACATCATTGACAGTCTTTATAACCACGCTTACGATTCAGCATCGGAGTCTTACAACGTGACCAACCTGGCGCAAACCGACTTATTACTGACGAATGCATTTTTCACGTTTTGTGTGCACGTATCAGCGGGTCGTGTGATGACGGACTCTTCGGAACACCGCTCGTGGAAACCACAACGGTTAGATTCTATAGCTGTTTCCTTATTACAAAAAGTACAACGTAACGAATCCGTAAGCGCGATTATTAATTCTCTGGAACCTAAACATCGGGAATACCACGCCGTAAAGCGATACATGAATGAATACCGCAAAGCGAACGAAGGTGTTGTTTGGGAAGAATTACCCGACACGAAAGACACGATGAGCTTTTTGGAAGCAGTAAAAAAACGTTTGCTTATCACGGGTCATTACGACAGTTTATCCACGGAAAAAGATTCTATTAAACTAACGAAAGCGTTAAAATCCTTCCAAAAGGCGCGACGTTTAGAGCAAGACGGAAAAATGGGACGTAATACGCTCATCGCTCTCAAAATGACAATCAATTCTTACGTGCAGCAAATGGCCATTAACATGGAACGTTGGCGTTTGGAGCGTCCTGAATTTGCAAAGCGGTATTTGTTGGTGAATCTTCCGGCGTTTAACATGCGCGTTTATGAAGAAGATACTCTGGTGATGGAATCGCGGATTGTATGTGGTGCAGTAAAAACACAAACGCCGCAGTTGGATAGCAAGATGTATGAAATTGTGTTGTATCCGTATTGGAATGTGCCGTACAGCATAGCTTGGAAGGAAATTCTTCCATTAGTGAAACGAGATACGGCATATTTGCGCAAACATCGTTACGAAGTGCTGGATCGTAATGGAAAAGTGGTTGATCCGAATGTTATTCCGTGGAAGAAATACGGTAAAGGAAATTTACCATACCGCTTTCGTCAAAAAATTGGTGATGACAACGCACTTGGTGTGATGAAATTTGAATTCCACAACAAACATGGTGTGTATATGCACGACACGAACGCACCTTCGTATTTCAAACGCGAAACACGAGCCTACAGTCACGGTTGTATGCGTTTGGAAAAATACATGGATCTGGCGCATTTCTTAATTCGTGATGATAGTATTCGCATTCCGAAAGACACGTTTGATTTATGGACACAACGCGACACACAACGACGCATCGCATTGCGTAAGCCGCTGCCGATTCATGTGCGCTACTATACTTGTGATGTGGACACCGGCAATGTGGTGTTTGTATGGAATGACATTTACGGTAGAGATGAATTCCTGATTAAAGTGATCTACGGAGAATCGAATCGTAATCGCAAGAAAACACCGGTAAAAGCAACTACGAAAGCTGCGCTGTTTTACGATTCCCGACTGAAGTATTCGTATTGCTCGTAAGGGAAACGAGTGGCGTGAATGGCATACACTTCGTCGAATAACAACTGACGGAACGCGTCGATGTTTTCCTTATCCGTTGCGGAAATGAAGATGCACGGATCATTCAACTTACTCATCCAGCTTTTTTTCAAATCAGCGAGCGTTAGTACCTGCGGCAAATTCGGATCGAGATTATTCGTTTCCACTACACGATCGCGATACGCATCAATTTTATTAAACACCAAAATCGTCCGCTTGTCGCCGGCGCCAATCTCCGTAAGGGTTTGCTGTACCACGCGCAAATGATCTTCAAAATTCGGATGCGAAATATCTACTACATGTAACAGTATATCGGCTTCGCGCGTTTCATCCAAAGTGGATTTAAACGATTCTACCAACTGGTGCGGCAACTTGCGAATAAATCCTACCGTATCCGATAAGAGAAACGGTAAATTACCCACAACCACTTTACGAACTGTTGTATCAAGCGTTGCGAATAATTTATTCTCTGCAAACACATTCGACTTGCTCACCAGGTTCATGATCGTGGATTTGCCCACGTTCGTGTAACCCACCAAAGCCACGCGCACCAGCTCTCCTCTGCTCTTGCGTTGCGTGGTCATTTGTTTGTCAATTTCTTTCAATTGCTCTTTCAACAAGGCAATACGATTGCGAACAATACGACGATCCGTTTCAATTTCTTTCTCACCCGAACCGCCACGCGTTCCTGTTCCACCACGCTGACGTTCCAAGTGTGTCCACATTCCTGTTAAACGCGGTAAGAGATATTGATAACGCGCCAGTTCCACTTGTGTTTTAGCATGAGCGGTGCGAGCGCGGGATGCGAAGATGTCGAGGATTAATAAATTTCTATCAATCACTTTTCGTCCGAACTCCTTTTCCAGATTTCGTTGCTGTGATGGAGAAAGTTCATCATCAAACAATACGACATCAATCTTTTGATCTTCGATGTATTGCTTGATTTCTTTCGCCTTTCCCGAGCCGATATAAAACTTAGGATCGGGATGATCCAGTTTCTGCACAAAAGATTTCACCGGAATCAAATCCGCAGTAGTTGCCAAAAACGCGAGTTCTTCCAGGTATTCGGTTACCATACGATCATCTTGACGTTTATCGATAACGCCCACCATGATCGCCTTCTGGCCCTTCTTTACATTACTCTGATGATCAATCACTGCTTCCGCAAAGTCTTCACGTGTTCAACGACAGCTTTAATTTCCGCCTCGCTCAATTCGTTACCAAATGCACGCATACCGCCACGTCCATTGCGAATGATCAGATTACATTCTTCATCGCTCATCATCGAAATCGATAAATCTTTCGCACCGGCAGCCTGCAGTTTTCCATCACCGCCATGACATGAAGCACAATTGGATTGGTACAACTCTGCACCGGAAATCGTTTTGTTGGATTCCGTTTTACCTCCGCACGAAACCAATAATGCGAGGCCTGCGGTAATTGCTAGTATTCTTAAAACCATCCTAAGTGCGCGAATTTAGCGAGGAACGGCCACGGAATCATTGCCAGAATCAGCAACAAACCGAGACCGAAGAAGATAGCGATGGTCTTGTGTTTTTTCTCATCCGAATTTTGACGCTTTGCACGAGCACTGCCGATTGTAATTAAAACAATTGCAACGATCATTCCTGCAAGGTGTTCCATCTTAAAAAAGCGGATCATGGATTCTTCTGCAGAATCAGTTGCCACACGGCTGTACCAAGCTTCGGAGAAATACAAAGCCAATCCGAGCAACAATTGAACGTGAGAAAATATCACCGAAAAAGTGGCCATTTTGCGGTCACCCGGCAAATACGATTTTTTACCCATCCAACCCGAGAATGCTTTAGCGACAGCCGCAATCAGGAAGAACAATACTGCATAGCGCAAACCGGAATGCGCGTGACTTAAAATAGTGTACATAGCGAGACGTTTTTACAGGGCAAAAGTACAGAAAAACACGGCTTTACGACCGTTCATCACGATTCGGGACTTTCGCATTTAAAAAAGGATAAATTTGTTAACCTTAAAACAACAGTTATGATGAAGAAAAGTTGGGCAGTTGCGGCACTTATTGCAACTACACTGAATGTTTTCGGTCAGTTGGTGACGTTTCCCCGAAATGGCGCTGCTGATCCGCGACACACCATTTATGCGTTAACCAATGCCAAGATTCAGATAGATGCTGATAATGTTATTGAGAAAGGAACATTACTGATTCAGGACGGACGCATTATCGACGTGGCGGCGAATGTCGCAATTCCGAAAGGAGCCGTAGTGATGGACATGACAGGAAAATGGATTTATCCTTCGTTTATTGATCCGTTCACATCATACGGAATGCCGGAAGTAAAACGTCATCCGTGGACACCGGGTCCGAAATACGAGCGTGCACAACCCGGAACACGCGGTTGGAATGATGCCTTGAATCCCGAAAATCAGGCCCATCAATTATTTCAGCACGATGAGAAATCTGCTGAACAATACCGCGGCATTGGATATGGTGTTTTGATGATTCATCATCCTGATGGCATTGCACGTGGAACAAGCGCTGTGGTGACCTTGCATACAGAGGGCGGAGAAAATTTATCGGTGGTAAAAGATCGTGCTGCATCTTGTTATTCTTTTAATAAAGGTTCATCGCGTCAGGAATATCCATCATCGTTGATGGGCGCCATTGCATTGTTGCGTCAAACCTATTACGATGCGGACTGGTATCGCATGAGTAAAAATCGCGCGGAATACAACGCAACGTTGGAAGCATTTAATGCCAACCGCATGTTGCCACAGATTTTCGAAACATCTAACAAATGGAATGTTTTGCGTGCAGATAAAGTAGGCGATGAATTCAGCACACAATATATATTTAAAGGAAGTGGTACCGAATATCAGCGCATGGATGAAATGCGTGCGACGAACGGAAAATTTATTCTCCCGTTGAACTTCCCTGCAGCGTTTGATATCAGTGATCCGTATGATGCCGAGTTGTTGGACTATGCCGACATGAAGCATTGGGAATTAGCACCGTTAAATCCGGGTGCGTTTGAAAAATATCGCATCGCGTTTGCACTGACCGCTTCAGACTTAGGCGACAAAAAAGATTTCTGGGGCAATCTTCGTAAAGCCATCGCTTATGGTTTAAGCGAAAAAGAAGCATTACGGGCATTAACCACAACTCCTGCACAAATGCTGGGAGTTCAAGATCAGGTTGGCGCATTGAAAAAAGGAATGCTTGCGAATTTCCTGATTACTTCCGGCAATATTTTTCAAGAGCAAACGGTTATTTACGACAATTGGATTCAGGGAACGCGTTATGTAGTGCGCGATATGAATGCGCTGGATGTGCGCGGAACTTACAACTTAAATATTGTCGGTTCTGCTGCACGCGTTTTAAACATTGAAGGTGATGTATATAAATTAAAAGGCGTTTTCAGCAGCGCTAATCATGATAAAGACAAAGTGAGCGTGAAGCAAGATGGTGTCAACATCTCCATTAGTTTCCAATCGAAGGAACACAACGGAACCGTGTTGTTAAGCGGCGCTGTTGATGCCACATCAAAGTTCATGTCGGGTAAAGCGCAATTGCCGGATGGAAAATGGGTGGATTGGATGGCTACGAATTCCGGCCCGTTCACTCCGAAAGAAGAAAAACCGGATACTGCAACAACTGTATATCCAACATTGGATGATGTGATCTATCCGTTCTCGGCTTATGGCAGAACGAAAGCTGATCCCAATTTTTTCACTCGCGTTAAAAACCGTTATAAAGCTGTCTTAATTAAAAACGCAACAGTTTGGACGAACGAAAAAGACAGTGTACTTCCAAACACAGATGTGCTTGTCGTTGAAGGACGTATTGTTCGTATTGCGAAAGGAATTATTCCAGCGAAAGAGTTATTTGCACGCGAGATTGACGGAACAGGCAAACACCTTACTGTCGGTTTAATTGATGAACACTCACACATTGCTATTTCCGGCGGTGTAAATGAAGGTTCACAAGCATCAACCGCGGAAGTGCGTATTGGTGATGTCATCAATCCGGATGACGTAAACATTTATCGTCAGCTTGCTGGTGGTGTTGTAGCGTCGCAATTGTTGCACGGCTCAGCAAATCCGATTGGAGGACAAAGCGGATTGATCAAATTGCGTTGGGGAGCGAATGCGGAAGAGATGAAAATTCAAGGCGCTGATGGTTTCATCAAATTCGCACTGGGAGAGAACGTGAAGCAAGCCAACTGGGGCGATGATCATACGATTCGTTTCCCGCAAACACGAATGGGAGTAGAGCAAGTATATTACGATCATTTCATTCGTGCCCGCGAATATCAATTGGCAATGGACGCTTACAACAAATTGCCTGCAGGTGAAAAAGCAAAACGTCCTGCACCGAAACGTGATATTGAATTAGATGCGTTGTCCGAAATTTTGAATCAGAAGCGATTCATCACGTGTCACTCGTACATACAGTCCGAGATTGCCATGTTAATGTCTGTAGCAGACAGCATGAAATTCAAAGTGAATACGTTCACGCACATTTTGGAAGGTTACAAAGTTGCCGACAAGATGAAAGCTCATGGAGCAGGCGGTTCTTCCTTTGCCGATTGGTGGGCGTATAAGTACGAAGTAAAAGATGCGATCCCGCACAATCCGGCATTATTACACCGAATGGGAATTGTAACAGCTATTAATTCAGATGATGCAGAAATGGCTCGTCGCTTGAATCAGGAAGCTGCGAAGAGTATGAAGTATGGCGGACTTTCTGCAACAGAAGCATTAACACTTGTAAGCTTGAATCCTGCGAAGTTGTTGCACCTTGACAAAAATATGGGCAGCATTGCAGTGAATAAAGATGCTGATCTCGTATTGTGGAGCGATAATCCGTTGTCGGTTTACGCAAAAGTTGAAATGACCATGGTGGACGGGCAAATACTGTACGATGCCAAAGAAGACGTGTTGTTACGTGAAAAAATGCGCAGCGATCGCGCGCGTTTAACGCAACTGATGATCAAAGAGAAGAACGATGGAGGTCCGTTACAACGACCACGTGCACGTACACCAAAAATGTGGCACTGCGAAGACATGCACGTTAATGAAGATTACTTAAATGATTTTATCAACGAACAATAAGCGACCCACGAACATGAAAACAACATTCCTTATACTATGCACAGGTATTGCGTTGCACGTTGGGGCGCAACAACCTATTCCTGCAGCGAAACAAAAGAAGAGTATATTGTTGATGAACGGAATTGCACACATTGGCAATGGTCAGCTCATTGAGAACTCTGTGGTTGGTTTCAAAGACGGAAAAATCACATTAATTGGCGATGCCCGAACCATGCGCATTGACATGAGTGCTTGGGATACCACGATCAATATTTCAGGTAAACATGTCTATCCCGGCTTTATTGCTCCGAACTCCACACTTGGTTTAACGGAAATCGAAGCTGTTCGTGCCAGCAACGACTGGTATGAAGTTGGCGGATACAACCCTCATGTGCGTTCGCAGATTGCATACAATGCCGAATCGCGTATTATTCCAACGGTCAGAACGAACGGTGTTTTACTTGCTCAGGTTACACCACGCGGAGGACGCATTTCGGGGACTTCTTCTGTTATGCAATTAGACGGATGGAATTGGACCGATGCAACACAGCGCAAAGATGACGGCGTTCATATCAACTGGCCATCTATTTATAGCAGACAGTGGAGTGATAATGGGATTGTATACGAGAAGAGTAAGAATTACGAAGCACAAAAGCAGGAATTACAACAGTTTTTCGCAGAAGCGAAAGCCTATCTGGAAAATCCGAGCGAACGTAACCTTCATTTTGAAGCCATGCGTGGCGTGTTTAACGGCACACAGCGCTTATATATTCATGCCGATGCGGTGAAAGACATTACAGAAAGTGTAGCCTTTGCTCAGAAGTTTGGCGTGAAGCACGTTGTAATCGTGGGTGGTACTGATAGCTGGAAATGTGCCGAGTTCTTGAAAAACAAAAATATTTCGGTGATGTTGACCCGCGTGCATTCTTTACCGGTGAGATCAGGTGATGATTTGGACCAACCGTTTAAAACTGCGGCACAACTTCACGATGCAGGCGTATTGTTCTGTTTCCAAAACGAAGGCGATCAGGAAGCTTCGCACACCCGTAATTTGCCGTTCCTTGCGGGTACTGCTGTTGCTTACGGATTGCCGAAAGAACAAGCTGTTGCTGCACTTACAGGCAATGCAGCGTTAATTCTTGGTATTGCTGATCGAACCGGAACACTGGAGGCCGGAAAAGACGCGACATTGTTTATTTCTGAAGGTGATGCATTAGAAATGTCAACCAACAAAGTTACCTGGGCCTTCATTGAAGGAAAACGCCTCGATTTAAGAAACGAGCAGCAAGAGTTGAACGAAATATATTTGAAGAAATACGGTTTAGATCCGAAATAAACAAAAGAAAAAAGTTCTCGAAATGAGAACTTTTTTTTCGTCGTATAAGTTTAATAGTCTGATTGCAGCAATGAAATAGAAGTACAAATTACTTACAATCGTTAACTTAAAATCACACCAACTTCACCAAACAATAGTCTTTCTTGCCCTTTTGCAACAACAAGTATTTCCCATTGATGAGTTGATCTTTCGTAATAGAAAGATTGGCATCGGAGACTTTGTTTTTGTTAATGGACAAGCCATTCCCTTGAATCAACTTGCGACCTTCGCCTTTGGAAGCCACCAATCCTGATTTCTCAGCAATCAAATCAAGAACACCAATTCCCTGCGCCAATTCACTTTCTGCTACTTCTGCCACTGCTACACCGGCACCCACAAATATGCCGACGAATTGCTCGTCGTTAAAACGAGACAATTGTTCAATAGTACCTTTTCCAAACAACACTTCTGTTGCAGCTTGCGCCATTTTTAATTCATCAGCACTGTGTACACGAGTGGTGATGTCTTCGGCAAGAGCGCGCTGCAAACCCCGTAAATGCGGAGCCGCCAAATGTTCCGACTCAATCGCTTCAATTTCTTCTCGCGTCTTTAATGTAAATATGCGAATGAAATTGCCTGCATCTTCATCTGCGGCATTCATCCAAAATTGATAAAACTCATACGGTGTGGTGCGTTTCGCATCCAACCAAATATTACCGCCTTCAGTTTTGCCGAATTTGGTGCCGTCTGCCTTTTTAATTAAAGGCGTTGTTAATGCCCACGCCTCTCCTCCTGCTTTACGACGAATTAATTCCGTCCCCGTGGTGATATTTCCCCACTGATCAGAACCACCCATTTGCAACTTCACACCATCGTTCTTCCATAAATGATAAAAGTCGTATCCCTGAATTAACTGATACGTAAATTCCGTAAACGACATGCCCTCGCGCTCTTCGCCCGTCAAACGCTTCTTTACCGAATCTTTCGCCATCATGTAATTGACGGTGATATGCTTTCCCGTGTCGCGAATAAAATCAAGAAAAGACAAGCCCTTGAACCAATCGTAGTTATTCACGATCAAGGCCGCATTGCTACCGCAATTGAAATCGAGAAATTTTTCTAACTGCTTGCGCTGACAATTTAAATTATGGTGTAACGTTTCTTCCGACAATAAATTTCGCTCTGCTGATTTCCCGGAAGGATCGCCCACCATTCCCGTTGCACCACCCACCAACGCTATCGGTTGATGTCCGCATTGCTGAAAATGCAATAACGTCATGATCTGCACAAGATTTCCTACACCCAATGAATCTGCAGTCGGATCAAAACCTATATAGCCGCGAACCTGCTCTTTCATCAATAATTCTTCGGTTCCGGGCATTACATCCTGCAACATGCGGCGCCAGCGCAATTCTTCAATAAAGTTTTTCATTTTATGTAGTTTAATTTCTTGCGGTAATCAGCGAAAATCGGGGCAAAGATACATCGGCAGACCGAAACACACGTACGGATTAATTCGTGCAGCGTATCTTTACCTCATGATCCTTATAACAGGCGCTACGGGGTTGGTTGGTTCGCACTTGGCTTTACAGCTTTTGCAGTCGGGCGAGCGTGTGCGTGCGCTGAAAAGAAGATCATCTAATCTGCAACTTATTGAATCGATTTTTGCTCACCACAACGCGACTGCATTATTGCAGCAAATAGATTGGGTTGATGGCGACTTGCTGGACCTTGGAGCGCTGGAAGATGCTATGCAGAACGTAACCACCGTGTACCATGCCGCTGCATTGATTTCTTTTGAATCGTCCAAGGAAAAAGAACTTTTCCGTGTAAACGCGGAAGGAACGGCCAATATCGTGAATCTGTGTCTCGACCTTGGCATCAAGAAACTTTGTTACATCAGTTCCATCGCTGCATTGGGTAAAACAACCGACGGTTCATTAATAACCGAAGAATTACATTGGAAAAAAGATCCGTCACATTCTGTATATGCCATCAGCAAATACACCGCAGAGCGTGAAGTATGGCGGGGCATGGAAGAAGGACTGGATGCGGTTATTTTAAATCCGGGTTTTATTGTTGGATACGGAAAGAGTAAACAAGGAAGTTTGCAATTGTTTGATGCGTTGAGCAAAAATGGCTCCTGGTTTACAAATGGCGTAACCGGATATGTCGATGTGCGAGATGTGGCTACTGCGGCAGTTCGATTAACGAACGAACGAATCAGCGGCAAACGATTTATTTTGGTAAGTGATAATTTAACATATCGGGAAGTATTTGACTCGATTCTTACCGCATGGAATCGTAAAACAACTTCTACATACGCATCTCCATTCCTACTAGGAATTGGCTGGCGTTTAGAAAAATTGTTGACCATAATCACAAATCGCACACCGCGCATCACCAAAGAAACTTCTCGTGCCGCACACGAGATCAATCGATTTGATGGCAGTTCGATTACGTGTACTTTAACAGATTTTAAATATCGACGAGCAACCGACTACATTCCGGAGGCTGCCGCATTCTACGGCCAATAAAGGCTTTCATAAAATTTTGATTTTTTTCTTTCGGAGTTGTAACAACCCACGAGACTGTGCCGTCTTATGATCAAAATGCAACAACAACATCCCAAAACAATGAAAACATTAGCTTTAACACTGGCACTTTTATTAGGTATCGCAACAGCTTCTGCAGCTTCAAACCATCGCGACGGCAACAAAGAATTGATGAAAAAGATCAACACCTGCTTAACGTTCAGCGCAAAAGAACGCAAAGAAGTGGGCGCAGGTATTGCAGTTGTGACCTTCTCGATCAATAATCAAGGACACGTCAACATCATCAGCATTGATGCCTCCAACGAAAAACAAAAAGAATTAATCACTCAAAAACTTGATCAGTACTACGTAGAAAACGCACCTGTTATCAGCGATACGTTATACTCCATACAGATTCATTTCGGGCAGTAATCTCATCCCTCCATGTATAACAAAAACGGACAGGCGTTACGGCTGTCCGTTTTAATTTCTAATTAATTGGGTGTCGAAGTCTTCGCTGCCGACTTATTCTTCAGCTCCTCGTGTCTCTTGGTCAATTCTGCAATTACCTTATCGTAAAGTAGCGCAAATGCTGCAGGATCTGCTGAATAGTATTGCATACTTCTTTCGTATTGATCGCGACTCACTTGATGCTTCACGAAAACATCATAGTACGGAAGCGGCTTGCGGTTTTCAAAACCTTCAACCAGATTATTGTGAACGGCATCTTGTCCCGGCGCCAACATTGGACCGCGTGAACGAGGAGGTGGAGTCGTCGCGCTGATTGCCGCTTCCAGCATGTGCACATCAGCCATAACTTGCACCATCTTAGACTCTTCGATCAAATCAGCAGGGCGTTCAATAGTCGGCACAGCAGGATCCGGCTCGGAACAACCGAACAGCAGGATCAAAACGAAGAGTATCATTTCTCTCATGTATTTACAAAGGTAAGTAAGCGCGGCGAGTTGCTTGTATCCTTTTTTTCAATTGGTGTTATATCACCAAAATCATCACCATGAGAACGATACTTTCCACTTGTCTGTCCTTATTGACTTTTACTGCATTCGGCCAATTCGAGCCAAACTTTGCCATGACACTCAATCAACGTTCCTTCAACAATCCAGCGGCGTTGTGTCCGTATTGTCCCGGGTCGCCCTTCCTCGCATTGGCGCACCGTTACAACCAGTCCTCAGGCAATTCTTGGCAAGTTGGCATCGGAAATGATAATAACGATTTCGTTCGTGGAGCATGGGATGTTTCCTATTCCGGAAGTAAATCGGAACAGTACCGATATACGGGTGTAGGCATGCGTTACGCAGGAAAATTCAGAGTCGGGAATTGGATGAGTAGTGCGGGAGTTCGCGTTCGATATAGCCATTTGCGTCTTAACGGGAACGAATCGGCAACACCTGCAATTTCTACCAATGCCCTAGCGTCAGATTTCGGACTATTTATAACCGACTTGAATGGAACGTATTTCGGATTTAGCGCGAGTGATGCATTTAATACCAATGCTGCTAAAGCAAATTATCGTTTCATGACCGGCACTAAAAAAGATCTTAGTGCGCGCTGGGATGTTTTGCCGGAATTACTGTTGACATATCAATCAAATCAACTTCAGGGAAACATTGTGGTGCCTTTCCGATTTGCTCATCGTGTTGTACTTGGAGTCGGCTACCAAAGCAGCATTACCGGCAATGGGATGATTATACGAACAGGTGTTTCTACCAAAGCGCTAAAATGGTTGGTGCAGGCTGAACAACACTCGGGATCATGGGCTGTTGAAACAGGATTTGTATTTAGAATCATTTCATCAGAATGCAACGGAACGTCCTGCAACATTCCACGAACATGGTATGAATTCGGAACGCGAGATTAATCACCTTCCGGGAAGTCCATTCCGTCAATGATCTTATTCACTTCATCCTCAGTGCTGCGAAGCTTTTCTCGGCAAAACGTAATCAGCTCTGAAGCACGTTTAACTTTCTTAGCCAAATCATCCAATGGAATGGTTTCGTTTTCAATGGCGCGCGAAATTTCCTGCAATTCATCCATTGCTTTTTGGTAATTAAATTCTTCACTCATCTCGTTGCGATTTATTAATCTGTACTACATTCAACTGCGCTGTTCCATCTTTTAAATGTGCTGTAATTGCCGTTTGCGGTTGTAATTGATGAACCGACGTCAAGATTTCGTCACCCGCAGTCAACCAGGCAAATCCACGTGATAATATTTTTTCCGGTGATGCATTTTTCATTTGAGCCTCTATCACCAATAATTGGTGTTGCTGACGTTCCAATCTTCTACTTACGCTATCCTTGATCAATTTAAATTGATCGTCTAACTTCCGATTGGCATCTGCAGTAAGTCTTTGCGACGACCAATTAATTCGTTCCCGTAAACGACTTAAACGATTAGAAGCCACATGTAACAATTGCACTGTGCCTTGCGTCACCGTAATTCCATGATGTTGAATGCGAATTTCTTCCGCATGTAAACGTTCCTTCGCCGATTGAAAAACACGAAATGCAAGTCCTTCCATTGTCTCTTCGTAATCGCGGTTATGATCAATGATAAATTCCGCAACCTGTGTAGGAGTTTTAAGCGGACTGTGAGCCACCATATCCACCACGCTTTCGTTTTTCAAATGACCAATTCCCGTAATGACCGGAATGGGGAATTTCGCTACCGCATGCGCCAAAACAAATTGATCGAATGGCAAGAGATCGCTTTGCGCCCCGCCTCCGCGTACAATCACTACTGCATCAAATATTCGACCCGCTTGCACTTCTTCAAATATCTTCACCAATTGATCTTTCATTTGCACCGCGGCCTGCTCGCCTTGCACCATGGCATAATACGAACGTGTTTGAAAACGATAACCGTAAGGGTTAGATGCTAACGTGTGTTTAAAATCTTCATATCCTGCAGCTGAAGGCGAAGTAATTATCGCAATACGTTTAATAACGGGTGCGAGAATCAACGCTTTATTCGGCGTACGAAGTTCTTCGTCCACCAAACGAATGTACGGTCGTGCCGCAAGTTGTTTTATCGTTTCACGACGCATCAGTTCCAGCTGCCCCAGCATGTGAGTGGAATCGATATCGAACACCTGAACGGAAACTCCATAAACAGGATGAAACTGTACGCCAACTTTCAGCAACACCTGCATGCCTTTATCCGGGCGCTTTCCGGTAAGGTCTTCAAAATTGCGGAATGCGTATATGGCTTCCTTTCTCCACACAGACGCACTCAATCGCGCAATTACATCATGGCGTTCACCTTTCTGTACTAATTCGAGATATATGGCTTCTCCCCGCTCCGTGCGCTCTTTGATTTCTGCCAACACCCACCACGCGCGATTATGAAAAGACACTTTCAGCGTATCGTCGATCAACGAACACAGTTCTGACAAGGATATGGAAGCAACAACATCAGACATTACTCCAAATATATTGCCTTATTACTTGCCCATAAGTGATGTTGGTAATTATGCGCTCTTTTTGCGGAATTGCTCAAACAAAATGGTTACTCCTGCGAGCATGATAAAGTTGTACATCAAGTCTTCAACGGGAATCGTGTACATTCGAATCGCGAGGTTCTCATCATTATTGTACAACACCACCGGTTTTGCCGTTAAAATTCCGTTACAAATAAAGAATGGAATGGCTACGATAACATAACTCACCCAAAATTTACTCATCCACGAATAGTTTTTCACCGCCATCACAACGAGTAGGACGAATGAACCGAGCGCCGACCATGAAGTGTAGTATTTATCCATATTCAGTGCGCCAACAAGTAACGTTATGCCGGCCAAAGTAACTGTAATTCCACGAGCCGTTTTCGGAAAATCGATTCGTGGAAAATACGCAATGACACATTCGTAAATAAATAGACAGCAATATGGAATGGTGAAGAAAAACAGCACTTCTTCCCATGGTAAATTCTTGATATAAATTCCGGTAATGTAATCGGGATTAAAACTCCAAACGCCCCATTTGGTGAAATAAATATCCCAAATAATGAATACTGCCGCAACAAGAGCAATTGCAGGAAAAAGAAATTTCCATTTTCGATAAAACGCTACACGCTTGTCAAAACTTAAAAGAAATGGAAACGTAAACGCACCCACATGCAATGCAGCATACGTGTAGTGAGGATTCATTAGTTGCGCTCTTTATAATTGAGTTTAAAATAACGCATTGGAACGATGAGCATTCCGAAATTTTCACCGTCTTCTTTACCTAAATATTTGTGGTGAATCTTGTGCGCACGACGAATGCCCAACACATAACGATTATTCCAGTTTCTCCAAATTTTAAAACGCTGATGGATGATGATATCGTGCACTAGAAAGTAACACAAACCGTATAAAGAAATACCGATGCCGATGAATAAACGAAAATCGTCATACATCAAACCGGTCATGTAACAATAAGCGCTTGGGACGGCGAAAATCAAAAAGAAAGAGTCATTTTTTTCAAAAAATCCTTCCTTGCCCTGGTGATGATCGCGATGCAAATACCACAAAAAGCCGTGCATGACGTATTTGTGCGTAAACCACGCCATGAATTCCATAAAGAAAAACGTAACGATGACAATAAGTGTGTTAATTAAAATGCTCATGATTCAAAGTTCAGTTAAAAACAACAAGGTTTCGCGTGTTTTGTTTAACGAATCGCAACTTTTCTAACTTAAACGTGAAACCAAAACCAAATATTCAGTCCGATAAAGAATAAGGCCTGTGATATCATCACCCAAGGCGCAAGTCCGTTTTTACTCTCCAGCTGCAGTACTCGCCCAACCATGTGAAGGAATGAACTTACCATTAGCCAACCCACATAATTTCGCAATGGCGCAGCGTCTTCCACCCAATACCAAAAATCCAATTTCGGAGCTACGGGCTCAATGAGAATGTCCAGTCCGGTCATGAGCAATGCCCCCAACGCCACTCGGGCTCCAAAGCTTGAAGTGAAACGACCGGCAATATCCATCGAACAGATGATCAAAATCCACCAATTCACACCAATCAATGCAGGTACTTCGCCCATTTTAATACCTAAAGCGTCGCCATAAAAGTATTCTCCGAAAATAACGCCGGTTCTGACACCCAATATTTCAATTGCAATCCCCACCGCCACAGTCATAATCGTAAAACGGACCATGTTCGGACTCCATTCATGAACAAACAGCCCGAGCAGCACGGCATTCAGAATAAGGTTAAATGGACTTAACGGAGCAAACAAGCCCGGTGCTGCCATCATTCCAACCAAGCCTACCGCCGTAAATATTACTACTGCGGCTTTGGCCCAGGTAACATATTTTCCGGCTATGGGTAATTTTATCATTAGTTGCAAAGTTATGTTTATGAACAGTTAATCATGGTATTTGTTGATTTCCTAATTTGCATCACCCATGAAATCATTACTTCTGTGTATTGCAGCTTTTATTGCCGTCCTCGCATCATGCGGACGTGCTCCAAAACAAGACGCGAAAGCACAACCGGAGCCTGAGAAAGACAGTATTGCAACGTTTACCGGGATTTTCCCGTGCGCCGATTGTGATGGTGTGCGCAAAAACCTCATGTTGTATAATCCTCATATCGGCGACTCCGGAAAATTCCTTCTTAATGAGGAATACATGCGTATTCATGCCACTTCAACTCCTGCATCGTTAGCGGGATATTGGCTTCGCACCAGTCAGGACTCCATTGGATTTGTATTCCTCAAACAAGCAGATACGGTTGAAGTTTCGCGATTTAAATTGTTGGAAAATGATTTGCTGGTGGTTATCGATTCAGCCGGGCACAGCAACGATTCACTCCAACTCTTCCTGCGCAGAAAACGCGACAATGATCCGAACAATTCAACGGTGATTATTCGTGGTGCAATTGATTTGAGAACCGCAGAACGTCCTGTACTTATTGAAAAATATACAGGCATGACCTTGCCCATTCTCAAAATCGCGTCATACGGCGAAATTGAAACATACTGGAAAGCGAAGGCTACTGAAGAAACGACTTCACTTCCTGTTGTGTTATTCGGCACTATCGAAACACGCATCAGCATGGATGGCAGAAGCAAACAATACTCTTTGATTCCGGAACAATTGATGCAATAAGTATTTATTTAACGCCGTGCTCTAACACCAATTCTGCGGTTATTTTGCCTGATAATAAACACAAGGGAATTCCGCCTCCGGGGTGTACACTTCCTCCGCAGAAATAAAGACCTTTAATGTCGGAGCTATAATTACGGTGTCGCAAGAAAGCGGCCATTTTGGAATTGGAGGCATTCCCGTATAACGAACCTTGATAGGAAGAAGTTAACGTTTCAATGCCTTCAGGAGTCCACACAGCTTCTTCCGCAATTAATGGAGCAATATCCGTCTTCAGCAAGCGACTCAACTTTTGCAAAATTGCTTTACGAGCAACACTTGTCCATTCGTCCCAGTTTTGCCCACGATGATTGGGCACATTGATCATCACAAACCAATTCTCACAACCTGGCGGTGCATCGTCCGGCTTTTCTTTCGAAGTAATGTTGATATACACCGTCGGATCGGGATGGATCCTGTTGTTCTTGAAAATATCGTCGAACTCCGCACGATAATCGGTAGCGAAAAAAATATTGTGTAACTCCAGCTGACTAAACTCCTGGCGAATTCCCCAATAAAATATCAGCGCCGAAGATGACTTCTCCTGACTTAATAATTTCTCGGGAGCAGGTTCGTGTTTCAATAAATGACGATACGTTGGGGTCATATCCATATTGGAAATAACCACATCACATGTTCGCGACTCTCCATTAACAACAACACCGGCAGCACGCTTGTTGCGGGTTTCAATTTTCTCGGTGGTTGCATCAAATTCAAATTGTGCCCCGTTTCGTTTTGCCAATAAATAGATAGCATGCGTAATGGCGAACATCCCGTTGGTAGGAAAGAAAGCTCCTATTCCATGTTCGATGTGTGGAATCATTTGCAACATCGCCGGAGCTTGATATGGATCACTTCCATTGTACGTTGCAAAACGATCAAAATATTGCACGACACGTGCATCGTCCAACATTTCTGCATTCGCATCGTGCATGCTGGTATTAAGCTTGTAAAAAGGTAAGCGGAGTAATGCTTTCAGTGTTGGAAGATTGATGAAATTCTTCAACTCCAGCGATTGCTCCATAAACAACGACCCCACCAAACCATACAGTTGTCTCGAGCGATCAAGATTATGCATCACCGGGGCCGGATTTATTTTTGCGTCACGCAAAGAAGCTGCAAATTGTTCCCGATCATGATAAGCCTTGAATTGCGTACCATCCTCATAAAAATAGGCGCAATTCACATCCAGCTTTTTATACTGAAAATGATCTGCCGGATTTTCATGACATGCACGAAACAAATCTTCCACATATTGCGGCATCGTAAACAAAGACGGACCGCGATCAAATCGAAAACCACCCAACCTGAATTCAGACAACTTACCTCCGGGACCTGACGCCTGCTCAAACACTGTAACAGCATGACCCACGTGCGCTAGTCGTGCCGCTGCAGATAAGCCTGCAATTCCTGAACCTATGATTGCAATTTTCATTCGGTGGTAAACAACTAATTACCTTTAATGTTGCGTTACTTTTTATTCACCAGCCACACGCCGCCAAGAATTACGGTGATACAAACTGCGTGCATCCACGTTACGATTTCATGATCCAACAATCCCCATCCCATCGCAACGATAGGAATCAGATACGTCACTGAAGATGCAAACAACGCGCCCGCTTCGCGAATCAAAACATTAAATACTATTACACTTAACGCTGTTCCAAATACGGCTAGAATTGTAATAAAACCAAGGCTTTCATAAGCACCCGGCAATGATAAGCGAGCAATAAAATCAGTAGTAAACAGGTAAATGCCCGCCACTGGCCCAATGATATACATCGCAAAAACAGTAGCCGCCACTGCATTTACTCCGTCGAGTTTAATCTTGATAATATTGACACTGATTCCGTAACACAAGGTGGCGGCAATAACCAATACCGTTCCCAATACGACATCGGTGTTTCTTTCGTCTTTATCTCCAATTTGCAACAACGCGATCGTGCCGATAATACCCAGCACTACACCGCAAACTTGCCACCAATTAACACGTGTTCTGAAAATAAATAATCCTACAACCAGGGTGAACAGTGGTGTTAACGAATTCAGCATACCAGTCAGCGCACTGGTAATAACGGTTTCTGCTTTGGTGAAAAGAAATGCAGGAATCAAATTACCGAACACGCCCATACCGACAGCGCCCTGCCACGAACGCAGTAATTGTTTGTTAATGTATTTCCAACCCAACGGAGCCAGAAATAAAAACGCAATAAAAATTCGAAGTGCTGCAACTTGCTCTGATGAATAGATCTCGAGACCGCGCTTCATTAAAATGAACGAACTACCCCACGTTAATGCAAGTGCAATAAATATGGTCCATTTTAAAACTGCTGATCCCGATTTCATGGCGCAAAGATAGCCGTTCCGCACGCCGTAATTCATGAATAAATCCGAACTTCACCATAAAATTAACGGATATGAGCACAGGAAAAATCACCTTACAGATAAGCGGCATGAGCTGCGGTCACTGCGAGAAATCCCTGGCTAAAGCGATTCAAGGTCTGAACGGAATTCAGCATGTCACAGTTAGCAGCGCTACAGGAAGGGCGGTGATTGAATTTGATAATTCACTGGTAACGGAAAACGAAATTGCTAAAGCAGTTGCTGATACGGATATATACCAAGTTACAGGCGTTACCGCATGAGTAAGGTGGAAACATATCCAATTTATTGCGGTGGCGAGTTTATCAGTACTGCCAATGAGTTGATTGTTCGCTCACCTTTTTCGGGAGAAACAATTGGGCGCACTTTTTTAGCGAATGCTGATCACATTAATAAAGCATTCAGTACTGCTCAGCAAGCATCAAAACAGCTGGCACAACTCCCGTCGTACGAAAAATTCAAAGCACTGCGCTTTATTGCTGATGCATTAGAACGCGACAAAGAACGCCTTGCTATGATTTTAGCGGCGGAATCCGCGAAGCCATTATCGTACGCGCGTTATGAAATTGAACGTGCAGCTCAAACATTTTTAAATGCCGCGGAAGAATGCAAACGCTTGCCGGGAGAACTGCTTTCACTCGATTGGACACCGGCAGGCAAAGGTCGAACCGGAATGGTAAAGTACTTTCCTGTTGGAATTGTGATCGGCATCGCACCATTCAATTTTCCGATGAATCTTGCCGTTCACAAAATCGCTCCCGCCATAGCAGCAGGTTGTCCGATCATCCTGAAACCGGCATCATCAACGCCCTTGTCCACGCTAGAATTAGCGCGAATCATCGACCAAACGGCATTACCAAAAGGAAGTTTATCCATTCTACCCATGAATCGCGAAGTGGGTAATACCTTGGTTCAGGACGAACGTGCTGCACTACTTTCCTTTACCGGCTCTCCGGAAGTTGGATGGGCAATTAAAAAACTTGCGGGTAAAAAGAAAGTAGTGCTCGAACTGGGTGGTAATGCAGGAACAATTGTTGCATCGAGCGCAGATGTTGTGCATGCGGCTGAACGCGCTGTTGTAGGAGGCTTTGCGTACTCCGGGCAAGTATGTATACATGCACAACGTTTTATCGTTCACGAGTCGCTGTATAACGAATTTGTTGAGCGCGTTGTAGCGAGAACGAAACAACTTACCATTGGTGATCCCCTAGAGAACAACACACAAGTTTCTGCAATGATTGACGCAGCTAACTCACAACGTGTGCTCGATTGGATAGCGGAAGCGAAAGCAGGTGGCGCAGTTGTCCAATGCGGTGGCGCAGTAAAAGACGGAATCGTTCTACCAACAGTGCTGACCAACACGAATCCGGAAATGCGTGTATGCAGAGAAGAAGTGTTTGGACCGGTTATCACCATTGAATCGTATTCAACATTTGATGATGCTATTGCATACATCAACAACACACGATTTGGTTTACAGACAGGAATATTCACCAATAACATTCACGAACTTGACCTTGCTTTTGAAGAACTGGAAGTTGGTGGTGTCATTCATAATGAAGTACCCACATTTCGCATGGATCATATGCCCTATGGCGGAGTAAAAGATTCCGGACTTGGTCGTGAAGGAGTTAAATACGCCATACTTGACATGATGGAGCCACGCATTTTAGTAAAATGATTCGTCGCGCTGTATACGAAGATCTACCGCAACTGGTCAACATCTTGCGACAAGCATTTGACGCTAATCCTGCTGTTAACGATACCATCAAGAAAGACGAACATCGCGACAAGCGTGCGTTTTCACTGATGAAATACATCATCAAAAACGGATTATTGTATAAAGGAGTGTATATCAATTCGGAAAAGAATTGTGCCGCCGTAATGTATAATCCAAATCAAAAAGAGAATCGCCTAAAATCATTGATCTATCAAATACAGTTGGTGCATCGCTCAATTTCTTGGATTCGCGTAGATTATATGATGAAGAAAGATAAATTAATGCGAGCACAGCGACCAACATCAGATCACTACTACTTACAAATGATAGGCACACTGCCTGAAGCACAATACACGGGCGCCGGAACAGCAATGCTCAATTTTTTGATGCAATTATCGGCGCAGCAACAATTGGATCTTTACTTGGAAACGTCTGTAGAAAAAAATGTAAAGTTGCACGAGAAACGAGGCTGGAACGTTTATCACGTTTGGAATGTACGTCCCGGCTATATCATTCACTTCATGAAACGCGCCTTTACTCTCGGGTCTGCTTCCGAATAATACGACCGAACAATCCGGGAAAAAAGCGCTTGATCCAAACCGCCTTAATTTCTCTGCCACCAATCAGAATCTCTTCTTTGCCTGATTTCATTGCACTCAAAATCAAAGCCGCACATTCGGCTGCAGGCATACCTTGCTCCTGACTTTTATCCATCACCGCATGTGCAGAACCATCGCCTTTCAAAGCATGAAGCGAAATATTGGACTGAATTTTTCCCGGTACCGCAATCAGAACTTGAATACCTCGATCTTCAACTTCCAAACGTAATGCTTCGAAGAAACCTTGCAACGCATGCTTAGATGCTGCATATGCCGTTCTGAAATAGAAGCCAAACTTCCCGGCAATACTGCTCATCACCACAATATGACCGCTTTTCTGGCGAATCATTACCGGCAATACTGCTTTGGTTAAAGCAATTTGACCGAAGTAATTCACCTCCATTATTTTTCGGTCAATTTCCAATGACGTTTCCTCCGCATAACTGCGCTGACTAATCCCGCCGTTATTCACCAACACATCAATACGCCCGAATTGGTTCATAACCGCGGTTACCAATTCTTCAGGATTATTTAATTGACCTAAATCCAAAGGGAGAATTAGAACGCGATCTGATGATAATTTCAAATCACGCGCGACACGTTCTAATTCAATTGTCCTTCTGGAAGACAAAACGATTGTAGCACCTTCAGCGGCAAAAGCACGCACAAGAGCTTCGCCAATTCCTGAGGAGGCTCCCGTTATCCAAACAACTTTATTTCTAAATGCTGCTGCCATTATTCCGCGTCGTCGTTCCCGAAATTGAAGCGGATTAAACCCAACGCCAATGACATATTCGGATTCTTCGATTTATCCACAAACGTGAGCACGTCGCCTGTTGCCAGACCTAACTCCAGAAACCCTAACGGCCCGATGATTAATCCGCATGGCAAATTCCAGCCCAAGTCACTACTACCGGAAACACCCATATTAAAGCGGATCGCGCTACCGAGTTTAATTTCTCCACCTAAAGCCACAAACATCGTCTCCAGGTTGTACGCACTCTTGTTCAACGGCAATACAACATCAGCGCCAATCATAATCTTTTCACCGATAGTCATGCCGTAACCGAAACGTAAACGTGACGGCAATTTGTTTTTGTAATCCCTTCCGGATGTGTAATTAATCACCGCATTATCACCAAACAAAAACGAAGGGCTGCTCATGTTCCAGGAATTCAAACCAACATGATTACTATCCAGTTGAGGCATCAAGGTGTCACCACCTAAAAGCACATTGTTCTTCCAGTTGATACTTCCCAAATCATTCGCTGCAATAGCAAAACGCATAGTTCCTTTCAAGACAACGGTTGCGCCAAAATCTGTTGCCACACCCGTTCCAACAGCATTAAAAATACTACCCACGCTCTGCGGATTGAAATTTTGAATGTTGCCGTAATTAATGTTATAGTTAGTAGAAAACGAAGCTGTTCCCGCCACCAATGAATTCGTAATCTTAGCATCGACATTGCCCAATCCCCACAAGTATTTGAAGCCAACACCACCAAACACTTCTACCGCCTGACGACCTTTATCGTCTTCCGTCCCAAAACCAAATAGTTTTCTTCCGTAGGAAATATTCATTTCTCGGTAATGCAGATACGCCATCGATGTTCCGTTAAAAATCTGAGACATATACTGCGAATACACGGATGAATCTTGATAAGCTACCGAATTAATTCCATTAAAAATAAAATCAGCAGCATTCTGAGATAAACTCACATTCCCAAATGCACGATCTCGCATATTCACTGCAATACCTCCGAACTTCGGAAAATATAACGATGCCGCAAACCAATTGACGTTTGCATTTAGATTGAGGCCGTCCTCTGTGGTAAATAGGTTAGCATAAATTTGTTTCTCGGCAGCGGTAAACGTATCGTTGGGGTTGACAAGTGCATTGCGCAATTCGCCTAGTTTTAAAGCTTTCGATTGCACTGTTAACCCGGCATTAGCGAGCGTAAACGAGAACTTATAATTATCGCCCAAACCCAAATTGGATGGATTAATGCCAATTGCTTCGTAATTGCCTACCAGAGCAGTTGCTGCGCCACCTTTGCCACTCGCTGTAGGCAAACCCATATCTATTTGCGCAAACAAATGAGCCGAGAAAGTGACTCCTAAAAACAGTATTACTTTTTTCATCGCGAGGGAGTTTGGTATTGTGGTTCTAAGGTAACGAAACAATGTAAACGGCTAACTCCACGATTCAAATTATCCATTTCAAATTGATTCGAAATGTTCGCACCGTCTATCTGTCATTTTCTAGCGCAGCACATCCGATGCCACCGAAAATAAATAACAGCAACTTTTTCTAATTCCGATTCATGTGGTTCGAGGCAGGGCGGAGCGAGATGAGCCGGGGTTGCTCATCGCAGCGACGAGCCGGTAAGTGCGAGGGATTTGCGTAGCACATTCGATTACGCCACAAATAAAAAACGGCAACTTTT
>JBIJCF010000037.1:0-34175 GCA_044344795.1 Bacteroidia bacterium | reverse complement strand
GACGATGTTCTGGCTTAGTGTAATGTTGTGCTAAATTCAATAGCATCGCAACACCGCTCGCGTTATCATTGGCCCCGGGAAAATACACCCTCTGACCCATTCGACCCAAATGATCGTAGTGCGCAGTAAACACTATAAACGAATCAGGTCGTTGCGATCCTTTAATCAAACCCAATACATTGTGTGATGTGTAATTGCGAATGAACTTTGCCTGCACATTTAATGCAATTTCTGTAACGTCTTTCCACTCCGATTCAATCTCAATAATCGGCACACCGCTTTGATACATGGAAAAGTCCCAAGGGGTTAATTTCGAGCAATGATCAGAACCATCAATAGGATTCATACGCACCGGAACCAACAAACCCTTTACGCCTTTCGGATATTTGATGTAATTCAACAGCATTGTACGCTGTTCTTTGTTACGCACACCGGACGTGTCCACCAACACAAAATGCTTTTTGTGTGATGTAGCATTAAACTGTTGCCAACGTGTTGGATTGGCAACAATAGCTGAATCCAGTCTCACCACTTCAAATTTTCCTTTAACGGAAGGAGATGCGCTGCGCAAGAGATAATGTTCTCCCGGATCGGATTTCACAGCAGGTTTATCTTTCCAGAAAAAAGTTACTTCCACTTTTCCCGGGAAGGTATTAACCGGGAATGAAAAGGGTTGTAAATAAGAACCATTACTGAGCGCAGGTTGAATGCCCATCTTTTTAAATTCACCCGCTACGTAATCCGCTGCAATACGATCTCCGTTACTTACATATCCGCGACCGTGCATAGCCGGAGAAGCCAATGTATCAATCACTTTACGCGCATACGTAATGTCCTGCGCGTGCAGAACATATGAAACAACAACAAGGAAAAATTGAGCGACAATACGCATGAATCAGACTCTGTTTTTTACGATGGTGTACAAGGTTTGTACTTCATCGGATTGCTTGTTCCAATTATACGTGCCGGAAAGCATATCTAAAAATGCAAGAGCTTCATCTCTTGAAGCACATGCCGAAAGTTGTGCAATACATTCTTCATACGCCGATTGATCTTGTTTGAACAATAAGCGCGTGAACATAATGCGCTCATTAAGTCCGATGGCTTTTTTAAAATCAGGTCGTGACGATGCAGGTGTTACAGGTTTTTGTTCTTCTTGCACCGCGGGCGTTTCTTGTAAGACAGGATCCGGATCTTTGTTGACCGGCTGCACAGAAGATTCAGGTTCCAAAACTGGAACTTGCTCTTCTACAATTGGAACAACCGGTTCAGGCACGATAACATGTTCTTCAGGAATCGTAACTACCGGAGGCACCACTTCCGGAACAACAGGAGCGACGGGCGTCACTTTAACTTCTTGTTGCACCACGGGCTGCGGAATCGGCACTATCACCGCATCTTCCTCTTCAGGTAATGTATTGAGATAAGCAAAAACTACCGACTTGCGATACAACTGCTCAATCTGATGAATAATCACATCCAACTCTGCCTGGGAAATGTCTTTTCTGAATCCGATCCGGTCTGATGAAGCTTTAATTCCATCGATTAATGCCGCAATGTCTTTACGAATTACATTTTTATTGGTTTTCTGCATACTTCAGAATAACGGAAACCGTTGTTTTTGGTTAGTTTTGCCGTAACGAATTTGTATCTTCAAATGTACGTCATTTCATAAATGTTTAGGAGGCTGTTAGCACATGTTTCTGGAGAATACTTACCATAGCAACAGACGTAAAGGTTGGATCGAAGTGATCTGCGGTTCGATGTTTTCCGGAAAAACGGAAGAATTGATCCGACGGCTAAAACGTGCGCAGCTGGCACGTCTGCAAGTGGAGATCTTCAAACCTTCTGTAGACGTGCGTTACGATGAAGTGAAAGTAGTGTCGCACGACGAAACCGAAATTCACTCCACACCGGTGCCTTCTTCTTCCAACATCATGTTACTGGCCAGTCAAACTGACGTGATAGGAATAGATGAAGCACAATTTTTCGACGAAGGACTTACACAAGTGTGTAACCAACTGGCCGATAACGGCGTTCGAGTAATTGTCGCAGGACTGGATATGGACTTCCGCGGATTGCCGTTCGGACCTATTCCTGCCTTAATGGCTACGGCCGAATATGTAACGAAAGTTCACGCCATCTGTATGCGCTGTGGAAATCTTGCGAATCATTCATTCCGTCATAACGGTTCTGATGCGTTAGTGCAGTTGGGAGAAAAAGACAGTTATCAGGCCTTGTGCAGAGATTGTTTTGCCGACGCCATGAAAACGGAACAAAACCGTTAAGGCAACGCCTATGTACAGTACTACTGCCATCGGATCCATCCTTAGTTCAGCCCGCGTTCACGGCAACACATTATATTCCATCACGCAACTGCTGACCGATAGTCGCAAGGCTGTTCCTTCCGAAGATGTGTTGTTTGTTGCCATTACAGGTCCGAGACATAACGGACATCACTACATAGGTCATTTGTATCAGTTGGGCATTCGTGCATTTCTGGTCAGTGAATGGAACGATGCACAATTTGCAAAATTCCCGGACGCTGTATTTATCGTGGTTCCGGATACTACCATCGCGCTACACGAATTGGCGACACATCACCGCAAACAATTGCATTTTCCGGTTATCGGTGTTACGGGCAGTAATGGCAAGACTGTGGTGAAGGAATGGTTATATCAATTGCTGCACCATCAATATCAAATTGTTCGAAGTCCGAAAAGTTACAATTCGCAGATTGGCGTGCCTCTTTCGGTGTGGCAAATGAATGCGTCTTTTAATCTGGGTATTTTCGAAGCGGGTATTTCACTTCCGGGCGAAATGGAACGACTCGAAAAGATCATTGCTCCGGACATTACCATCATCACCAACATCCGTTCAGCACACGACGAGAATTTCGAAAATCGTGAAACGAAAGCAACAGAGAAATTAAAACTTGCGGCACATTGCGAAAAGCTGTTGTACTGCAAAGACGACGATCTACTGAGAACGCTGATTGAAGCATACATTCCTTCCGAACGAGTATTGTGCTGGTCGCGGAAGAGTAAAGCACAGTTACAAATTGCTAAAGTTTCCAAGTCAACTCAAAATACTTTCATACAAGGCGTATGGAATTCGCGCTTTGTAGAAATTACTATTCCCTTTATAGATGATGCATCGATTGAAAATGCCATACACTGCTGGTTGTTGTTGCTGTATCTGGGAATAGATGAAAGTGCTATACAAAGTGGCATGTTGACTTTAAGTCCTGTTGCCATGCGCCTCGAGTTGAAAGAAGGTAGCAATCAATGTTCTATCATCAACGATAGTTACAATTCCGATTCAGCTTCTTTAACCGTTGCGCTAGATTTTCTAAATCAGCAGCAGCAATACGAGAAAAAAACTGTTATTCTTTCCGACCTGTTACAAACCGGTGTTGCCGAGCACGAGTTGTACAGCACTATTGCAAAACTGCTGCGCGATAAGAATGTCACACGTTTTATCGGCATTGGTCCCGCGTTGTTGAGCAATCGCGAACTCTTTACCGATACCGACAGCACGTTCTTTAATGATACAGAATCGTTCTTGAGAGAAGTAGATGTGCTGCAGTTTTATCGGGAAGTGATTTTGATCAAAGGCGCACGAAGCTTTGGTTTCGAGCGTATCAGCAAAATGCTGCAACAGAAGGCTCATGAAACTATTCTGGAAATTGACCTGTCGGCTTTAGTGGATAATTTCAATTATTTGCGCAGCAAATTGCAACCTGCTACCAAAACGATGGCGATGGTTAAAGCGTTTTCATACGGCAGTGGCAGTTTCGAAATAGCTAGCGTGTTGCAATTTCATCGCGTCGATTATCTTGCTGTAGCGTATGCCGATGAAGGTGTTGAATTGCGTAAGGCCGGAATTACATTGCCGATCATGGTCATGAATCCGGAAGTGCAGAGTTACGACACCATGATTCGTTATCGTTTAGAGCCGGAAATTTTCTCCTTCCGTATTTTGAAGCAATTTGAAGAAGCGGCGCAACGTTATCGCACCTTGTATCCGGGAGGTGAACGTATTCCTGTGCATATCAAGTTAGATACAGGAATGAAACGACTCGGTTTCGAAGAACGTGGAATTTCAGAACTCGTCGTGCGTTTGGGTAACAGCAAAAATTTGCAACCTGTTAGTGTGTTTTCGCATTTGGTAGCAAGTGAAGAAAATGCACTCGACGATTTCACGCGTAAACAAATTGATTTATTCAAATCCATGAGTGGCGTAATCCGCAAGCATTTTGGCGAAGGCGTGATGCGTCATATTCTCAACTCAGCCGGCATACAACGTTTCCCCGATGCGCAATTTGAAATGGTTCGCATGGGTGTTGCTTTGTACGGCATTGGCGCGAATCCTGCGGAACAAAAACGTTTGCAACCGATCAGTTCACTGCGCACAACGATTTCACAGATTAAGAATGTGCAAACCGGAGAGTCGGTGGGTTACAACAGAAAATTTGTAGCAACAACGCCTATCAAAATTGCCACGGTTCCAATCGGTTACGCCGACGGACTAAGTCGTAAACTGAGCAACGGTAACGGTAAAATGTACATCAACGGACAAGCCGCACCAATCGTAGGTAATGTTTGTATGGACATGTGCATGATTGACATCACCAACATTCCTTGCGAAGAAGGCGACGACGTTGTAGTTTTCGACCGCGAACATCCGATAACGGAACTCGCCGAAGCATCTGGAACTATTCCCTACGAAGTACTTACGAATGTTTCGAGACGAGTGAAGAGAGTGTATTATCAGGAGTGATTGTACCTCAACCCATCCCGTTGCTCTTCTAACAACTTCAACGCTGCGGTTTGTCCGGCTTCTATGGTGTGTAAGTGAGTAGCAATACTATTCCAGTCGTCGTCGTTGTGAATGGCTTGAATTTGTATCGACTCTGCAGCTTCGCTAAGTACATTTAATCCTGCTAATTCAAAAGTGGATTTTAAACGATGCGCTACACTGCGTGTGACGGACAATTACGTTGTACAATTCTTGCGCCCGATATGGCTTCGTTAAATAATCGTTCATGCCCAACTCCAAACATTTTTCTCGTTCACCTTTTGCTGAATGCGCCGTAACGGCAACAATCGGTATTTTGATGTTCAGACGCTCCCTAATGCAATTAGTAGCTGCGTAGCCGTCGACTTCCTGCATTTGAATATCCATCAGAATAATGTCGTAACGATTATGACGTCACGGGTTTCAGGACGAAATCCGTAACGACATAATCGAAAGCATCTGCGGCATATTCTTTTTTGCCGGTAATGAGCGCAATCTGTGGAATGTCCTTGAATGTTTTGATAAAATCTAATCCGGACATATCGGGCATTTCCACGTTCAGGAAAATCAGGTCGGTCGGCTGGTCATGCAACACAGACAGCGCTTCTTGTAAATTACTACATGACTTTACCAACTGCAGAAAAGAAGTCTTTTCTACGCAATGTTCGATCGTGCGTCTTGCAATCGAATCGTCATCAACAATTATACAGCGTAACACATTCATGGGTTTACTAAATGGCATTTTTTTCGATTTAGCGACCGGAAAGATAACTTTCTACAAAGCGATATAAGTGAAAGTCGCCCTGCTGCAGGGCTTCGTTAACTTGATTTAACAATAACTTGCGATCGACCTTTCTCATTACATCTTCTTGAATTAAACGAAATGCTTTATCGGCATAAAGCAATGCGGTGCGCGAATCATTACGTGCTTCTTGCATCATGAGTTCCACGGCTGTAATGAGTTCCGCCGTGCCTTCGTTTTTAATTCCTACTGTTTTTACAATTTGCGGCAACGTTGTGGTTACGCTACGATGCGACACCATGCCATGAAGATTTTTCAAAAACGTATTCGCTCCAGGACGATCCGATTTGTTCACAACAAATACATCCGCAATTTCCATCACACCCGATTTGATCGCTTGTACTTCGTCTCCGGCTTCCGGAACCAGCACCAAAATTGTAACGTCGGCAAGTCCCGCAATTTCCACTTCCGATTGACCAACGCCCACTGTTTCCAAAATAACAACATCAAACCCTGCAGTACGCATTATATCACTTACTTCAATCGCCTTGGCTGATAGACCGCCTAGTGATCCGCGTGTAGCCAACGAACGAATAAATACATTCGGATTATTAAAATGCTCCGACATCCGCAAACGATCACCCAACAAGGAACCAAAATTGAATGGCGAAGTAGGATCCACCGCAATAACACCGACACGTTTTCCTGTACCGGTTAATGCTGTAATGTAATTATTAATGACCGTGCTTTTTCCTGCGCCCGGAGGTCCGGTTACGCCAATAATGGGGCACGCGCCGGAAAAATCAAGTGAAGCAAGCAGCTCTTTATGTCCGTGAAGTTCGTTCTCCACCACCGTAATAGCGCGGGCCAACGAGCGGTGGTCACCGGACGCCATACCCTTCAACAACGATTGAACATCAGACATGGAGCAAAGTTAACCAACATTGTCTTTATACCTTGCTCACGCATAACGAACTTTCCGATAACTTTACAGCGCATGGCCGGTACGCTGCTTTCTGTTGTTATCATTACGTTCAACGAACAACGTAACATCGAACGTTGCCTGAAATCAGTTCAGTCAATAGCGGATGAGATCATTGTGCTGGATTCGTTCTCTACCGATGAAACGGAGGCTATGTGCAAAAGTTACGGCGCTACGTTTATTCAACATGCATTCGATGGACACATACAACAGAAGAATCGTGTGTTGACGTTTGCAAAACATCCATTGGTCCTTTCTTTAGATGCTGATGAAGCGCCTGATGAAACTTTACTGCATGCGATTCGGAAGGTTAAAGAAAGCACAACTGCTTCCGGTTACACGATGAATCGTTTAACCAACTATTGCGGACAATGGATCAAGCATTGCGGTTGGTATCCGGATACGAAGTTGCGATTATGGAAAGCGGGCAGCGGAGCATGGGGCGGTGTCAATCCGCATGATAAATTTGAATTACACCATCAATCAGAGCGTGTAGAGCATTTGTCGGGCAACATTTTGCACTACAGTTATTATACTGTGGAAGAGCATTATCGCCAGGCAGATAAGTTTTCCGGAATCGCGGCGCAAGCACTATTTGAGAAAAGAAAAAAGTCATCCCTACTGCTTGCTGCATTTAAATCAGGAGTAAAGTTTATACGTAACTACATTGTACACGCAGGTTTTCTTGACGGCTACCACGGCTGGGTGATTTGTAAAATCACGGCATGGGAAACCTGGTTGAAATACAAAAAATTGTGGGCGCTTAATAAGCAAGTAAAATGATTGTAACGCTTCGGAATAGCTTGAGTAACGTCAGAATGTGGTGGATCATATTTCTGTTGGCTGCAATTATTGTTACGTTACATCGACTCCTGTTTGTAGATTTTTCATTCAACAACTTTGAGATCTTCCGGCATTCGTTTTTCAACTTAAATCGTGGTGTTGATTTGTACGCGCAATATCCCGATTTGCACTACGACATTTACAAATACAGTCCTACGTTTGCCGCTCTAATGGCGCCGTTCTATTGGATGCCGTCTTATATCGGCATCTTTTTTTGGAGCTTGCTGAACACCTTGTTACCCGTTTGGGCCATCAGCAAATTGAGACTTTCTGACAGGTCTAAAGGAATTGTGTTTTTGCTCATCCTTGTCGAAACAATTACCTCTATTCAGAATTCTCAGAGCAATGGTTTAATGGCAGGCTTGATGATCGGAGCGTTTCATTTCATGGAGACAGGAAAGCCCGGACGAGCAGCATTACTGTTATGCCTTGGTTTTCACGTAAAGTTATTTGCAGCCGTAGCAGGCATTTTATTTGTGTGCTATGACAAGAAGTTTCGTTTCATTGCACTTTGTGCATTTTGGTTTATTGCTCTGGCTGCATTGCCTTTACTGTTTACGAATTTCGACACGCTACTGTTGCACTATCAGAATTGGTGGACATTGATAAAAACAGACCCATCACATGAACTGAATTTTTCTATCATGACTTTTTCTGAACGTGCTTTAGGCATTCATGCTGGTGATGCGTTTTACATTGTGCCGGGGATGCTACTATTGCTGCTGCCTGCACTACGCAAGGCTTATCACACAAACTACAACTACCGCTTACTTTGGTTAGCTTCTATTTTATTGTGGGTCGTGATTTTTAATCACAAGGCAGAATCTCCAACGTTTATTATTGCGATGTGTGGAGCTGCCTTATGGTTTGTTATTTCAGATTGGAACAAATGGACGATAACGCTATTAATTTTTGTAGTGTTACTCACCGGCTTTTCTGCGTCGGATTTGTTCCCTGCATTTATTCGCAATGAGTATATCAAGCCTTATGCGCTTAAAGTCTTACCGTGCATAATCGTTTGGGTTGTCGCAACGATTCAGTTGCTGAGTACTACCTCGCGTGGGGCGCTTTGGTTGAGAAATGAGCATTCCTCCGCTCTGCGAACAAATACAAAATCGTAAATAAAATATAGAACATGATCCCCTGATTCGTCTCGAGGGTATCATCGGTGAAGAACGAAACGATCAATACCGTGAAGAAAGCAACATAACCAAACGTCCATCGTTTGAACCAGTACGCCGGCAAAGTCAGCATCGCAATAAACAGCAGCAAGCCTGTCAAGCCTAATGTCACCGCAACAGAAACAAACTGATTGTGCGCGTGCATCCAACGCCATTTTTCTTTGAGCTGCGAGTTGGTCCTGTTATAATATTCCTTGTACGCCGTTGTTTGTCCTGCAGTACCAACGCCAAGAATTTTGTGATCAATCCATGTTGCATAAGCGGCATCTAAGAACGCCAGTCGCATTCCTATCGAATTACCACTCGGGTTTCCGCCTAAAGAGAAATGGTATACCTCCCACAACACCTGATACAACCGACGTTCCAACACATTGCGTTCACCATCGCGACAATTCGTCACGCCATTTTCCACTTCACGAATTTCCGCATCAGATAATTTCATTAAACCATCTGCATCTTTCCGCAAACCTTTGGAGGCCATATATCGAATAAGTGTGTTACTCAGTTCATGTCCTTTGGCATCACGTTCGTAAAGTTTTCTACCGGTGCGCGCCAACCAAACAGAATCCAATTCTTCCCAACACACGTACTCTAAAACCAAATTTCCATTTTCCGACATGGCGTAACCATGATTGAACGTATATGGGTTACCTAAACGCGTCGATTGATCATAAGTTAGACGCTTGTCATATTTCGTATCAGGCACAATCTCTTGCCAGACTGATTGAATCTTGACACCACCATAAACCATAAACCCGACAATCAAGAGTAAAGGAAATACCCCCAACCATTTTCGTTTTGAACGAAATATATATACAACCACAATCACCGCTCCACCCGCCATCATCACAACAATTCCCGTTAACGATTGCATTTGCACGAAGAAAAACGAATACCACGCTACAATGACAATGCCTGCAGCAATGGCCCACCAAGTACGTTTTATCATTGCCCATCGTGTCATAATGAAAACAGAAAGCGCTCCCATGAGCGATAACCGGATCAACGACACCGATCTGGACGCCTCGCGTACATCATCTAAGTCGATGGCGCGGTAATCGAATGACTTGTAGTAGGTAACGATCGCACTTACCAAAGTGGCTGCAACAAAAGTTCCTAATGTCCATACTACGAACTTGTACCTAATTGGTTTGATCGTACCATAAACCAACGGAAAAATTAATAAGGGAAGCTTTATACGTACATCGCGCCAGGCATCCTTCGTGTCGGGCGACCAAAACACTCCAATTACATGGAGCAGGAAGAATGCAAAAATCAACCACAATACCTTGTTCGTCTTCAGACGATTCCATTTGTCCACAAACTCGCCTTCCCACAACCAATTAATTCCACAAACGAAACCTGCTAAACCAAGAAAAAATTTAGACAACGGCAGTCCGGCTGCAATAAGCAACAAGGATAAAACGTAAAAGCCTTCGCGGTATGAAGCAGGTAAACGATACATGGTGTGCCGATACAAGTATAACAATCAGCGGTAAACTTTCGCTGCAACGTTTACGCCTTGAATGTATTGTGTAAGTCGTATAATTTTTAGCGGCGTTCTAAATCGGCACGTTGCTTGGGCTTTGGAGCATCCACAACCGTTGTGAGGATTGAATTGTATCGCGCCAAATCGGATAACAACGTTATTCCTGCCAGCACTTCTCTGTCCGTGGTAAAACCATTTGCCAAACGTCCCGTACGGAAATAATAACGCCCTGAAATTTCCTGTTCCAGCAAGGCTTTAATTTCTGTCTTGTACTGAATATAATCGTCACTTTTCTCGTCCTGCACTTTCTTGTCTAAAGCCGCAAATTCAGTTGCTCCGGATGCGAATGTTCCTGACTGTTCCGCATTCTCCTTAAATGATTTCAAGTGTCGTTCTTCAGGTGTGATGTACTGCACCTTCTGACTTTTTGCAAATTGAATAAAATCATTGTATTCGGCATCTGTCAATCGAAATTGATCGGCAGGAGCAATTGTTGCGTGTTGCTTCACATATTGACTTGCGAATTTGAACATTACACCGCTTTGTTCCAGCGTATCAGTAAGTGTGCTGTATTTAGGGTGATCCAGTTCCATATCCGGAATAATGCCGAGTCCGTCCCACACCGCACGACCATTGCGGGTTTTAAATGGTGTAATCAACGAATCATTCATGCGCTTCACGGTTCCATCCGGATTGCGGTGCGAATAATCCAAAGACTGCACACAACGTCCGCTTGGTATATAATACTTCGCGATGGTTACTTTAAACAAGGATCCGTAGACCAGCGGGACCGTATTTTGCACTAACCCTTTTCCGAAAGAACGTTGCCCCATAATCACCGCACGATCCAAATCCTGCAGCGCCCCCGAAACAATTTCAGATGCGGATGCGGAACCGGAATTCACCAAAACGACTAATGGCATCTTCGTATCTAAAGGCGCATGTTCCGAACGGAATTGTTTGTCCCACTCGCGCACACGACCGCGCATAGTGGTTACTAATTGTCCGCGCTCAACAAATATCCCAACAATGTTAACGGCTTCGGTCAACAAACCACCAGGATTATCGCGCAAGTCGAGCATGATTGACGTTGCACCATCTTGTTTCAACTGTGCCGCTGCTGCACGAACTTCATTGGCGGCATCTTTCATGAAGTTATCGAGACGTATGTAGCCGACTTTGTTCGCCAGCATCGTACTGTGAGAAACGTTCTTCTCCTTTACCTCCTGACGGGTAATGACAAACTCCGTTCCTGGTGACTGCCCGTCTCGTTCTACTTTAATTTTTACCGATGAGCCCGCAGTGCCTTTCATCATTTTACCCACTTGCTCAATTGTCATTCCTGCAACTGTAGTGCCGTTCACTTCCTTTAACACATCACCAACCTTCACACCCGATTTTTCTGCGGGAAATCCTTCGAATAATTCGGCAACAACTATTTTGCCGTCTATCATTCTTGCGCGTAATCCAATGCCGCTGTATTGTCCGGTTAACTGAATTTTATAATCCTCCACAGCTTCCTCCGGAATATACACCGTGTAAGGATCAAGAGAAGACAACATTGCATCAATGCCTGTCTTCATCAATTCTCCGGGTTTCGGTTCATCAACGTATAACTTGTTCAGCTCCTTGTAAACACTACCGAAGATTTCCAGATTTTTAGAAATATCAAATAAGCGATCATTACGATCAGCGGCGGCTCCAATGAAAATGCCGATCATTAAAAATGAAATTGGAATGATGCTTCCAAATACAATTCGTTTCATAGGTTGCTTATGTTTATTTATCATGGAACCGGATCATAACCGCTTCCACCTAATGGATGACAACGACCCATGCGTTTCACCGTTAACCAACTTCCTTTAAAGGCTCCGTACTTTTTCACGGCTTCAAACCCATACTGCGAACACGTTGGTGTAAAACGGCACGATGGCGCTAAATACGGAGAAATTGCACCCTGATAAAACCTTATCAAACCCAGCACAATCGCGGAAAAAAACCGTGACAGTAAATTACGTTTTGGATGTTCGCTCAACGTCTGAAAATTGATTGATCAGCTTCTGTAAAGTTAGAACAATTTTAGCCGATGTCTCTTGCTGTGTAAGTTCTTCCTTGTGTGTGTAGATAAAGATGAGGTGCGCTGCCTGTTGTTGCTGTTGTAAAAATTCTATTAGTGGCAGTTTGTTTAATCGATACGCCTCACGCAAAAGTCTTTTAATACGATTGCGTTGTGATGATTTTTTAAATAAACGTTTCGGAACTACGAAAGCAACTTGCACTGCCTGTGCATCTGTTGCAGGAACTACTTCGTATAACACACGACAGGGAAAACTGAACGCAAATTGTTTAGTAGCCGCAAGACGCGAGAAAACAGCCTTGCCGGAAAGTCGCTCCGATTTACGGAACTTATTCACCTTACTTCTTATTGGCTTGTTTGATGTATTCTTCCAACGCCATAGTCATGGATGGAGTACCCGGCTTCGGCGCGTGAATATCTAATCGCAAACCGGCTTCTTCCGCAGCTTTCGCTGTTGTTGGACCAAAAGCAGCAATTCGGGTTTTGTTCTGTTTAAACTTCGGGAAGTTCTTGAACAGAGAGGTAATTCCTGAAGGACTGAAGAACACCAGAATGTCGTAATAAACGTCCGCAAGGTCACTCAAATCGCTGCACACGGTGCGGAACAATACTGCTTTGGAATAATTGATGCTGTGTTTGTCAAGAATTTCAGGAATTTCTTCTTTGTGCACGTCAGTGCATGGGTAAAGAAATTTCTCGTCTTTGTGTTTCTTGATGATATCCAGCAAATCAGCGAAGGTGGCTTTACCGTGAAAAATTTTACGCTTTCTGTACTGCACATATTTCTGCAAATAATAAGCAGTAGATTCTGAAATACAGAAATACTTCAAATCATCCGGAACTGTGTAACGCACTTCTTGGCAAATTCGGAAGAAGTGATCCACCGCATTACGACTCGTTAAAATTACCGCAGTATGTTCTGCAATATTCACGCGCTGTTGACGGAATTCCTGAGCAGGCACACCTTCCACATGAATAAACTCGCGGAAGTCGATTTTAAGATTGAACTTCTTGGACAAATCCGCATAGGGATTCTTATCAGTCTCCGGCTTAGGCTGGGTGACCAATATACTCTTTACTTTCAAGTCCTGTGTCTTTGCGGTAGGCACGATCGCTTAGAGTTTGGGTGAGTAGTTAAAAGTTGCCAATGAATAGCTTCATTAAAACGACGAAAGGTATTATTTCAAGGGTGCAAAGGTATATAAATAAGTAATACAAGGAAACACCCGGAGCAGATAACACGACTATAGCCGAACGTAAAACTCTATAAATCAAAAAGATACCCCAAAACGTAAGTCCGGCATAAATGAGCCATTCTTCCGGAATTTGGTGTGCAAAAGCCAAAAGCAGCGTAATTGGAAACAAAACGATGCCCAACATTTTATTACTGAGGAGTATCGCATAAATGTATTCGTTGGCTTGTTCTTTCCATCCGAATATCGAACCAATAACACGGGTTGAGATCAATTTGACCACATATATACCGATTATCAGCCCGGCTATTTGTAGAAATAGCACGATGCTTATATTCTTTACGTAGTCATAGGACAGCGTAATAAATAACGTAGCATTGAGCAGAAAATTAATTAACAAGAAAAGGGCCGGACGCCCAAGCAACATCGATTCTTCACGATACAGCAAACCTAAGGATGCTATGCGAAAAAACCCTCCTAACAAGCGATTCATGCGTCTTCCATCGAACACACGAAGAATAACCAACAAGGTGAACGAGACAAACAATGCAGCCGGGATATACCAAAATTTGGAATGATCCGGCAAAAGTTGCGGTTGAAAGCCCGTATTGCCCGGAGTTAACCACGGTGATGCGGTATCAATCATGTCGAAAATAATCAATGCTTGGTATTAAACGCGAACGAACGTGAAATCGAGAAGCCTAATTTGTAGCCGCCCTTTAACCAATTATCCTGTGTGCCCGGGAGGAAATTATTTTCCATGATTCCAGCTGAATTCGTCAGGTTAATGTTAAAGATGTGCCCGCCTGTTTCCATTTCAATACCAATACCGATAGGATCATAGAAAGCATCAGTTCCGCGACGGAACTTGCTACCGATGTAAAAATAATCACCTGTAATGCTTACGCGCTTCGCAAGTTTCACGCGAGCTGCTATGCCACAAGCGAAAAATCCGTTAGCGTCGAAATCACCATTTGTATTCATCGGGCCTTTAACAAAATTGCGGTGTACGTATGTCGGTAACACTTCGAGTGAAACAATACCTTGTTTGCGAGCTACAATCAATTGTGTGACGTAGTTGAAACGATGTGATGATTTTGTCGTGAACTCGTTTAAATCAACACCGGCATAAAATTGATCTTTGCGCTGAGGAATAAAGCCCATCGTAGAATAAAGGGCCATACTAACCGGCTGCTTGTTATTCGTTGTTTGGGTCATGAAACGCCATTTAAAGTTGGCATCGAGTAACTCGAACTGTTTACTGCGTCCTATTCCTATAGACAATTTCTCGGACAAACCGTAATCGAATGAAAAGCGTATGTCGCGTGAATCATCAAAACCCCAAAGTGTATGTCCACCTCCGTTACTGGAAACTCCCATATTTCCGAAACGGTGAATGATGCGAAAATCTAACGTCTTATGTTTAGTAGTTTCTGTGGTTTGTGCATTGATTACTTTGAATGTCTTGAACGTGGCCAGTACATAATCTTTTTTCGCGTCGGCCTTTTCCAGAGAATCCAGATAAGCTTGCATATCATCCTGGGCAAAGGCGGATGAACAAATTACCAAAGTGGCGACCAGGAAAAGCTTTTTCATAAGCGTTTTGTAAGGAGCAAAAAAAACCGGTAGTCTTTCGAGCTACCGGTTGTGAAGTTATTACTTTTTCCCGGGTTGCACCATTACGGTGTGGACGGTGACTTCAATATTCTCTGCAATTTTTGCTCCTACTGCTTCAGGCACTTTAATTTCGTGATCTTTCAATGCAATGTTGAATTTCAGATCAACCGTAATCACACCACCTTTAATAGTGATTGTGGCAGGTAAAGTGCGTGGCTTAGTAACGCCGTGCACTTCCAAATTACCCGTGATGGTTACGTTGTGCGTGCCGTCCTTCGTGTAATCTACTTTTTCGTTGATTTTACCTTTGAAAGTTGACTTCGGATACTTGTCACTTTCCATGTAGTTTTCGTTAAAGTGCTCCTGCATCAAACCATTTGGGAAAATGAATCCTTTGATCATTACCTGAGCGATAACGTCGTTGGTTTTAGTATTCAACAACATCGTTCCTGTGGTATCCACAGCGCTGATATCTTCCAATGCGGTGTGCGAGTAGAACGACACTTTACATGTTTTGTCTTTATAAAACTGTGCTTGTACAAGACCTGTTGTAGCAACTATCAAAACTACTAATGCAATAATTTTTTTCATGATTTTAGTTTGTTTAATGAGCAAGTTACAATATTCACGCCAAATTGGAAGGCTTTTCCAATCGGGACGCAAATATATGTAGATACATATATTATGCCAAAGATTTCCAACTTTTTTTTGTTGGCACGTTCACCCGTTGTTTTACGTATTTTTGACCGCTTCCTAATAGGGCATAAAAAAATCATAGTTATGGCAACAGACAACTTTCAAGCACCGGATTACTATCAGGTAGACGAATTATTGACCGATGAGCATAAGCTCGTGCGGGATACTGCCCGTGCGTGGGTGAAAAAAGAAATTTCACCAATCATTGAAGATTACGCACAGCGCGCTGAGTTTCCAAAACAGATCATCAAAGGTCTGGGTGAAATTGGAGCATTCGGTCCATATATTCCTGCAGAATATGGAGGTCCGGGATTGGATCAGATTTCATACGGATTAATTATGCAGGAATTAGAACGCGGAGATTCCGGAATTCGTTCTACTGCATCGGTACAAAGTTCTTTGGTGATGTACCCTATTTATGCATTTGGTTCGGAAGAACAGAAGCGCAAGTATTTGCCTAAACTGGCAACAGGCGAAATGATGGGCTGCTTCGGTTTAACTGAACCTGATTACGGTTCGAACCCAAGTGGTATGATCACCAACTATAAGGACAGAGGTGATCATGTGGTATTGAACGGAGCGAAAATGTGGATTTCAAACGCACCATTCGCAGATATCGCAGTAGTATGGGCAAAAAATGAAGAAGGCGTTATTCACGGCATGGTTGTAGAGCGCGGGATGGAAGGGTTTACAACTCCGGAAACTCACGGTAAATGGTCGCTTCGTGCGTCCTCAACAGGCGAATTAGTGTTCGACAATGTAAAGGTTCCGAAAGAAAATATATTCCCGGGAGTAAAAGGATTGAAAGGTCCTTTGAGTTGCTTAAACTCTGCTCGTTACGGTATTTCTTGGGGCGCTTTAGGTGCTGCGATGGATTGTTACGATGTGGCCTTGCGCTATTCGCAAGAACGTATCCAGTTTGGCAAACCAATTGGCGCGTTCCAGTTGCAACAGAAAAAATTAGCCGAGATGATTACCGAAATCACCAAAGCACAATTGCTATGTTGGAGACTCGGAGTTTTGAAAAACGAAAACCGCGCAACTCCTGCACAAATTTCTATGGCGAAGCGAAATAACGTTGACATGGCATTAACTATTGCACGTAACGCGCGTCAGATGCTTGGAGGAATGGGTATCACCGGAGAATATCCGATCATGCGTCATATGATGAATTTGGAATCGGTAGTTACTTATGAAGGAACACATGATATTCACTTGCTGATTACAGGTATGGATGTTACCGGATTTAATGCGTTTAATTAAGTCAACACTGCGTTTTACCAATAATAAAAGAGGCATCCTATGGATGCCTCTTTTATTTGACAATGTCTAACGTTTAATTTTTGATCAATTCCATTATTGTTTCCCCCTCAACAGTTACAACGCGAACAAAATAAAGTCCTGTTGCGAAGTTACTCAAGTTCACCTCGGCTTGTTTTGCATTTACTGTGGAGCTATACACCTCGCGACCTTGTACATCTAGCACTCGAATCAATTGCACATCAGTATTTGCAACAATTCTCACAACGCCATCTGTAGGGTTCGGATACATGGTTACAGCAGGTGCAGCAGATAGATCAGTTACATCTGTGCACAAATCCACCACGATAGCCGCACTGTCTGTAGCTCCACATCCATTAGCGTCGATAAACTCGTACAACACATAGTGAGTGCCAACACCTGCAACAGCCGGATCAAAAATATTCCCGTTAACTCCCGGGCCAGAATATGTTCCGCCTGCCGGGGATCCGCCCGATAAAGTAATTAGTGTTGTGGTATTGCACACGGTATCTTGCTGCAGTATAATTTGCACTTGCGGTAGAGCATTCACATTGATTGCCGCGCTGTCTGAGGCGCTGCATCCATTACCCGCAGTGTATTCATATGACACATAGTGCATTCCTACTCCGGCAACAGCAGGGTCAAATACGTTTCCGCTAACGCCTATTCCCGAATAGGTTCCTCCGGGCGGTGTTCCTCCGTTTAACGGAAGTAAAGTTGTCGTTCCGCAAACTGCATTCTGCGATAAGGAGATATCAACTTGAGGTCGCACATTAACGGTAAAAGCAATTGTATCTGAACCTTGACAACCATTACTACCCACCGCATTAACGGTGTAAGAAGTTACGCTGCCGGCAATAATTTGTACAGGAGAACCGGTTAACAATCCCGGAAACCACATGTAATTCGAACCACCTGTTGCGGACAATGTTACGAGGTCTTGCTCACAGAATGCTGTATTATTTACACTTGCAACAATAGTTGGTCTTGGTAATACGGTAACGGTAACTGTTGCTGTATTGCGGCAGCCATTTATTGCTGTTCCTGTTACGGTATATGTTGCTGTTGTCGCAGGGTTGATAGTAACAGAAGATCCGGAAGCTGCGATAGGTGCCCATACATAGGAGCTTGCTCCTGATGCATTTAACGTAACCGGATTGCCGGCACAAAGTGACGAAATGTTAGCAGACGCTGTAATTGTTGGCGCAGGCAAAATACTAATGGCTTGAACAGGTGTTGTTCCTGAACAACTATTTGTCGTGTTAACTATGGCCAAATTGTAATTACCTGCAACATCCGCGTAATACGTTGCACTCGTAGCACCGGGTATTGCAACACCGTTCAATTGCCACTGGTAGGTGGTATTTGGAACAGTAACCGCGGTTAGTAATACGGAGTCTCCCGCGCAGAATCCGTTAGCAGCAGCGCTTACTGTAACACCTGCTGCTTGCGCGCAGGTTTGAATCTGGTATACTGTTAACGTACTTGAAACCTCATTAGCCAATAATAACAATGGTTGTCCATTCGGTGAATTCTGAGCAGAAATATACACCAGACCTTCAGCACCCAAATCAGGGCCATTTGGAGAAACCGTACGATTATTGTAATAACCCCCATATTGTGGTGAAGCAGGATTACTTACATTAAATATCATAACACCACCAATACGTTCCATACTCGCAAATACAAATGGCACGCCATTGATAGTTGCAGTAGCAACTCCTTCAGGTTCCGGGCCTTTATCATCACTTCTATTTTTAGTAGCACTTGGAGCTACCGTATTACTCATGTTAAATAAGGCACTATAAGTAGGGTGTGTAGCAGTGATTCGTTCCAATTCATCTCCGCTATCGTACACCAATGCTCCTGTAGTTGCATTCCAAATACTGTAAGAGCGCGCACCATAAGTATACACGGTGTCAATGTCACCATCATTATCTGTATCACCCCATTTGTTTGTGCAGTTAAGTCGACCCAAAAAAGTATTTTGTTTCATGATGGCTCCAAACGGAAATTTCACAGGATCCAAATTCAACCCTGAGAAGCGGGACTCTTCGTTAAAGCCTGAATACGCGCGTGCATCACCTTCATTAGAGGTTACTAAATAAGATTGATTAGCTACGGAGAAACCGGCAATAGCGTCAGGCAAGTACATTCCTTTAACGGGGAATTGCGACAGAACTATTCCTGAAGTCTGATCCGATTGATCCATAGCGTTATTTCCTGTGCTATAATTCTTGTAACCCAATGGTAGAATTTGTGTAACTGTGTTAGTTTGGAAGTTAATTACTGCTACGGCATTGTTTTCTTGCAGCGTAACATAACCTGTCAAATCATCATCTGAAATGGTAATGTATTCCGGCTCGAAGTCCTGAGCAGTATTAGCATTTAGTCCAAATATGCGAATACCCTGAGCGCGTAAAGCATTCTCTTGTCCGTTGTATTGTGTAAATCCAATGAAGGTTACATTACTTTGATTGACAGACGCAACTCCATTTGTAATGTCTACAACACAAACATGACCTACTGGATCAATCGTATAGGCATTGTTGGGTTCACCTTCACAAGGAGTGATAACCTTAGTGCCTGCGTGATTAAACGTGATCATATCCGGCATGGCACCTACCTTGACCTGACTGATGAAATTTCCATTGTAATCCAGAAAAACGACCTTGCCCGAGTCCTGCGGGTTAGCTGCTTCGATAGCCATAGCAACTATACTGTCTCTCACCGCCACACTATTGATATTACCGTACGTTGTAACATTGATGGAATTCAATAATACCGGGGCAGCAGGATTTGCGAAGTTGACGATGTCCAATTTTGCCCCAATACTATTGGCGATATATAAACGCTGAGTAGTTGGATCATGTGCAACAATTTCAGCAGAATTAGACCCGGCAGCACCATTGCTAAAGCTCGTTAACAAAGAGAGATTCAATTCATTGGACGCTTGCGGTGCCGGAGTATCGTTGTCTCGAATGTAAACGAAGTGTCCCGCGTTAGCTGCTGCGTTTACGTTGTATCGTTGAACAAATCCTAACGCTACATATTCATCCTTTTCTGATGCTGCATCATTAATAATTGTGAAGTTCAATGTGTAGGTTCCGCTAGTATTCGGAGGAACAACAATTGTGGTATCCTGCTGTGTGTAATCAGCGCCAAGAGTTGCTGTAGAAAAAGGCAACGCTTTAACAGTAAATACCATTTGCCCTGCATTAGAATTGGTGACCACCGCGTTTACAGAATAGGTTCCTGCATTTTCGTTTACAATAGCATGAACAGAACTGAAGGCCACAGTTCCCGAAGTCACAGCACTACTTAAAGTCACATCGGTTAAGTTGTCATTAGTAAAAGTGCCTAACGTCCATGTACGTGGAGTTGTAAAGGCACCTGTAGTCGGATTAAAAACTCCTGCCGCTTTTATTACTTGAGCAGATGCGGGATCCGGAGCAAGAAATGCAGTAGCTTGCAATTTACCTCCTGCGTAATGATCATTGTATGGCATTTGGTAACCAGCTGTGCCGGCACTTACTAAAGCGCTACCTATTGCAGAGCCATAGAAGATTGCATCTACGGGGACTGTAGCCGGATTCAAAGCTGAAACGGGCGATGCAAATACAGCGATGCCATCGGCATTCGTTCCTCCGTTGCCAACGATCCCACCGGAAGCGAAATTTCCAAAACCATCTCCGTTGGTTGTTGCAGTATTAATACTTCGAAGAACAGTGCCCGTTGGGGCCATAGACGTTCCGCCAACGTACACCACATCGCCGGCATTGACTGATCCCGTCGTTATTTCAAAAGCGTAGGTTAACGATCCTCCGGCAACCCATCCTTGAGCAGTAGCGGGGTTATTATTACACACCACCACCGTGTACGGAGATGTCCCGAAATTTATTGTTCGTGTAGCGACCAACTCGATCCACTCAAACGGAGAGTCTGTGCCTGCAGGATTCGGCAATGCTTCCGAAATAATTAATCCCGCACCTTGCTGGGCAAGCCCAGTTAAGCCCGAAAATGCTGTAATTGCAACCCAAAATAGTTTTTTCATGATTCACGATTTAGTCCCGCAAAAGTGCCTTCACTATTTAACCTTGTCATTACCGAAGTATTAACACGAAGTCATGGTTAGATAAACTAAATCAATTCGGTAAACAATTATTTACCTGCGCATAACGTTATAACTATTGCATTTGGCATAAACCTTGCTCTATTTCTTATATCGAGGTATAACTTTTCGAACCATTCGTAGTTATACAGGTATAATTCATTTTACTCTCAAGAAGTTTAAAACAACGCGCACCATGAAAAAACAGCACTTCTTGCGTACACTTGCCCTGCTGCTTCCCGCGGGCTTCCTGCATTTATATGGTCAGGATTTTGTTAACGGAAGTTTCGAAAATAACGGAGGCAAATGCCTGCTGAACGCTTCGAGTCAAGTGTTCAACGCAAATATGAAAGGTGTTTATTCGCACGGAGCAAATCGCAAACCCGATATCATGGGAACAACATGCGACCACGGTTCCGCTCAGGAAGGCAATTGGTTTATTGGATTAGCGTCCAATATTTCCGGCGAGATTCGCAGCGAATCAGTCAACCTCCTGTTGAGCAGCGCTGTGCAGGAGAATAAACAATACGCGCTCAGTTTTTATACAAGAAGTCGAGGGTTGGCGTCTAATCTGGAAATTGGCGTAAGCACCAACGATAGCGCTGTTGGAGTAAACGTGTACACAGTCGCAGCAGAACAAGTAACAGCAGAATGGAAGTTGATTACGCTTCGTTTCACTGCTCCTGTTTCCGGTAAATATATTTCGGTGAAAGCTGTCAACAATAAGCACCACAACTCCGGTCTGTGGCTGGATCATTTCCAACTGCGCCGGGTATTTCAAACGGATGAGGCTGTTGTGGTGATGCCGGCTCCGAAAATTGCAAAAAAGCAAAACGAAGAAATTCTTGCGAAAACAACTGCTGCTCAACCGGAATTTTATCCGAATCCAAGCGTAGGAACTTTTAAAATTAATGCAGACGGTCAGGACATATTAAGCATGACTGTCTTTAATATGCTGGGCGAATCGGTGTATAGCTTTGAGGCTGTAAACAACCAGCCGGCGCCGGAAGTTATTGACCTTAACGAACAACAGCCGGGTATGTATTTCGTAGAATTAGCAACCCCTGCAGGAAAAATCACTAAACGTTTAATTGTCTCGCGGTAATTCTAACTGCGATGGTGTGCGACCCCGTGAAGTAAATATTTCACGGGGTTTTTTATGCCTGTAAAATAAATGATGCAACTTGTGTGACTTTTGACGTTGTGCCGGTATATGCTTGTAAAGAAGCCCACCGATCATGTACGTCATCGCAAAAGACATATTTATGAACACATACAGCAAGTACCACCTGACTCGTGAGCAAATCACAGCAGAAGAACGGGAAATTGCTGCGGCACAAAAAGACCCGCGACAATTCAAACCGTTGTATGAAAGATATTACGAGCGTGTGCTGCGCTTTGTATACGGACGCGTTACTTCCAAAGAAGAAGCGTATGATATTACGCAGCAAGTATTTCTTGCGGCAATTGAAAATCTGCCAATGTACAAATCAGTAGGTGTGCCTTTCAACGCATGGCTATTTCGCGTAGCAACCAACGAATTGGGGAAATATTATCGCAAGAATAATGTGCGTCAGTCTATAAGCATTGATGATACACAGGTTGCAGATGTATTATTGGAAATGGGTGAAGAAAATTGTGCAACAATAGATGCACGCCTCATGAAAGCAATTCAACAACTGGAACAAGAAGAAGCAGATTTACTGCAGATGCGTTTCTTCGACAAAGTACCATTTAAAGAACTAGCCGACATGCTGGGAATAACCGAAACAGCTGCGAAAGCCCGCGTATATCGATTACTGGAAAAACTAAAAGGGATAATTAACGCTTTATCATAAACGTCATGGACAAGTATAATATTCAGCGCAACAAAGAAAAGCTAACGGATGCTGACATTGCCAAAGGCAAAGATTTCCAAGCTTTGATGAATGCACATGGTGGCGCGTCTCAACCATTTTATAAAAAGCCTGGATTTTATGGCGTTGTCGCTGTAACCGGAGTGATGCTGGTTGTAGGTGGTTACTTCTTATCAGAATCATCATCTGCTCCTACTTCACCGCCTCCATTTATTGCGCCACCTATCGCAGGTGTCGATATCGCAGACACTACATGGGGTGTGAACGCAGGAAGCGGACAGGACTTTATTTACGGAACAGGAAGTGTTGTTCGAATTCCGGCCAATGCATTTACGGATAGCACCGGTAAAGTAGTTGATGGTCCGGTTGAAATTCGCTACCGTGAGTTTCACGATCCGGCTTCGATCTTCATCGCAGGCATACCGATGACGTACGATTCAGCAGGACAGCAATATCATTTCGAATCTGCAGGCATGCTTGAAATTACAGCGTGGCAAAATGGGCATCCACTGAAAACCAATCCTGCTGCGCCCATCCGCGTTGCCATGGCTTCTAATACTCCGGAAGATAAATTCAACATCTATTATCTTGATACCGTGAAGAAAAATTGGAGTTTCATCAAGAAAGATGATCCAATTGTAATTCGTCTTGCTGCTGATACAACTGCTGTATTAACCGAAAGTTCAATTCCTATTGCACCTGTGAAAGCCGATTCGAAGAAACCTGGATTTGCAATTGCTTATGACCCCGCAGAATTTCCGGAGTTGAATGCATACAAAGGCGTACGTTTTGAAGTTGACGAAACTAAAACACCTTACAATCGTGCCGACTCTAAAATCCAATGGGAAGATGTGAGCATCACTCGGAATGCCGATGGAGCAACATACACGATTGTATTTACTAAAGATGAGAAGGAAGTTCGTTATGTAACGTATGCCGCTGTTGACGGCGCCAACTATGCTGCTGCAATGAAAGCTTTCGCTGCAAAATATGCCGAGTACCAAGCCTCTCTAAAGGCGAAGGAAGAGGCCGCTAATAATCAAAGTCAGCGCATGCAGCTGATCGTTGAAGAGCAAGATCGTCATCGCCTATGGGTTAATGATACTTTGGCAGCACGAGCAATGGCTATACGTGCCGCACGAGGCATGAATAATGAAACAGAAGGTATGATCATGCGCGAATTTATGCTGGAAAATTTCGGAGTATGGAATTCAGATTGCCCTAGTTCCTTACCGGAAGGTGCTGAAATATTTGCCACACTCAAAGACAGCCGTAACAACAAGCCATTGCAAGTAGACAGAGTATATCTGGTAGAACGCAGACGTAATGCTATATTTACGTATTACACTGCAGCGCTCAAGGAATTTAAGTTTAACCCCGATAGCGAAAACATATTGTGGGCAATAACACCGGATGGCTTTCTTGCGATCTACAGTGCAGATGATTTTAAAACCATCAATACTTCAAAGAAGAATGTTGCGTTAACTATGCAAGTAACTTCCACTAAAGTTAAAACACCTGCAGAAGCACGGTCGGCTCTTGGCATTAACCCAACCTGATGACCACCATGAGATTACTCAAACTGACCTTTTTACTCTTGCTGTGTTCATTTCAATTATGGGCACAGCAAGACACATTTATAGTCCGCAACACGCCAACAGCTGTTCGTGTCATTCCCGATCGTTCGTTTTTATACCTCAATGAAAATGAAAATGTTCAGATTATCTACAAGGGTAAAAACAAACTGAGTCGTGCGGAATTGCTAGGAGGCACTGCGACAAAAAGAGATTCATTGTACGTGCTGAATGCTACAACCGGAGCAGAAGCTGTATTGGTTGTTTACGAAAAACTGAAAAACGGTACGGAGAAAGTAGCATTTAGCAAAACTTATAAATTATACGGAAGAGAGACTCCACGCCTGTATCTGGACGGAGTTGCGAACGATTCTGTAGCCGATAAATTCCGAATTATTGCATTGGGTAATGTGCAAGCGAAACAGAAATACGGCAATGATCCGTATGTGGTGGTTTCGTTTAAATTATACATTCGAAGTGCAACCGGATTCGACACGCTTAGTACAAAAGGATCGAAACTGACACCGGCGATGAAACAAAAAATCGACGCGTTAGATGTGAAGAAAAACGGCGGCATGCTGATGTTTGAAGAGATTAAAGCGATGGATCCTAAAGGCAATATTATTGATTTACCTCCGCTCAGAATTTTTCTGCAAGACCCGAAAAACATGAAGTTCGGGCTGTAACGCGTGCTGTTAAATGATGTTAACCCCACCACTTCAACCGCAGTACGATGTAATTTTGGATAATGCGAATTGCGTCACCTAAACTTATTGCGTTTCTTGCCGGCTTTGCTTTGGTCGGTTTGTCTGTTATTCAATACTATTGGATTAAGGGCGCTATTGACCAAAAGCATGAACACTTTGAGCAAGACGTTCGTGAAGCATTGATGCAAGTGTCGCGCAAGTACAATCGTCATTTGGCGTCGCTTCGCATGAGTAAGATGATGCCGCATCACAGTCAGATGGCGCACCACGAACCGCACTTTGGAACGGAGTTAAAATTCGCTAAAAACCCTGTTCCGGGTAATGGCAACTTTAGTCTTAAAATCACCAATAGTACCGGCGATTCGGTTTCTTTCGAATCTACCGCTAAAACGGCCGGTATGTTATCTCGCGTTTCTTCAGTGTTGTTTGATCATCTGGTACGCATGAATTTGTACGGCGACCATATGACTGCCGTTGATACGATTCTTGTCGATTCGCTTTTACGCAATGAACTAGTTAGTCGTGGTATCAGCACACATTACACCTATGCTATTTTAAACACTCCCGTTTGTGTATTTAACTCGGATGGTCATTCCGGTTCTGCTGAAAGCGACAGCTTGTTGTGCAGTAAATACCGTGTGCGTTTAACGCCTGATGACTTCTTCGCTCAACCGCGTGTACTATCGATTTACTTCCCTAACGAAAAAGCGTTCATCCTCCGCTCTACTTGGGGCATGTTATCTGTTTCAGTGTTGTTCATCTTGTTCATCATTTTCTTGTTCTACTACAGTATTAATACCATTTACCGTCAGAAGAAGTTAGGAGAAATCAAAAACGATTTCATCAGCAACATGACCCACGAGTTGAAAACTCCTATTTCAACTATATCGCTTGCTTGTGAAGTGCTAGGTGATGACAGTATCGAAAAAACTCCGGAACGTACACATCGTTACATCTCCATGATTAAAGATGAAAACAAGCGTTTGGGAATTCTTGTGGAGAATGTTTTGCAAACTGCAATTTTAGATAAAGGCAACTTCAAATTGAAGCCGGTGCAGTTAGACTTGCACGATATGATTCTTAAATCGGTTGACGGCATTCAGTTGGCGGTTGATAAGAAGGTAGGCAAAATCACAACAGATTTAAAAGCCACACGTTTCGTTATTCAGGCAGACAAAACGCATTTACAAAATGTGATTTACAACCTACTGGACAATGCGTTAAAGTACACCTCGGGACAACCTATTTTGCAAATTGCCACACGTAATCACGGAGATGGTGTCGTGTTTGAAGTAAAGGATAACGGCGTCGGCATTCATCGCGATAACCACAAAAAAATATTTGAAAAACTATACCGAGTTCCAACCGGAAATATTCATGACGTAAAAGGTTACGGACTTGGACTGAATTACGTGAAAGCCATCGTTGAAAAACATGGTGGACAAGTTTGGCTGGAAAGTGAATTGAATAACGGCAGTCGTTTCTTTGTGTATCTGCCTGCACATCCCACGCATCAATAAATCAAATCATCATGTCAGAAACAGCACGTATTTTATTAGCAGAAGATGATCCAAATTTAGGTAATCTTTTGAAAGAGTATTTAGAAGCGAAAGGTTTTGAAATCAATTTGGCCACCAACGGCAAAGAAGGTTTTGATCATTTCAAGAAGGGGCAATACGATTTGTGCTTGCTGGATGTGATGATGCCTATTAAAGATGGTTACACCTTGGCAAAAGAAATACGTAGCTTGAATACAGATATTCCGATAGTATTTCTGACGGCGAAGTCAATGAAGGAAGACGCGATCGAAGGATTTAATGCCGGTGCTGATGATTATATCACGAAGCCTTTCAGCATGGAAGAGATGTTGTTGCGTTTGCGGGCAATTTTGAGACGTACAAAAGGTCAATCATCCGCAGCAAGCGATCAGACGCACTTTACGATTGGCGATTATGGCTTTGATCATACTCGTCAACTTTTGGAGTATGGCGGTCAGTCGCATAAACTGACTTCAAAAGAAGCTGATTTGTTGCGCTTGCTGGCGATGCACAAAAATGAAATTCTGGATCGTTCTTTAGCGTTAAATTCTATTTGGGGCGATGACAGTTATTTTAACTCACGCAGTATGGATGTGTATATCGCCAAGTTACGCAAATATTTAAAAGATGATCCCACCGTGGAGATCATGAACATACACGGTAAAGGATTCCGATTGATTGCGAAATAACAAAGCGGCGACTTTTTCAAGTCGCCGCTCGTTTTCTATTTCTGTTTACTCCGTAATCGTAATTTTCGTTGATACACTATTGCGTCCATCGGTTACGCGTAATGCATAAATGCCAACCGGTAAAGGAGGAACAATTTCAGCTCCATCGTACGCAGTAGTGCTATACGCCAGTTTGCCGGTGTAATCATATAACTCTACGGTTAATAAACCTGTAAGTCCTGAGATGACACGGAAGTTTCCTATTGTCGGATTCGGGAAAACACTCAAGCTACTTTCTTCCTGCTCATCAATTCCTGCACACGGATCAACTACAACGGTTAAAGGCACATAGTTAACAGGAGGACATCCTGTCGCATAAAACCATTGTCCGTTGAAAGTCGCTGTTTGTGTAATGTTGCACGTATATGTTCCATTAGACATAGCAGGATTACACATTACGTTGTCTGAAGTGTATACCTGAAACAACGGAAAAACCGGACCGGCCAAAAGCGGTTGATAATTGATCGTAATGGCTACTCCGGAACAAACGGTATCATTAGGCGAAACCGAAATGGCTCCGCTGCCAACAGATGCATCACAAATACTAAACATAGTTGGTAATGGGTTTAAACCGTTGCAACCGTTAGCTTGTGCTACCAAATCCGTGACTGTAACGCCGTAATCACCGGGCGTTAATCCGACAATCGTATCGAACGGAGTATTCACCGTATCTACCTGAATTACCGTTTGTGCCGGCATGATGTACCAAGTAACAATATATGGAGGTGTGCCACCTGCGATATTGGCTTGCGCACCATAATTCACCGGAGGTTGAATTGGTGTAGTAGTTACGTTGGTAGTTGTAGGCGTCGAAATTGTTCCAATAGAATCCGTGTATGTAAACGTGTTGAAGCTGGCGTCAAGAATAGTGATCGTGTAAGTTCCTGCGCATACATTGGTAAAAATACCTGTGTTGTTCGTTTGCGCACTCGGCGTCATAACGAAGTTGTACGGAGGAGTGCCACCGGTTACGGCAACTTCAACATAACCGTTGCATGGAAACTGGCAACTGGCAGAGTCATTAACGACTGTTACGGAAATTTGTGCACGCATCAAGAATGGCAATGCGCATAGCAAAACAGAGTAAAAGTGTTTCATCGGGGAATTAATTTGTTTCCCCGAATTTAATTAGAATTTTGCAGAGAAGCCTACGCCCAGAACTTGACGAAACTGTAAACGCGGGCCGGAACCGTCAATAACTCCATCGTTATTATTATCTACTGCAATGTTGATGTCATTATCGTAGATAGCCTGCATGTTGAAGCTGGCAGAAATATATTTGTTCACCTTCATGGTCACTAACGCTTCAGCGTTTACGTCAATATTTTGCGGGCGATCCATGTAATTGCTAAACAATTCCAACTTAGTCGCGAGGTTCACATTTTTCATGATATCACTGCGATATTGAAAGCGTACGTAACCACCAAATTCATGACGCATATTCTCTCCCGGTGTTAACACATTGCCGGAACCGTCCAACACGGCTTTTTTCACACCAAACGCACCGGCATTTGCCAACGTCTGATTAAACACAAAAGTGCTTCGTCCGGTTAGCGGAGAGAAGAATGCCGTAAACTTATCATTCGGCTTATAGTCTAAACCAAACGCCATTAATGCATATCCGGGGGCGAGAAAATCTGAAATCAATGTTTTAGTAGTATCATTCACGTAATTAAACCCCGGTGCGAATTGAGATTTAAAATTGAACAACGCCGAATAATACCATACCTTCTTAAACGCATAACGCCCGTATTTGGAAGTGAAGTCTATTTTATCGTCTGCCTTACGCGGAGATGTGCCATTTTGCTTTACCATACCATAAGCCATATCCAACGTATTGTCCCATGTGGTAAATCCCTTTTTATAATTTACAAAGGCGTTAAAAATGGTTTGGCCGGAAACTGAATTCACGCCACCTGCAGCCCAATTGGTAAAGCTGGCTTGTGTGAAATTAACTGCAAATACACCACCGCGCTTCCAATATGTGGTGTCCTTTCTCGTGCTATCAGCAGTGAATGCGAATAATCCCATCGGGATTAAAAACAGAGTGAAAGCTATAAGTTTTTTCATATAACAAAAATAGACCCTGCAATTTCGGGTCGCATTAACACAATATTATTTCTGTGATTTCAGCAAGTCACGGATTTCAGTCAACAATACTTCTTCATTAGAAGGTGCAGGTGGTGCTGCAGGAGCTTCTTCCTCTTTCTTCTTCGCTGCATTCATGCCTTTTATGATCATAAACAATACCAAAGCAATCAATATAAAATTGATCATCGCAGCAAGGAAATTGCCATACTTTACAGTTCCGAACAACATCAGATCTTCCAATCGTGTTAAGTTCGCTGCTTCCAAAGCCGGCTTCAGCAAAAGTGGAGTAATTACGTCGTCAATTAAGGAACTAACAATTTTGCCGAAAGCTCCGCCGATGATAACACCGATAGCAAGGTCAACTACGTTACCTCGCATGGCAAACTTTTTAAATTCAGATAAGAAGCCCATATGGTTTAAGATTAGGTTTGTTTAGTGTACAAATGTAGTTAGTGGAATTTTATACCCTGAAGAATTCGACTATTCGACTCAATTAGTCGATAAAAAACCGGCTATCTCGTAAGATCGCCGGCGGTGTATGTAAGATTTCCCCACAATGCTACATTTTTATAATCTTAAATTCTGTTCTTCTGTTCTTTTGGTGTTCTTCTTCTGAACATATCGACTTTACTGCACCCTCACACGCACAACCATTAACCAACTGAGTTTCGCCATAACCTTTACCATAAATGCGCTCCGGGTTGGTGATGCGCTTTTTGATGTATTCAGCGGAAGCCTTGGCGCGTCTATCAGATAAAGACATATTAGAAGTAGCACTTGATCTACAATCGGTATGCGATCCCAACTCAATTACCATGTTAGGATTTTCGTTCATTACTTTAACTATCTTATCCAACTCTTTCGCGGCATCAGGTCTAATTGCATATTTCCCTAAGTCAAAGTAAATTGGTTTAATATCAATAATCTTAGCTAGGTCAAGTCCAACTTCAATTTTATCAAGATTCTCCTCCAACCGCAATTCCCCTTCCTTTTCAATAGGTGCGTTAAATGTTACTGTCTTCGCCAAATAGCCCGGACGCTCCAACACCAAATTATAGCTAATACGATCGCCTAACTTTTTATCAGTTATCGGCTTACGAAAATCTCCACTAGCGGGAGTCAAATCATTGGTAAATTCTCCACCTGAAACATTGTCGATTACTTTGACTTTGACTGAATCTAGCGGCTTACCGGTTGTTTTATCCTTTATTGTAACGTATAATGACAATCCGGGATCCTTCTCGAAAAATATATCTTGAGTCAATTCTAAACGGTCGCCTAATTCATTGGTATTAAATGCTGTAGTGGCCTCAAAATATTTATCCGTTGTGCCATAAAAACTATAATTAGATTTTGGTTGAACACCAAATTGATAAGTACCATCTCCTGACGTTATAACAGAGTCTACCAATTTGCCCGACTGATCTTTAATTCTTATCACCGTATTCGCCAATGGCTGATTAGTTCTAGAATCGCGAGCAACGCCTTTCACCAAATAATTTGGTTTAAACGGACGAAGTAATGTGATCGCGTAAATATCATCATCACCTTTACCTCCAACACGATTGGAAGATATGTAACCGGCTTTACCAGTAGAATCTAATGACAACGCAAAATCATCGTATGCCGAATTAACCGGCAAACCCACGTTAATAGGTTGATTGTACTTGTTACCATTAGCGGCAGCAAAGAAAATATCTAAACCGCCCAAACCTACGTGACCATTAGAAGCAAAAAATAAATTCCCATCTGCATCACAAAAAGGAAACATTTCATTACCCTCGGTATTAATTACCTCACCAAGATTTTCCGGTATACCCACAGCACCATTATCTTCGATTACTACTCTCCAAATATCAGTACCTCCTTTTCCGCCCGGCATATCGCTTATGAAATACAATTGCTTTCCATCAGCAGACAACGCAGGATGCCCAACCGAATATTCATCGCTATTAATTTTTAGATTTTCTTCTTTCCAACATCCACCTGTATTACTAGCTCGGAATAACTTAAGATTGTTTACACCCTTCTGATCTTTACCATATAATTTATTGAAATAATTATTACGTGTAAAGTACATTGTATTTCCATCAGCAGTAAAACATGCAGGCCCCTCATGATACTTAGTATTTAATTCCTTGTTGATCAATAACGGATTTTTCAAGTTGCCATCACCCGAGCGTTGTGCTTCATACAAATCAAGAAATGGCATTCCATTCCATGTGTGATAACGTTTCACGTCAGGGCGTTGGTTTCGTGATGAAGCAAACACTACTTGTCCTTTTCTGAACGAGGCTCCGAAATCTGACTGGGATGTGTTGATGTCAATAGGTCGTATATCGAAGTAAGCTTGTTGTGCTTTGACCCTGCCAATGAATGAATCACTGGCTGCAAAACGAATTCCTCTCGAATCAGCAGCTTGCAAATCATGAAACTTTTTCATCCAAATTAAACTCTCATCGTACTTCTCGTTTGCACGCAATGCCTGTGCATAGTAGAACACGGCATTAGCATCAGACGAGGGACTTTGCGCCACTTTTGCGTAAAAGGGTTCTGCCTGTTGCCATTGGCCAACCAAGCGATAACAGTCACCTGTCCGCATGTACACGGCATCATCAGCCTTACCTTTTGCTATAACTTGACGGTATAAGTTGGCCGCCTTGATATAAGCGAATCGATTGTATTGCTTGTCTGCTCGCTTTTGTTTTAAACTTTGCGCTGATCCGTCCAACTGAGGAAGGACAATGCACAAGAAGGCAAGAAACGGGTATAGTAATTTATTCATGGGTAAACGAAAATTTTAGAAGTAACGTGGCGACTTTAATTTATTCTTGTTGTACGAGAAGTCGTAAGACAACATCAACTCGACAGAGCCGTCATTCACATTACGCAATTTTGTTGTGGTATAATCGTATGATATTCCCGCACGAAACTGTTGTGTAAATTGATAACCCACCATACCATAGAAGCTATCTCCTAAACGCAATCCACCTCCAACAGAAAATTGATTTCGGATCAAACACTCAATGGTTGCGTCCAATGACAACGGAGCATTTTTAACTGCTTTAACCTGAACTGTTGGCTTCAGCTTAAAGTCCGCACTAACAGGTATAACAGCACCGGCAATGAAGAAACCGTGCCGCAACGAAGTAACATTGGAACTATCTCCTTGCCCTATCTTAAATTTATTCTCTACCATTTTTGGCGAACTCACGCCAACATACCACATTTCGTGATGCAAGTAAATACCCGCGCCTATGTTCGGTTTAATGATACTTTGAACAGTTCCGGCGGTAAAGGCGGGATCGTTATCTTGAATAGTATTTAATCCCGCGATTTTCGGTTGAAACCAGTTAATACCGGCTTTCATACCAAAAGCCAACTTTACTTTTTGACTTAAACGCACCGTGTACGAATAATCGCCATAAATAAATGTCTGATTAATTGGTCCGATACGGTCGTTTACTACAGATAAACCAACCCCCATTTTTTCATTCTTTAACGGAGAATGAACAACTAAAGTTTGAGTCATTGGCGCACCATCCAATCCAATCCATTGTTGCCGATGGAGCGCACTGACATTTAACATACCGCGGCTTCCTGCATATGCAGGATTCACCGATAACGTGTTATACATGTAATGTGTAAACTGGGGATCCTGCTGCGCGGCTAACGGCAGCAGGATAATCACTCCAAATAATATTGCTATACACTTCTTCATAATTGCTTCTAACTTTTTAGTGGCGTTGAGTTACTTTAAATTGAGGTAAATGTATCCACTGATTATCGGAGAACCATCTCCCAGATTAATCACGTAGAAGTATGTTCCTTCAGGAGCCAATCCATTGCCCATACTCAGATCACCATTGTTGGTTCCGTCCCAACGAATACTTCCATTGTTGTATCCGGCTGCTTCATATATCAAATTACCCCAACGATTGAAGATCGTGACTGTATTATTCGGATATGAACCGATACCTACAATTTCGAAGAAGTCATTGATGTTATCTCCATTCGGTGAGAATCCATTTGGAACAACCAACGAGTCGCAAGGATTCGGATCACATGGGTCCAGGGGATCATTGCCGTTCTGGTATTCTGTACCATTTGTTAATCCATCTCCATCACAATCCAATGTTCCCCACTCTGCGCTTGGAGGCACTGTTTGACTCGCCACTAAATAATCACATGGATCATTTGGATTCGTACCGTCAACAACTTCTGTTCCGTTGACTACTCCATCTCCATCACAATCTGCGTTGTTCCATGGACCGCCCGTGGTTAACGTGATACTTGCTGTTACGTAATTGCATGGATCATTCGGATTCGTACCATCAGCAACTTCTGTTCCGTTGATTACTCCATCGCCGTCGCAATCAACAGTATTCCAATTGCCACCTTGTGGTAACGTTACGTTAGCTGTAACATAATCGCATGGATCATTCGGATTCGTACCATCAACGATTTCCGTTCCGTTCGTTACACCATCACCATCGCAATCTGCGTTGTTCCATGGACCGCCTGGGGTTAAAGTGATACTTGCTGTTACGTAATCACATGGATCGTTTGGGTTGGTACCATCAGCAACTTCTGTTCCATTGATTACTCCATCCCCGTCGCAATCAGCAGTATTCCAATCACCACCTTGTGGTAACGTTACGTTAGCTGC
>JBIJCF010000036.1:0-35348 GCA_044344795.1 Bacteroidia bacterium | reverse complement strand
ATCGAGTAACGGTAGTTCTATTATTGCCTTGAATAAGCTTGATCCAGGAGATTATGTTTTGCAAGTCAGAGCTCTAAGTACAACCAATTATGGAGCAAATCAGATTGAATATTATTTTTCGATACAACAGCCATTCTGGTCAACTTGGTGGTTCTTTCTTTGTACGGTTGGTGTAGTCGGATTCGTTGTATTGATTGTACTTAATTATTATCGGAGATCAAAACTTAGTTTTGTTGAACAGCATGTAACATCATATAATTTTCAGGTTGTTGTAAGCCGGATCATGTTACTATTGGGAGGAACTTTGTATCCTTTTTCCGGCTGGCTTTGTTCGGTCTTTGAAGAGTCCTTAAACTATCAATCTTCCGTTCAACTATTATTAGGAGGAATTATGATCGTTACGGGAATATTATCTTATTTTGTCCAATACTTCAAGAAACACATCCAACTCTTTTCTCATCTTCTGTACAGTGCCATAGTTGCGCATACTTTTTATTTGTGTCATATCAACCATCTTGAACCTGTTCTCGTTATTACTTTAATGGTTCTATTGAGTGCTGCTGCTTTGATTTTAGATAACAATAAATCTGCAATTGTTTTTGTAGCCGCCGTTCTCGTCTCTACCTTTTTGTTAATTATTCTTGCTGGTGGTAATACTGGCTACAATAGATATCTTTTATTATTGGCAGCTATAATTCATCTAATAATTGTATTTATCAGTGTCAATTCGCGATACAACATGTTCAATCGCCTGATATTCGCAGATATAACTATTAATAATTCCCGTAGTTTAATTATTGCTGCAAATAGATACGGTAAAATTATTTTCGCGAGTCGTAGTTTTGAGAGTGTCCTCGGTTATCGTGATGAGGATTTATTGGGTGATGGTTGGTGGAAAGTTCGCACTAAAGAAGATGAAGAGAATAAACGCATGTTGGATAAGGTATTGCAGGCGACTTCAACATCTGCGACTTATGTCTCTGCAATTATAGCTCGAGATGGAACCAAAAAATATGTTCAGTGGGTAGATACGGAAATAATTGATGGAATTAAGGTTGGTATTGGTCAAGATGTTACCGATCGTTATGAATTAGAAGCACGCTACCAGCACATTGTAGAAGCGGCAACTGACATCATCTACACCACAGATTATAAAGGACGATTCACATTTTTAAACGAAGTGGCTACGAAGATTTCCGGCTACAAAATGGAGGATTTAATAGGAAAACACTTTTCTGATATTATACATCCCTCATGGAAGGCAGAAGTCATTGGGCACTATCTAAAGCAATTCGAACGTAAACAGGTTAATACGTACCTGGAATTTGTAATGATTGGAGCAGAGGGTCAGAAGATATGGATTGGACAAACAGTGCGCCTTTTATTGGATGATTCTAAACCCGGTGGCATATCAGGGTTTCAAGCAATTGCACGAGATATTACGGAGAAAAAGAACTATGAAGAGGAACTGGAGAAATTGTCTCTCGTTGCATCTGAAACCATCAATGGTGTTTTGATTTGTGATCCGGATGGATTGATAGAATGGGTAAATGACGGGTTTACGCGGATTACCGGATTTGAATTACAGGAAGTAAAAGGAAGACTTCCCGGTGATGTTATGGTGGGTGAGCGCACGGATACAGATGTGATTCGTAAGGTGCGTAACTTATCAAGCAGTGCGGAAGGTTTCCATGAGGAGTTTTTGGTGTATCACAAAGACGGCCATGAGATCTGGATTGACGTTAGTAATACACCAATTGTTGACGAGCGTGGTGATATTCTTAAGCAAATCGAAATCTTTACCGATATCACCGAAAAGAAACGAATCCAGATGCAGTTGAACGCTTACTCAGTGCGATTGGAAACATTGAACATGGCAAAACAACAACTGTTGCATTCGCACACAATTCAGGAAATTGCATCCAATGTGTTGGGTGCCTTAGTGCATCGTTTGCCGGATTTAAGACGGGCTTCCTTGGCTCTGCTTGATGAACATACCGAGACTATTCGTATTCAATATGTGCTGAAAGATGCGGAATACAATAATTCTTCTGTTGAAGTACCGTACGAAGCATTCGGAAGTTTACCTGCCTTATTAAAAAACAATTACGTTATCGAAGGGAATTTACCGGGCAAAGCAGATAAGTCGCAGTCCGATGAAGAAAACGTATCTGTGGGAATAAACTCTTATTTGGTGATGCCGTTATTCTCTCAGAATAAACTTTTGGGATCAATCAATTTCGAAAGTGGAATTGTCAATGGTATTACTGGCGAAATGGTGGATATGGTGCGTGAAGTTGCTGACGCGATGGCTGCGGCGGTAACACAAATCAACTACCTAAATATTATTGAGCAGAAGAATGAAAATATTCAATCTTCAATTTTGTATGCGCGTCGAATACAGAATGCGATTCTTCCTCCTGAGGAATATTTAAAAGAACGCTTCGGAGACATCTTCGTTTTATACCAACCTAAGGATGTATTAAGTGGTGATTTTTACTGGGTGGAACGCCGCGATAAATACACTTATCTGGCCGTTGTCGATTCAACAGGACATGGAGTGCCGGGTTCATTGTTAAGTTTGATGGGGTACAACTTATTGAACCAGGCTATTCACGAACGCGGATTAATCCGACCTGCCGAGATTTTGGATTATTTAAATATTGGTATTCAACACACATTAAACCAATACAAAGGCGCGGGCGAATTGCGTGACGGTATGGATGTGGCTTTGTGCGTTTTTGAGGATGGCGCAAATGTTGTGCAATTTGCCGGAGCAATTAATCCATTATATGTAGTTCGTGACGGAATGCTGATCCATTGTAAAGGAAACAGATTCTCCATCGGAAGTTATTTCGACAATAAGTTCCGTCCGTTTACCAATCAAGAAAGTGATTTACAAAGTGGTGATATACTTTACATGTTCTCGGATGGTTACGCCGATCAATTCGGCGGGGATTCCGATCGTAAAATTTCACAGCGCGTGTTCCGGGAGATCTTGTTGGATATTCATCATTTACCGCTCGCTGATCAAAAAGAAGAACTCTTGCGCAGATTAAGTGAATGGCAAAAGAATGCGCCTCAAACAGACGATATTTGCATCATTGGTATAAAAATTTAATAAATGATGAAATTGAGAACGTTTAAATTGAATACGATCGCTTTCATGATGATTGCGGTATTATTAGTTGGATTTCGCTCTCCTGCGCCACCATACAGCTGTCAACTCGGCTTGGTAAAATATAACGGCGGTGGCGACTGGTATTCTAATCTGGAAACTTCGTTGCCGAATCTTATCAAGTTTTGCAATGAAAATTTAGGTTCAAAAATTAACCAGGAGCAGGCGATCGTGGAGGTTGGCAGCAGCGATTTATTCAATTATCCGTTTATTCATTTAACCGGACATGGTAATATTATTTTAAGTAATCAGGAAGCTACCAATCTTCGCAATTATTTAATTGGTGGCGGCTTTCTTCACATTAGCGATAACTACGGTATGGATAAATTTATCCGTCCGCAAATGAAGAAGGTTTTTCCCGAATTGGATTTTATCGAGCTGCCGTTCACGCACAAAATTTACCACCAGAAATACGACTTTCCGAATGGATTACCCAAAGTTCATGAGCACGACAAAAAACCGCCTCAGGGATTTGGTCTCGTGTGGCAAGGCCGTTTAGTTTGTTTTTACGATTTCGAATGTGACTTAGGCGATGGATGGGAAAGTCCCGAAGTACATAATGATTCACCGGAAGCAAGACTGAAAGCGCTGCGTATGGGCGCGAATCTTATTCAATATGCACTGATGGGTGGTGAGTCCAAGCACCAAAAATAAAAGACCCCGTTCAGTCAGGGTCTTTTGAAACAAACAACTAAATCAACACATTCTTATTCGGGATCTCCACAGATGTAGAGATAGTCGGTAGCAGGATCAAATTCCGGATTGTGTTCCAGGATAGTTTCTGCGAGTTGTCTTAACGCGTAATTGCGCACGGGACGTCCTTCATTTAATTCTTCCAAGCGGGAAATAAACTGGAACGGAATTCCCGTCCACACTTGAGCCAAAGGTTCAGAAACCTCGGTAAACTTAAATTGAACCCACTTTTCAATTTCGGCATCTTGATAGCCATGATTACCGTTAATGACCCGTTCGCCATTAACTGCGATAATCTTAACTCCTGTTGACATTTCGAGTGCTCCGTATAGCATAATGCTTCTGTTGGTAGGTTGATGCGATCAAAAATAGATTTATGCATCGCTGTACTTCGGGAGGTACTTTTGTAGTTATCTACAGCCATTTGTTAAATGTTGTTACGGATACGGACGTTAAGCCTGTTGATAACCGAGGTGAGTTTGCGCTGCAGTCCTTGATGCTTGAGGATTTATGTCGGCTAATTGCCGGCCCGAAATTGTTAATAGCAACTCCTGTGGCTACTTTATTCACTTATTAACAAAACGGCACAAAAAAGGCCTGCCGAAGCAAGCCTTGTAAAACATTAATAGAATAGTCTACTTGTATCCCAACATGAACACAGCACATTCCGCTTTAGCAGAGTCTTGTACGGCAGGAATTTCGTAATCGACATAAAACTTAAACTTGCCGCCTTCCGGTTCGAAAGAATATAAACCGCCTTCCGGTTTAGCGTCTTTAGAAGACCATAGTGCTTTACGATTTTTGGCTTCTTTGTCTTTATTAAAGACAGTAACCACAACACCGCGCGTAATACCGCTCATGTTAAAAACCATGCGATATTTTTCTCCGATGAAAACGGGAACCTCAATCTCTTTTAACTGCGGCTTATTCTTGTAAGTCAGTTTAGTTACTTTTCCGCTATCGTAATTGTATGGGGTCAGTTTGTTTTTTGCCGCCTCTTTAAGCGCTATGGTATCGCAAATTTCAGCTTGCTGAACGGCTGCAGTGGTCAAGGCCATTACAATAACGGCACATGGAACCAGGATAAATTCAAATCTTTTCATAGGTTTTTAGTTTTTTAATTATCCTTTCACAATTGCTGCTCGTAACTCTTCAATTTTCTGAATCACAGGAGCCATCTCTTCTGCTGTTGGCTTCACATCTTTAAATTCCAGGTCAGGATTTTCATTCAACTTCTTAATAGAAGGCATAGCATCCACAACTGTTTGAAGTGCAGATAAATCAGCAATCCAAGCTTTCAAATCAGCGTCCTGAGTATCGTAGGAGTTCAATTCTTCCAAAATACTTTTCAAAACTGCCATTTGCTCCAACAATGCCAATACCACATTGTCATTGCCTTCTTTTTTATACACTTGCGCACCGATGTACATGGCTTCAATCCACGCACCGGAAAAAATGATGCCATACATTTCTGTTTGACCACCTGCCTGCAACTGCAAATCGGTTTGATATTGAACATCACCGATAATTCCGACCAAAGAATCGGTATTGTCCAGGTTTGAGTTGAAACGGTCGTATAAGTTGGTTTGATCAAACACTTTTCCTAAATCAATCTGACCCGCAACTTCACGAATGGTTTTCAATAGTTTCTGCGATTCATTCGACTGCTTATTCAGCACGGTATAAGCCAAATCTGAACTGTACACACCCATAATGCGGGCTTTCTGAAACTTCGTTGAGAAGTTAACAGCCTTATCAGACCCAAACGTAATGCCGGGAATAAATTTCAGACCGCTGCGCTGAAACATCATGGCAACGCGCAAAGGAGAAGGTAATGTAGTTTTGCTTCCTTCGTTATTTATTTCCACTGTTACACCGGCTGAATCGCCTTTAAGCGTGTCCGCATCTGTGTTTTCCGGCTTGTCATTACTGCATGCCGCTAATGCAAAAGCTGTTGCTAGGGTTAATGTTGTAATTCTCATAGTGGTAAAAGGGTTTATTTAAGAACGGCGCAAAGGTATAAATTCGTTTGGATTAGCCCACTTATATGGTTGGCTGTTTCTCTCATAATCAGTACTTTTGCTCTTCTCAAAAATCTCGGTACATATTTATGAAAAAGTCAATTTTAGCTCTTGTTGTTGTTGCTGTTGGGTATACATACGGATTCGCTCAGCAGAAAGACACCTCTAGACCTACACAAACTACCTCCCAAAAGGCTGCACCTCAGAAGCAGCTGCCTGCTCCCGGAAGCTCGCAACCTAAAGCCGCCGGAGTTGATACGGCCAATTTGGTATTAATGACTATTGGTGACACCAAGGTTACTTTGGGCGAGTTCATGTACGTGTACAAAAAGAATAATAAAGATCAAGCCGGTGATACCACCGCTTTAAATAACTACCTCGAATTGTTCACCACTTTTAAAATGAAGGTGAAAGAGGCGCGTGATCTGAAAATGGATACTTCTGCTGCTTTCAAAAATGAGTTGGCCGGGTATCGCCGTCAGGTTGCGCAGCCTTATCTGACCGACAAGAAAGTAAATGATAGTTTGTATTTGGAAGCCTACAATCGCATGAAAGAAGACATTCGCGCGAGTCATATCCTTATTCGTCTGGATGAAAATTCTTTGCCTAAAGACACAGATATTGCATACACCAAAATCAATATTATTCAAGGTTTGTTGGCAGGTAAGCCCGTAGCAAAGCAAATTGCCGACTATGAAGCTAAATTGAAAGCGAAGTACAAAATATCTAAAGAATCATCTCCTTCTGATACGTTGCGCGTTTACAATTTGGTGAATCCTTTGAAACAATTAGAACGCAAGTATCGCGGAAAGCCGGCTCCATTTGATGATGTAGCTTTTATGGCTTCCGAAGATGAGTCTGCACGTCAGAATCGTGGTGATTTAGGATATTTCACCGCTTTCTCTATGGTCTATCAGTTCGAAACGTTGTGTTACAGCACTCCTGTTGGTAAAATCGGTGGCCCTGCACGCACACGTTATGGTTATCATTTGGTTTATGTGCACGACCGTCGTCCGGCACAAGGTGAAGCATTGGTGGCGCACATTATGGTTAAAGCTCCTATGGGAATGGCAACGCAAGATTCCATCAACGCAAAAAACAAGATTGATGAAATTTACGGGAAAGTAAAGGCCGGAGAAGACTTCGCAACATTGGCACGTCAGTTCTCCGACGACAAACCGTCAGCTGCTAAAGGCGGTGAAATGCCGTGGTTTGGTTTGTACAAAATGCCTGCTCCTTTCGAAAAAGCGGCTTTTGGTTTACAAAACAATGGTGATTATTCCGAGCCGGTTAAAACCGATTGGGGTTGGCATATCGTGAAGCGTTTAGATCGCAGAATGGTTCCAACTTTCGAACAATCCAAGAACGATATCAAAGCACGTTGTAATCGCGATCAGCGCGGACAGCAAGGCAAAACAGCATTGATTGAAGCGGTGAAAAAGGAGAATGGATTTATAGAGTATCCGAAAGTTAAAACCGAAATGTATAAAGTGGTAGACAGTACAATATTTATGGGTAAGTGGGTTGCTGCTGAAAAAGCAAAGGGAATGAGTAAAGTGTTGTTTACGCTGGATGGCAAAAATTACACACAGATGGACTTTGCAGTATGGATGGAAACTCAGCAAGTGCGTCGTGCAAAAACGGAAATCAAGAAATTGGTTGATGATTCTTACACAGCATACGTCAACGAGATGTGCATTACGCTGGAAGATAGCAAACTGGAAAAGAAGTATGCGGAGTTCGGATACCTGATGCAGGAATATCGCGATGGAATTTTATTATTCGATTTGATGGACCAGCGTGTGTGGTCGAAAGCGGTAAAAGACACTGTAGGACTACGCACCTTCTATGAAGGAAACAAGAACAATTACATGTGGCCGGAGCGTGCAGATGCAGTAGTATATTCTTGTAAAGATGCCAAGACTGCAAAGATGGTTCGCAAAATGATCAGCAAAGGCAAAACTGAAAAGGAGATTTTGGCTGAAGTGAATAAGGATTCTCAGTTGAATGTGCAGGCGGAACGTAAGTTGTGGACGAAAGGCGAAAATGCCGCTGTTGACGGAAACTGGAAAGCAGGTACTTCTGCTGATCAGATGAAAGACAATCGTGTAACATTTGTGCATACTTACGAAGTGCAGCAGCCTAAGCCGAAAACGCTTCAGGAAGCACGCGGTGTAATAACAACAGATTATCAGAATCGTTTGGAACGCGAATGGGTTGATTCGTTGAAAGGGAAGTATCCGGTTCAAGTCAATCGTGACGTTCTGAAGCTTGTAAAATAGTAGTCTTGTACTTTCTGCTCATGCGGCAACGTATTTTGTTTTTGTTCGTCTCTGTATTGTTGGTTGTATGTTATTCATGCGATAGAACAGAGAACAAACGAAATGAAACGGGCGGAAAAGTATTGGCGGAAGTTTACAATTACAAGTTATACGAATCCGATTTGAAGTCGGCAATGACCGAAGATATGTCCAAAGACGACAGCGCTCGGTTTGCGCAGACGTATATCAATAGTTGGGTTCGTGAGATGTTGTTGGTGCATCAGGCAGAACAAAATTTGGGTTCTGATGAGAAAAATGTGGAAGAGCAGTTACGCAAATACCGCAACAGTCTGATCATCTACAATTACGAACAGAAACTGGTGCAGCAACAATTGGATACGATCGTGAGCGAAGCGGAAATTGAGAAGTATTATAACGAGCATCCCGATGACTTCACCTTGAAGAACAACATCATCAAAGTGGTGTACGTGAAGGTGGATAAGAAAGCTCCAAATGTTGCCAAATTGAAAAACTGGATTCGTTCCACAAAGCCTCTGGACAAGACGGAATTGGAAGGTTATTGTTTACAATTTGCCGTCAACTATTATCTAGATGATCAATCGTGGTTGTTGTTTGATGATTTGTTGAAAGAAGTACCGATTCCAACGTATAACAAGGAATTGTTTTTGCAGAATAACCGATATGTGGAGGTTTCCGATACAACCCATTTATATTTCGTGGATATTCGCGGATTTATGATTAGAGACAGCAAAAGTCCAATCACCTTCGAAAAGGAAAATATCCGCAGCATTATCATCAATCAGCGCAAGCGTGATCTTATTGATCGCATGCGCAATGATATTTATAACGATGCTATTAATAAAAAAGAAATTAAGATCAATGCGGGTTAAACTAATAGTACTCTTCAGCACCTTGTGGATGCTGACTTTCACTAATGCTTCTGCGCAGGATCAACCCGTAATGGTTGATCGTGTTGTTGCTGTGGTGGGAAATCAAACCATTAAGGAATCGGACATACAAAATGCTTACGCGGATTATGAAGAGCAAGGGGTGTCATTGAGCGACTCTCTTCGCGGGGTAATTCTTGAATCGTTGTTGGTGAAGAAACTCATGTTGGCTCAGGCGGTTAAAGATAGTATCACGGTTTCGGAAGCAGAAATTAACGGTGAGATTGATCGCCGCTTACGATACTTCATCATGCAATTCGGTTCTCAGAAGAAGTTTGAAGAATTTTACGGTAAAACAACGGATGCATTTCGTTTTGAGTTACATGATCGTGTTAAAGAACTCATCATGATTCAAAAAATGGAGGGACAGATTACCCAAAATATAACTGTTACTCCGGCTGATATCAAGGCTTATTATGCATCAATTCCATCGGATAGTTTGCCATTTATTAATGCAGAGGTGGAAGTTGGACAAATTGTGATTAAACCTACCATCAATCTCGAATTGAAGGAATATGCTCGAATGGAACTGGAAAGTATTCGTCAACGTGTGATTACCGGAAAACTTGATTTTTGTGTAGCAGCATCAACGTATTCCAAAGATCCCGGGTCACAGTTTAATTGTGGTAAATATGAGAACATTCGTCGCGGAACTTTTGTGCCGGCGTTTGACGCCGTTTGCTTTAGTATGAAGGAAAATGAAATTTCAGAAGTTTTTGAAACGGAATACGGTTTTCACTTTGTGCAATTATTGGCGCGAAGAGGAGAAGAGGTCGATATTCGTCACATCTTGTATGAAGTACCGGTTACGTCTGATGACGTTAAGAAGTCGAAAGTTCGTCTGGATTCAATTATGAAATTTGTACGTTTGGATTCACTGACTTTTTGCGAAGCTGCCGCGAAGTTTTCTGATGATGCAGATTCTAAATATTCTTGTGGATTGATTTTGAATCCGTACACAGGTACTACAAAAATTGAGGTTAATATGTTGGCTGATTTAGATCCGAATCCGGAGTTTCCGGTATTGGTGAGCCAGATGAAGCCCGGAAGTTATTCTGCACCGCACGCGATGGCCACACGAGATGGAAAGCAAGCGTATCGTGTGCTATACTTGAAATCACGTTCGGAGCCGCACAAGGCAAATTTGAAAGACGATTACCAGTTAATTCAGGATATGGCACTGCAAGCGAAGCAGGAGAAAGCCATTAATGAATGGGTGAAGAAAAAATTACCGAATACGTATATTCGTATTTCCGAGGACCACAGGCATTATCAGTTTAAATATCCTTGGCTGAATTACCTGAAGTAAGAATTTAATTTTTTGCCACATGCAATTTAAGAATGATGTTGAAGCGGTAAATTATTTCCGCGAGAAGTATAATCTGCTGAATACAGAAATTCGCAAGATTATTGTCGGGCAGGAAGATGTGGTGAAAGACGTCTTGATTTCCATTTTCAGTAATGGTCATTGCTTGCTGGTAGGCGTTCCCGGATTGGCGAAAACGTTACTGGTAAATACTGTGGCGCAATCTTTAGGATTGACGTACAATCGTATTCAGTTTACTCCCGATTTGATGCCTTCTGACATTATCGGAACTGAAATATTGGATGAAACAAGACAGTTTAAGTTTATCAAAGGTCCGTTGTTTGCCAATATCATCTTGGCCGATGAAATTAACCGTACGCCCCCGAAAACGCAATCGGCACTTTTGGAAGCGATGCAGGAACGTGCTGTTACTGCGGCCGGCAAGCGATATAAGTTGGATCAACCGTTTTTCGTATTGGCTACACAAAATCCGATAGAGCAGGAGGGAACGTACGCTTTACCCGAGGCTCAACTCGACCGTTTCATGTTCAATGTGTCTCTGGACTATCCTACGTTTGAGGAAGAATTGCAAGTCGTAAGGAATACGACTTCAGAGCGCAACGTAACGGTGAATAAGGTGTTGAGTACAGACGAAATAATGTATTTGCAAGATTTAGTGCGTCGTGTACCGGTTCCTGATAATGTTATGGAATATGCGGTGCGCATTGTAGCAAAGACACGTCCGAATACACCTAACGCAGATCCTGAAGTGAATAAATATGTTGCATGGGGAGCAGGTCCGCGTGCATCACAGTATTTAATTCTGGGTGCTAAATGTCATGCCGTGGTAAGCGGGAAATATTCACCTGATATGGAAGACGTTCGGGCGGTGGTTAAGCCGATATTGCGTCATCGTATTGTTCGCAATTACAAGGCGGAAGCAGAAGGTGTAAGCGTAGAAAAAATTATCGAGCAGTTGTGCTGATTATTTAGCCATGTGTTCCCAGGAATAAATTCCCTGATCTTTATTGAACAAGTAGGTGCTTGTTCCGGTTTTGTAAGCCACATTAACCGTAGCGTAGTTGATTTTGTAGCGATGTGCCAGCCAGATCAAACCGAGCGTCGGCATTTTGTCGGTTGGACAATTCACATTCAAAACATTGCCTGCTTTACCTGCCATCATTGGAGCTTTATTCACTATTTTATTTGCAGATAAATTTTTACCGTCGGCTGGAAAATACCAAATGCATTCGGGACCGTACCATATTGTGCCATTCGCATCGCCATCGCAAAATGCAAAAACATGAATGGTTTGATCTGCGTTAATTTTTACGGCTTTTTTCCAATTGGAAACCTTGATGTTCAGTTTTTTCAAATTTTCATTCGCCTGATACATCGCGCGTGAAACTGCTGCTAGTGCTGTCGTATCCGGTTTGCGTTTCAATGCAGTGACATTGTATTTGTTATCAACATTGTAATACATGGCGTTTTGATAACCTTCTGCAGTTAATTCAGCTGCTACCACTTTCCAACCTGATTTATCCTGCACCGCGATAACTTCTTTATCTGAAGGAATACGGTCGAAGCTGCGCACTTTCATCGTCACCGTATCGTACATCAGAATCCACAATGCTGTTTCCTCGTTTTTCTTAAACTCTTTTACATTGAAACCCATAGGCAAACCAAATTGCGCCTGAAGGGTGCCTGTGATGAACATTAAAAACAAGACACTGAAGAGGTAATTTTTTTTCATGTAGGTGTGGTTACGCTTCGACACTGCAATTATTATGCCTAACGCTGCTTAACAAATATAATCAACTGAAGGGATATTGCATAACTGTATGTTTATTAGAGTTTAAGAAAAGAAAACGGGCAGATCATGTGATCTGCCCGTTGCTCCTTGTGCATAGCGTTAATTCACCACATCGGGCACTACCTGCACCCATTGTCCTTCCTTACGTGCATTGACGGAATTGTCGTACATGGCCTCACAGAATGTTCCCGGCAAATAAAACTTCCCGGTGTAGGTGGCATTCAGATAAACTTTAAACGTTTTGCTTTTATTCGGACCAATGAAGAAGTACGTGTGAACGCGATCATCACGGGTATCGCGGAAATCATACGCACTGGCTTTTACATTCGCTCCAACAGTAGCTTCCATATTTTCGTTACGTATTTCCCAACCCGACGGGAACACCTGCGTCAACGCCATTTCACGATATTCGCCACGCATGCCTGGATTGGTGACAGTAACCGTTGCCACAAAGTCGGTTCCTTGCACAATTTGTGTCGGATCCATTGGTTTTCCGGTAATTGTAGCATAATCAACCGTCATGTTCATGTAATTGTTTGCAGCCGTTTCGTTACCTACATCCGGAATACCGTTTAACACCATACGGACAAACAACACATTACTTCCGGTGTTTTTTACGCTTACTTTTCCGCGATTGGTTCCAACAATTTCAATATCCGTTGACGCCATCGGTAATGATTCTTTCATGGAATTCTTCTTGCCGTTAATCGCGAAATCGCAACTGAATCCTTTCGAGGTTTTATCGCCGCCGGAGAATTTGCACAAGGCCAATAAACTGTATGCGGTGGCTTGTGTATTCATGTAGTAGTTTTTGCGATTCAACGTTTCAGAAATTTTCTTCGCAATCACTGCTGCCTGAACTTTGTATGTGCCACCCATAATGCTCATGGTCTCTAAGATCATTGCAAGATCACGATCAGAGCTGCCGAATGTTCCGGAGAACTCATTGTATGGTTTTATTTCAGTTGACAAACCTTTAACCATTTGTGCGGCCACTTCCTGCTGCCCGGCCAATTGATACGCTGCAGCTAATCTCCATTTCGCTGCCGTGCTTAAGTTATCTTGCTCTTTCAATCGATTCATCGCACCAACTTCCGGTGCTTTAGCAAGAGCCAACGTATACAATCTGTAAGCTTGCATCAAATCATCGTTGTAGTAATAATAACGATCGTAACGTGGCGTGTAGTTTAATGCGCGTTCACGTTGGAATTTTTTCCAGTTCTCCAGCACGTTTGACGAAACATGATAGCCTTTTGCTTCGGCTTCCAGTAAGAAATGTCCGGCATAGTTACTGCCCCATTCAGATGGATATTGATCGCCCGGCCAATATCCAAATGCACCCGAAGAAGTTTGGAAACGCTGCAATCGTGTTATCGCTGCACGAATATTGAATTCCACTTTCTTCTTTTTATTCTCGCTCATCTTCACTAGATCCGGCAAGAATAATTGTGGGAATGCAGCCGACGTAGTTTGTTCCAAACATCCGTGCGGATAACCAATCAGATATTCCAAACGTTGACCTAAATTTAAAGGAGGCACGGTGCTAAATTCCAGTTGAGCGGAATTCGTTCCTGTTAAACCGAATGGCGTATAATCCATTTCCCACGATTTGCCCGGTTCTAACGTTGCTTCATACGCATCTGAAACTTCAACGTTCGGATGTCGCACATCAATCTCTATGCTATGTTCAGCTTTTTCACCTGCACCACTCGCGGTAATTTTTACTTTGCCTAAACCAACCGCTTTGGAAACGTTGAGACGGAAAGTTACCACCTGATCACCGACTTCATTGAATTGAAGTGTTTGTGTGTTGCCACCTTCAACCGTAAACATGTTGTTCGTAGTCACCTGCACATTAACGTTTTTCACTTTTGCTTCCATTGCAAAAACGTTTACAGGTAAGTCAACTGTTTCTCCCGGACCAACTACGCGAGGTAACGTACCCAACAACATCAAAGGTTTACGCACCGGCACGGCTTTATCTACATGTCCATATGCAAAATCCTGACCGGCAATAACCATCACACGAACAGACCCGACATACTGAGGCATCATAAAGTTGTGCGTTTGCTTACTTCCTTTTTTCAATTCAAACGGCCCCATGAATTTCACCATCGGTTTAAAGCGATTGGCTTTTTGTCCGCCTTTGTTGCCATCGTCACCATCACCACCAATACCAAGCACTTTACTCATTTCAGCACCGTATGCACCCATTACCATATCGTACATATCCCATGTTTTTACACCCAAAGCTTCACGCGCATAAAAATGTCCGTGCGGATCAGGTGTTTTAAAGCGTGTTAAATCCAGCAAGCCTTCATCTACAATGGCCAATGTATAGGTCATGGCTTTCCCATCTTTTTCACTTACCGTTACTGATGCTTGTTCTTCCGGTTTCCACACAACGGCTGTTTGAACTTGAGGAGCGAGATGACTTGCAGGATCATCAATGATAACAGGAACTACACCGAATAAGCGAATCGGAGCATCATTTTTTACCTGACCGTGAGGCTGAATAAGCGTCACATTGATGTACACGTTCGGAGCCATTTCAGATGTAACAGGAATGGCATGTGTGAACGTACCTTTTGTTTGTGTTTCTACCCAATACGAATTGATAATGCGTGATCCACTTTCAACACTAATCAATGCGCGACCTTGACCCGGTGATGGAATTGAAAGTTGAATCGATTCACCCGGCTTGTAGGTTGTTTTATCCGTTGTGAATTGCAGAATGCTCGCAGCGTCAGGATTTTTTGTTCCCGCGCCATCCCAATACGGCCAATCGAAATAGCTGATGGAACCGCATGAATGACCGCTCTCCATATCGGTAACACGGATTAAATAGCGTCCCCAATTTTCATTCTCAACTTTAAGTTTAAATGATCCACGACCGTTGGTAGTACTGATGGTTTGTTCCAGCACCGGCGAGTAATAATTACCCGATACATAATGTGCTAAACTTTCGTGCGAAGAACTCCACCACCAGCGCCAGTCGAGCTTGTACACTTTAACTTGTAAGTTGCTGCGTGAAGTTTTGTTTCCGTATTCATCCACCGAACCAACAATGATCTGATGGTCTTTACCTGTTTCCAACATGCCGCCCCATAACTTTCCTTCCGGCACAAGCACACCAACGTAATTTTTATACGGTGAATAGTTTACCGTAAAACGATCTAAACTAAATGCTCCGCCTTCTTCGAATACGCGTGTGTTGAAAGCAGCTTTCAGCATTCCCGGTGCTTGTTTAATATCAACACCGGCTTCAAATTGAGCTACTCCATTTTCGTCCAGACGCCCATCAAAAACAGTTTGTTCTTCACTGTAAAAACTAGATGCAGGATCATCAAAACTAAAATTGTCGTGACCTTTAAAAGTTGTTGTGGTTTGCGCCAAGCTTACTCTTACATCGGCTTTCAGATTACGCGCCTTTGCACCATGCAGCCATTGCGATTGTAATGTCAACTTCGTTTGATCTGCAGCAGAAACCAAACCGTTTTTACCAACTTCAAACATTATTTTGAGTCGGTTTGGCATAATGGATTCTACCTTCAAATCTTTGGTGAACACTGCACCACCGACTTTTATTTTTGCAATCCATCTACCTGTCGGTGCTTCCGGATCAGTTACCGGTGCAAACGAATAGAATCCATTTACCCCCTGCGCTTTGATCATTTTTTCTACCAATTGTCCTCGTGGGTTATACAACTCCATCGTAACAGGATGTGTTGCAGGTAACGTTTTCTGTTTGTCTTCTAGAATAAAGCCGATGAACAACGTATCACCCGGACGCCATACGCCACGTTCTCCGTATATAAATCCTTTCAGGCCTTTCTGAACAGTTGCTCCTGCAACATCGAATGCACCTATAGAAAGAGAAGTGCCATCATCCAATTTCAAGTAACCCCGCTGTGTTCCATGTTTGGCAATTAATAGAAATGGTTTTTTCTTTCCTACGTTTACTCTCGCAAGGCCTTCTGCATCTGAAACAGATTTGGTGATCAGTTGATGCTGGAAATCATAAACTTCTAATTGAGCACCGGCAATTGGTGTTGTAGTTTGAAGTTGATTGACAGCCAAAAGCATTCCACCATCATTGCCTTTCTTGGCTAACAATCCTAAATCGGATGCCAGAAAGTTTTTACTGATGCTTCTCCCGTAATAGTAGGATGGATCGCAAGGATCATCACGATCACCATCCCACCAGTAATATGAGTCGTCGGAATAATCGCTGTAATAGCCGTATCCATCCGCATCCTCTTCTTCTTCAACATGTTCTTCAATTGCAACAGGCGTTTCGCTGGAATCTTTCGGACAATTGTAGGTAGAATAGTCTTGTTTGAAACTTAAAGTTACGCGGTATATCGCACCGGGTTCTGTCTTAACTAATTCGGAAAGGTCCAATGAGTAGGTGCCCCAACTACTGAGTTCTGCTTTGTTGGAAACGTTTAAATCAATTTTTTTCTTGATGATTTTTTTGCCGACACGATACAATTCACTTGAACCGTCCAACGAGCTTACTTGCAAAAATTGAGGAATGTTGTTTTCGTATATTTTGATGATGCGCACATCAACAGCATTTAATCCTACCGCTTGAAAAGGAAACAACATACCGCGATCTGTATTCGGCAGAATGACTCCGGTTCCAACCAGACGAATTCCCGGCTTGAGATCTTCAAACTTTACGCCCGTGGAATACCCGGCAGGCATTTTAGTTTTCAAAATATTCTTTATGCCTTTGTTTACCCGTAGCGTGTAGTCTCCGTTTAAATGTTCGGACGGATAGGCTTTAATATCATTGTCCTGTATGGTATATCGCATCGGAACGATATCACCGTTTAGTGTGATTAACCCATCAACACTTTGCTTTTCATCCAGCGGATCGGAAAATTGAATGATGATACATTGTTGTTCACCTTGTTCCAGTCGCACTCCTGTTACAATAAAATCTTTTAAGGAAGGAATAACTTGCTTCAAAGATCCTGTTTGAGTACCGCCAATTGATTTCGCATCCCAACTCATTACAATTTCTCCTGCAATATCTGTGCGCGCAATACTGTCCACTACAAAGTATCGCGTCGTGTGGTTCGATTCATGCGTCCAGCGTACGGGCAATATTTTGCCGTTTTGCGTAGCGGTGAATGTTTTTTCTGCCTCTTTGTCGTCCGCAGCATCATTGGTGTGCAATGTGCCTTTTAACTGTTGCCAACGCAATGTTTTTTTGTCAATAGTCTTGGTTCCTTCAATTTGAACAACTACACCTTGTTTGAGTGTGCGGAAATTAAATTCCATGACTTCCAAATCAGCAGGTAAGTTCGAGATCAACTTCGATAATTTAAACTTCGCCGTATACGATTGATCGGAAGGCAATCGGTGGGCAGGACGAAATTCCAGTGTCCGAGCATCGATCCAAAATGTTTCGCCTTCGATGGACGGAGAAAAATCGAAATACGAATCGGAAGTTGGCTTGTCGTATTGTATTTCTCCGGTATAATCTTCGGATAACCGAACACGAATTTTTGATTCGTTGGAAATCATGCCCGAGGTGTACGCAGAAACATACGCCCCAAAAGCAGGATTAATTTTTGTTGCCGCCGAGGCCGAATTGATGTAGGAGGCAATAAACGGAACAATCAGCATGGTTAGTGTAACTGCGCCGGCAAAGAAGAGAAGGAGTCGCTTAGACATAGGTGGTATGTGACTTGTTGTGGATCAAATGTAGTGTGAAAAAAGCGCATAAAACATGCGCTTTTAAGGATACTTTTTAATTGCTGATCGGATCAGGATAAGTGTTGACTATTGATTAACATTTGTATTAATCATCGAACAATGGTCAACTTTTTTAGTTCTGTTCCCGAGTTTGTTGTGATTCGAACAAAATAGATTCCTGCCGGAAGATCGATAATCGAAAGTGTTGCAGAGTTTCCGCTTACCGGAGTAGAAAATATCAATTGTCCTACTGCATCGAGGATTTCAACTGTTTCGGCCTGAATTGTTGCATCTGAATTTGTAATTACAACCTGATCACTTGCCGGATTCGGATAAATTACAAATCTATTATCCACCACCGCCTCTTCTTGCAAACCAACTACTGCCGATACTCCACATGCAAAAGTATATTGCCCAAATGCAAGCGAATCAACTTCTACGTATCCATATTTAGAAGTTGTTACAGAACCGATTCTTGTTTTGGTGTAATACGGCCATTCGTGCCAATCATCAGCAGCATTTCGTCGATATAACAAGATAATGGAGTCCTGGTTGATCGGCATCAAATCGTGGTCTAACCATTGTGAAGGCCCTGCTGTGCTCGTGGTTCTACCATCGTAATACAAACGTGCCTCAGCGTAAAAGGTGTTGGGTAATACACCGTCAATATTCCAATATCGTTCAGACGAAATTCTGAAGTTGTTGACGTTGTTCTTTATGGTATCCGGTGCAACCCAATTATGTTCTATACGAACTAAAGCTGTATCACTGATGTTGTTGACTGTTAACGTGCATCGCGCGTGTGTGTACACATATTGACCATTTGCACCGATCACTTTATGTTCATCACTTATCGCGTCTGAAATTTTTCCGTTTAAATCGATAGCAGTGTAAACCGGTTGAAAGGGGAGGGAAGTAGTGAACGTTGCTAAAGGTCCACTCACAAATCTTCGTTCGTTGATGGTGTCTCCGTTTGCACTGAAGAACGTGAAATCGAGCGGTACGTTGGTGTAATAATTTGGTGCGCCGCGTAACTTCTGTTTCACGTAAACAGTAACATCAAATGTATTGCCAACCGGAACTGCAGTTATCGAATCTGTCGAAAAGTGCGGAAATCCTCCGTTAAACACCCAGTCGTTAAAGAAATCGTTAAGGTAAGTTAAGCCGGTAGCAGTGATCATATTATCACGGAAGTCTGCACTGCTGACATCTTTATATTCACTTTGGGACAAATGGTAGCGTAATCCCGCAAAGAACAACGAATCGCCCATATAGCCGCGTAACGTATGCGCGACATCTGCACCTTTTAGATACACGTGATCGCCATACGTGTAATTGTGAGGAACTCCGGAAACTGCACGAAATCCGTTTTCGCGGAGGTGTGCGAAGTGCACAACATCGTCGTGATTGGCTAATATTCCGGCGCGGTAATTATTGATGCCATAAACCCATTCCAGGAATAAATATTCAGAATACGATGCCCAGCCTTCGTTCAACCACATATCTTCTGCTGTTCTACAAGTTGCCAAATCACCGAACCAATGGTGCGATAATTCATGCGCCATTAATGTTTCATACGTCAACGAGCCATTGGCCGCCAAACGCGGATATGCAATGTTAGTCGCGTGTTCCATTGCTCCGCTGCTAAACGGTACTAAACAAAATCCTACTCGATTCCACATGTGTTGGTAATAGCGTGCTTCAAATGCATCAATAGCATCAGGTAAATGGACGAACGAATTTTTCATCCCTGTAGTATCTGCAGGTAATGCGGTTAATACAATCGGAATTGGGCCGTTAACACCGTTGTGCGTCCAGTTTACTTGAGTGTATGGCGCAACAGCAACCGAGGCGAGGTACGTTGGTATTTCTTCATTCATATACCAAGTTCTCCAGCGCACGGCGTTTGCATCTGTGGTATCTGTAATCAATGTTCCATTGCAATAAGCAATTCGGTTATTATTCGTACCAATATGAAACGTGTACTTGCTACGCTCTACGAAATTGTCGAAACAGGGAAACCAAACACGACCAAAGTTGTGCGGATTGGCATCAAATCCAACTCCGAGATTGAAAGCATAGCCGCTAGAATAGTAAAACCCACCCCACCCGGAAGCATCGGTTTGCGGATTACCATGATAATACACACGCAATTGAATGGTATCTGCTGAGTTAATTGCGTTGGGCAATGATGCGATGATCAGCGTGTCGTTATACGTGTAGTTGATACTTTGCTGATTCAAAGTGATGGAATCAACGGTGAGTTCTAATAAATCAAGCGAAACCGTATTGACATTATTAATTAATGGAGTTAGCTGAACATCGGTGTATCCCGCGATGGAGTTCGTCGTGAAGTCCGTCATGTTCAAATGAATCATGTAGTGTAATACATTCAATGTATCACTGCGTTCGTTGGTTGCTACCGCTGGAGTATGATGCGAATATGGCGCATGACGATGATGGCAAACAGGACGTTGCTGAGCATTTGATAACGCAACTATAAAAAGACTGCAAAAGAAAAGGGCATTTTTCATGCCCTTAAGTTAGTTAATTCTATGCTCTATTCAGATGAATTACGCATGCACCGCGTACATCTTTTCACGCTGACGCTTTACTTCAGGATCTGAGATGTATTCGTCATACGTAACCATCTTGTCAATGACACCACTTGGTGTAATTTCAATGATGCGGTTAGCAACTGTTTGCATGAACTCATGATCGTGTGAAGTGAACAGCACAACACCTTTGAAATCTTTCAACGAGTTGTTAAATGCAGTAATCGATTCCAAATCCAAGTGGTTGGTTGGTTCGTCGAGAATTAAACAATTGCCCTGCATCAACATCATGCGCGAAGTCATACATCGCACTTTCTCACCACCGGAAAGCACGCTTACTTTTTTCAATGTTTCTTCGCCGGAGAACAACATTTTTCCGAGAAAACCTCGGATGTACGTTTCGTCTTTTTCTTTGGAATATTGACGCAACCAATCTACAAGGCTATCATTACCTTTAAAAAATTCTGAATTATCGTTGGGCAAGTAAGCATGTTGAATGGTTTGTCCCCATTCGATAACACCTGCATCCGGAGTAAGATCGCCGGCCAGACAATCGAAGAACTTAGTAATAGCAAGGTGATCTTTGGAAAGCACGCCAACCTTATCACCTTTATTTAACCGGAAATTGATATCGCTGAAAAGCGGAACACCTTCATGCGATTTGCTTAAACCTTCAACGTTTAAAATCTGATCACCCGGTTCGCGTTGCATTTGGAAAATGATCGCAGGATATTTTCGGTTACTCGCAGGCAGTTCATCCACATTCAACTTTTCCAATAACTTCTTTCTACTTGTTGCCTGACGCGACTTAGAAGCGTTCGCAGAGAATCGCATGATGAAATCCTGCAACTCTTTACGTTTATCTTCCACTTTCTTGTTCTGATCCGAACGTTGTTTCTGTGCCAATTGAGACGCCTGATACCAAAACGAATAGTTGCCGGTAAACATTTGAATTTTACCGAAGTCGATATCGCAAACGTGCGTACATACTGCATCTAAGAAGTGACGGTCGTGAGAAATGACGATCACGATATTTTGATATTCCGCTAAAAAATCTTCCAGCCACGCAATTGTTTCAACGTCCAAATCGTTAGTGGGCTCATCGAGCAACAAAATATCTGGATTACCGAATAAAGCTTGCGCTAACAATACACGAACCTTTTCTTTACCGTTGAGTTCGTTCATAAGCTTGTAATGATAATCGGTGCTGATACCCAATTTACTCAACATATCACCGGCATCGCTTTCGGCATTCCATCCGTTCATTTCTGCAAATTCTGCCTCCAGTTCTGCCGCGCGTTCTCCGTCTTTGTCTGTAAAATCTGCTTTTGCATACAACGCATCTTTTTCCTGCATCACTTTGTACAGCTTCTCGTTGCCGCGAATAACAGTCTGAAGTACTTCCACATCGTCAAATGCGAAGTGATCCTGTTTCAAAACGGACATCCGTAATCCCGGAGTAATCACTACCTGCCCTTTAGTAGGTTCAATTTCTCCGGAAATAATTTTCATGAACGTGGATTTACCCGCACCGTTCGCTCCGATAATGCCGTAACAATTTCCGGGGGTAAACTTCAGGTTGACTTCATCAAAAAGTACCCGTTTTCCGAATTGTAAGTTGAGATTGCTTACCGTGATCATGCGCGTTGTGGTTTTAAAAAGAGGTGCAAAGGTACTGACTTTACGCGCACGGATTTTCTTCAGCCCTTGTTTTTAAAGGATAACCAACAAAAAAACGGCAGCCTTTCGACTGCCGTTGCATACTATTTCAGCCAATTTAGGCTGCATTGGCGTTATTTTCTTCGTTTTTGTTCCATTCTTCGAAATGTAGTTCTGACGCTTTCAGCAAATACTGATAGTTCAGTTTTTCGATCAAATCGGGGCGCGAATGCATATTTCGGAACAAATTAATCATTCGCTCGGCTGAAGCCAATTGCAACAAATTAATGCTGGAACCAATCGCTTTCTTTACCCGTTCGTACGCCATTTCTGTTGACATCGTATCCATAGTGTTACGTTTTAAACTTATCATGCTAATTCTATGCCATACAACGTTTTTTGTGGGCTAATAGGTATAGCAATTAGTTAATTGGATCACTTTGAACGATAAATGGCTACTTCATCGTGTGTATTTGGCGAAACGTCAGGTTAACGCGAGGGCCGCACAACACGCGCGTTTTGGGTATTGCATGCTGATAAATTGATTGACAGCCCGCTTTCATGACGAGTAAAGATCCATGAGACAGTGTCCATGATTCCGATATTCGTGTCTGTTTATTTCGCAACGAAAATTTCCGTTCAGCTCCGAAACTTAATGATGCGATAATTGGATGTAATCCTAATTCTTTTTCATCATCGCTGTGCCAACCCATGCTATCTTTTCCATCACGGTATAAATTACACAAGACGCTGTTAAAATGAGTATTTAACGTTGCGTTTACGATGTCTTTTAGTTCTTCTAAAATCGGAATCCATGATAACGGTTGGAAGGTTGTTTTGCTGTAGGTGTATGAAAGTCCGGGATCCGCATACCAAGCAGTAAGACGCGGTTGCATGATTTGCTTTCCGTACAGGGTGATGAATTGCTCTTGCCAATGCAAGTCATTCAGTAATGATGTCAAATATTCATCCGCTTTTTTCGGAGAGAAAAAATGTTCGTGATAGTCTACAAATTCGTGGTGACCGGAAATCTTGTGCATTTGGTAACTTCACATTTCATAGTTGCAGTATAAACAGATCCAATACTGATTTGTTCTCTGCGAATTAATATTTGAATTGGGCATGAAAGGTATTCAATACATTGCTATGCTTGTACTGACGTTTTGCGTTAGCACTACCTCTTTTTCGCAAAATCAAGTGAAGCTGAAGCACCTTTCCAAGTACGAAAGACGTTGGGTGATGACACATCCTTTTTTAGCCTGTAAAGCAAAGCGCTGTTCAGAACGAACGCGCATGGTGTGCGATTCGTTGGAGCGAAAGGGTGCGCTGTATGACAGTAACGGCGGACAACTGGATGCTTTCCGCCATATTTATTGGATGTATTTATTAGGAACTACAATACGACGGGATGCTGCGAAAAAGTTAGGAATTGCGCACGAGAAAGGAAATTATCATCAATTTAAAAAAGGTCGATTGGAAGATGGAGTGCGCCCCGATTCGCTGAGTACCGTAATGGATGAAAAGAATAATCAGATTGGTTTGCAACTCGCTGTGGACACTTCAATTTCAAAATCAAATGTAATTGACAAAATATTGAAAGTCATTTGGAATGGAGATGCGTACATCATTAAGAAAAATGAGCAGCAACAACGATTGAGTTGTGCCGGCAGTGTAGTTGATTACTCAAAGTATAAACTTGTTTGGAATCTGCCGGGCTGTTTAGTGAAGTCCAATGAAATCATTGTACCGCACTAATTGTGATTCGTTAAAATCACTTCGTGTTAGTGTAAAACTCTCGAACGAAAGCCACCATCTGATTATCGGTGAGTTTGTCGGAATTCTCCAAATGGAGCGTCTTGCCGTCGAAACGGGAATCATCCATAACAACATTAAAGAATTCTTTTTTAGCTGTTGTTGGGCCAAATACCAAAATGTGTTGGTAGTCTTTTACATAGTCCGCAACACTTTCAAAATAACTCTTTAGGTCATTTCTTTCAATTTGATTCGTTTTGTATTCGTTGTTCCCGAAACGTGATTGAGCCACTTGCGTCTCATTGGAGCCTTCACCTTCGTATCTCGGGCGGCTCTCATGCTGATTATTGATGGTTGCGATAATTCCCTTTTCAGCAATAATGCAGTGGGCGGTGTAATGATCCATCCAAATTCCAATTCTGTTCATGACTTTTTTCTTCAAAGAAACACCTAAGTGCGATTTTGGAATATGTCGGGAGTCAATCTCTAAACTGATTCTAGTCAGTTTTGGAATTGCTATTTGAAAAACATTTTTCGGAAAGACAAACGACGTGTACCGGGCTTAAAAACTCCGTGCTCCGCATTTCGAACATCTTCTATGCTGTAAAATGCATTGGGTTGAACGGCTTCTATCGTTGCTATAACATCCAAAACGTTTTTTCTCGCTACTACCGTAAAAATCAATTTTACCGGCCCCTTTGCCCCTTGTCCGTCTAAAATCGTAATGCCATAACCTTTGGCGCTTAAAGCATCAATTAGATCCTGATTGTTTATGCTACTGCTGGCGATAATTCGGATAACTTGTGTTCCTAACGCCAAACGTTCTTCGATGCGCATTCCTACATAAGTTCCCATGGCAAAGCCTGAAGCCCAAGCTAAATATGAAAACACATTGTCCACGTGATTCATCACTTGTTTCATGGCAATTAACCATATCAACACTTCGAAAAAGCCAATAAACGGCACAATCTTGCGAAAACCTTTGGAGATAAAAATGTTGCGCAGCGTGGCAAGAGTTACATCGCTCATGCGTGCAATAAAAATCAGCAAAGGCAAAATGACGTAATTAATAACGTCGTCGGGAATAGACATGGTGCAAAACTAAACGCTACGTGCGCATATTTTGCGGTCAGTTTTCAAAAACTATTAACGTCGAATCACTTTTGTATGTCGTGCTTTGCCATTTTGAGTGGCACGAACAATATAGGTTCCCGGTGCAGTAATGGAATTAACCTTATGTGTAACGATCGAAGTGCCGGCTGCTTCTATCTGCTGCGAATACACGATTTGACCATTCAGGTTAAATATTTCAACGAGCACATTCCCGTTGTTTTCCGCCGGTATTTCCAATGTGAAATCTTCTGTAAACGGAATTGGATATGCGCGAAGCGGGTTGACGCTCTGAGCAAGATCATTAACAGTGACAATATCATTTACGCTTGTTATCGTTGCACTATAAACGCCATTTGCATGTGTACCAACCACAACACGACCGTCGGAAATTCGTGTGTCAATCATATCGCAGACTACAGCACCAATCGTATTTTCACCTTGACGCACCCAAACCGTATTGATGTCATTAAGTGTATCCGTAGCGTATAATCCCGTGCTGGTTGCAGCAAGATAGATCGTGCCATCCGAAACCGGTAACACACTCACCCAGCGAACAGAAGGACCATTGCCCGAACCTGTTGCAAACTGCTCCAGATTTCCACCTGCTTTGCTCCAAGTTGTACCTCCGTCTAAACTTCTCCAGATGCTGTAAATGCTGTAGTTTGAAAAGGCCACGATGACTTCGTTACCGTTATTGGGATTCGTCGTTATACAACTGATGTATCCTGTACTTGGAAATGCGTTTGGCGTAACATCAACAGGAGTCGGCGTTCCTGCGTTGGCATTATCCACGCGATAGATTCGCTTCTTGTCGGTGCCGTAAAATACACGATTGGCCGGAGTTTTACACGCATGCACTGCGGTGATTCTGGAATTAGCGGCTGGCACGGAATCATTCCAACGAACCCAATTTGTGCTGATGGAATCCCACTGATTGTCGAGTGGAATACCTGCGAGATTGTCATTTCTCCACAAGTATTTTCCACCTGCCATGTACATGATATTCTGATTATTCGGGTCGAGTGTAAATGGATTGATAAATAAATAATTTTCTGCGCCAATTGGATCAATGCGTCGATAACCGGTTACATTACCTGTGTTATCTACTTGTGCTTTATTCATTTTCCCATTCTGAATGGAGAAATAGTACATGCCTGCTCCGTCTTCTATAGCGCAATAAGAACCATCTCCTCCGCGAACGTGCGACCAAGGTGCAGTTGCATTCGAAGTATTTGTCCACCATGTACCGTTGTCTTGTAAACCACCAATGATAATATCACTGTTTGGTGTTCCGTGATCCAAAGCGACAGTGTAATACTGCGTGGTGAGATATCCGTTGTTTAGCGATTGCCAAGTAACATTTTGTGCCATGCAATTAGTAGTCTTGAAAATACCGCCATCATTGGCATTGAAGAAGATGTTCGGATTGGAAGGAGAGAACGCAAATACGTGTTGATCGGGGTGATGATTAGCATAACTTCCGATAAACGGGAAATTAGTGTAAGGCTCATACCCGCCAATGTAAGTCGTTGAAGTTGTATCATTGAAACGATTCGTGTTGCGATACGTGTTTGTTCCGCCAATGAACACGGTGTTAGGATCGTCAGGTTTAACTGTAACAACTAAATCATATGATCCTTGTGCATTGAAGTCGCTGAAAATTCCTTGTTGCTGTCCTGTTGGAAGATTCATGCTTAAATCTTCCCACTGACCACCGCTTCCTGATCCATTACCACTCAAGTACGTGTATCTCCACAATACGTTGTATTCCACATCTCCGTTAAAATTGGTGTCGGGCATTCCCAAACCTTCGGTATTGCCGAGAAAATAGATTTCATTGTTGTTGCTTGGATTGATGCCCATCACGACGCGATTGCATAAGGAATCACCAAAGAATGAAGTTGAAATTTTTGTCCATGAAGCGCCTTGATCATTACTTCTCCAAATTCCATGTTGCGGACCATCCGAACTTAAGGTGGTATAAACTATTCCCGAATCCGCAACAGCCACATCAGTGAAGTAGGAGTACGCAGAGGTGCTACCGCCACGCACAACTGTCCAATTGGTTCCGCCGTTAACAGATTTGTATATACCACCTAAACACGCTGCATAAACTATATCGTTGATCGTGTCATTTTTGTCTAACGCTACATTCCAGTTCATGTCCCAAAATGAATCGAACGATTGCGGTGTATTAGTTGTCGTAGATGCAATTGATTGCCAGGTTGCGCCATTATCGTTACTCTTCAACATGCCGTTACCCAAAAAATAAGCACTGCCTCCGCTCGCAGATTGCCCGTAAGCTTCACCTGATCCGGCGTACCAGATTTGGTGTTTACCGGGACGAGGATCTTGCACTAAACTGGTAATACCATGATAAGCTAATGCAGGAGTAACCTTCTGCCACGTCGCGCCTCCATCATTAGATTCCCAAATACCGCCACTTGTACTGCCTGCAAGTAAATGACTCTCATTCATTCTGTCAATAGCAAATCCTCGTGTGCGTCCGCCAACATTATGAGGTCCACGAGAAGTCCACGCCGTTTGCATGCGGTTCATGTTGTGATGCGCAAAAGCCGCATCATTGGGCAAGGTGCTCGAGTACATCAATTCTAGTTCACGAATATTCTCCGGTAGTTTTCCGTCAGGACCGGCAAGACGTTTAAGTTCCCATTGCTTTCGTTTTGAAACGGACTCTTCCATTGCATCGCCCGGTATTTGGATGTAGTGAGAAGTACGGGTGATTATAAAAACAGTTGCTGCAATTCCAACTGTGAGGGGAAGTATGAAACGTTTCATGTGAATTGGATTAATGGTGGGGCATACAAGCTAATAAAGTTGTGGCGTACTATGTTTGATAAGTGAAGATACAACGTTGCTTGTTGAAGGGCAAATCTCGTTGTGACCTTGATATCACATGAAGACGATCACGAGTGGTAAATACTATTAACTTCTCCCATGCTTTTTCGAAAGCTGCTATTTATTCTGTTGGTTGCATCCGGCTGTACTTCAAAGAACAGTGCGTGTTTTAGCGATGCAACACTACTCGAGGAAGCTAAATGCCTTCAAGGTTCGCGGATTTCTTCATCCTACGTTGACACATTAACTCGTTATAAATCCTGGGTTTGGGCAAATAATACACAGTCAAGATTTCCGGAGTTGATGTTTAGTTTTCAATCGCTGGTTCGCGATACATTGTTGAATTGGTGGAATTATTCACCCGTGTTATCTGAAATTCGCTCGAATGTAATTGCCAATTATGAATTATTACAACTATTTATCTCCGGATCAATCCGGTTCATGGACACGAGGAACTTTGGTAAATTCCTGGAGTAAACTACCTGTGCATCAGTAAATTTCTTGCAGCTTTTTGGCAATGTGCAACACAGCAGGACACACCATTGTGTTCTTCATGGTCAGATCCATAATCTGCACTACTTTTTTTCTGTCCGTATGCGGATATTCTCGGCAAGCATTCGGCCGATGCTCGTACACCAAACAATAGTTATCGGTATCCAAAAAAGGACAGGGAGCGGAATTCAGCACATAATCACCATCTTCATCCAGATGTAAGTATTTTTCAATGAACGCACCCGGTTTCATGCGAAGATGATGAGCTACACGTTCAATATCGCGCTGATAAAAAATTGGTGAAGTAGTTTTGCAACAATTCGCACATTTCAAACAATCGATTTCTTCAAAGGCTTCATCATGCAATTGATGAACAACTGTGTCTAAATTCGAGGGTTTTGTTCGTTTCAACTTAGCGAACAACTTTTCATTTTGTCCTCGCAACGCAACAGATTGTTTTCTGAAATCATCAGGGTTCATAATGCGAAGGTAAATTGAAGTTCATTGTATTTGAATACACAACATGAACATTCTTGTGATGAGTAATTCGTAGTTAAAGAATTTTGCTGTGAAACAAAAAGAGCGACATCATTTGTCGCTCTTCTGAATTATTAATTTAAGTACTGTAGAATCTTATCAACGCTGGCTTTGGCATCGCCGTAAAGCATTTCAGAATTCGGTTTGTAGAACAAAGGATTGTCTTCCCCTGAATATCCTGCCGACATTGAACGCTTCAAGATGATCACCTTTTCTGCCTTCCACGCTTCTATAACCGGCATGCCGTAAATTGAACTTGCAGGATCGTCCTGCGCACTAGGATTTACTACGTCATTTGCTCCGATAACCATCACCACATCAGTGTCAGGCATATCATCATTGATTTCATCCATTTCCAAAACGATGTCGTAAGGCACGTTAGCTTCCGCCAATAATACGTTCATGTGCCCCGGCAAACGTCCGGCAACAGGGTGAATGGCAAAGCGCACATTTTTACCGGCATTGCGAAGCTTTTGCACCATTTCATAAATCGGATATTGCGCTTTCGCAACAGCCATTCCGTATCCCGGAACAATTACTACTGATTTTGCTTCTTTCAATAATGCGGCAACTTCTTCGTGGTTGAGCGAAGTGACTTCGCCTTCCATTGCTTTCTTCTCCAAGCCTTTGGTAGATGTACCTCCGCTTGCAAAAATTACAGAGAAGAAAGAACGATTCATCGCATGACACATATGCATGGAAAGAATTGCACCGGAACTTCCTACTAACGCACCTGTTACGATCAACAAGTCGTTGCTCAGCATGAAACCTGCAGCAGACGCCGCCCATCCGGAATAGGAGTTCAACATACTTACTACAACAGGCATATCACCACCGCCAATGGCCATTACCAATACAACACCGATAAATGATGCAATCAACGTCATGATGCCGAGGTATAACATTCCTGAAGTGCCTTCTGCATTGCAGAATAATACGCCCAAAGCCACACAACCAAGGAACAAAACCAAATTCATGGTTTGTAATCCTGCAAAACTCCAAGGCTTTGATGGTACTTTACCGTCTAATTTTCCCCAAGCGATGATCGATCCGGTGAAAGTAATGGCACCGATAAAAATGCCGACGAATACTTCCACTAGGTGGATGGTGTGAGCCGCTCCTTGCAGTTGCTGTGTAGCCGGATCTAAATAAGAACCGAAACCAACCAACACTGCAGCCAATCCCACAAAGCTGTGCAAGATCGCAACGAGCTGAGGCATGGCGGTCATTTCAACTTTTCGTGCCACCATGATACCGATGACTGATGCGATAGCAATTGCTCCGATGATATAAACATGTCCTTCTACACCTTTACCTAAAACGGTTGCAATAATCGCGATAATCATACCCACAATGCCGTACAATACACCACGCTTTGCGGATTCCTGCGAGGACAAACCGCTTAAGCTTAATATGAACAGAATACTGGCGAATAAGTACGCTGCTGTTTGAATTTCCTTTGCTATAAACATAACTCTCAATTAATTCCTTAAATCAGGATTGTGTTAGTGATTTCTTGACGAATTATTTCTTGAACATTTTGAGCATTCGATGCGTCACCACAAATCCACCCACAATGTTGATGCTCGCAACTAAAATTGCAATAGTCGCTAAAATGGTCATGATGTTAGAAGCATCATTTTTCGTTTGCAACAAACCACCCACGATAATGATACCGCTGATCGCGTTGGTTACTGCCATTAAAGGCGTATGTAATGCATGGGAAACATTGGTAATTACCTGCCAGCCCACGAAAACGGCCAATACAAATACAGTGAAATGTTGGATAAATTCGGCGGGAGCAAATGCACCAACTAATAGTAACAATACGCCTACAACACCAATGCTGATAATGGTATTGATTGCAGTTTTCTTGGCTTTAGCTTCATCTGCTGCTTTCACTTCTTCAACAGTTGGAGCAACAACTTTTTTAGCTCCGCCGCCGGCAGTAGGGCTAACCTGCAGTGGAGCAGGAGGCCAGTTAATGTTTCCATTATAGGTTACCATGGCACGAGAAACCACGGCATCTTCCATATCAATCCGGAATTTCTCAGCCTTGCCCATGTCATCTAATAAATGACATAAGTTATTGCCGTATAACTGAGATGCCTGATTCGGCAACTGATTCAGTTTACCAACAATAGTAACGCCGTTCTCAGTAGTATAAACTTCTCCCGGTTTTGTAAGTACGCAGTTACCTCCTGTTGAAGCTGCAAGGTCAACGATGACAGATCCCGGCTTCATTGCGGCAACGTGATAATCTAGAATAAGTTTTGGTGCAGACTTTCCGGGAATTTGCGCGGTGGTAATGATAATATCCACGTCTTTCGCTTGTTCCAAGAACAACTTCATCTCCGCTTCGATGAATTCCTTACTCATTTCTTTGGAGTAACCGGAAGCTGTTGCTCCGTCTTCATCAATTTCAACGGTAAGGAACGATGCACCCATCGATTGGATTTGTTCCGCAACTTCTTTACGGGTATCAAATGCACGAACGATTGCACCGAGTGAATTTGCAGCACCAATCGCAGCCAAACCTGCCACACCGGCACCAATTACCAGCACTTTTGCAGGATCAACTTTTCCTGCTGCTGTAATTTGCCCGTTAAGGAATCGTCCGAAATGGAAGGAACCTTCAATTACTGAGCGATATCCTGCGATATTGGCCATAGACGATAAAACGTCCATTTTTTGGGCGCGTGAAATACGCGGGATAGCATCCATCGCAACGGCATTCACCTTCTTCGCCGCCAACACTTTTAGTAACTCTTGATTTTGGGCAGGCCACAAATAGCTCAATAACACCAGACCTTCTTTCATCATCGCCACCTCTTCCGGGCTAGGCTCTTTTACCTTAAGCACGATGTCGGATTGACCATAAATTTCGGCGGCAGTATTGACCAGGTTAGCTCCCGCTTCCTCAAACTCAGCGTCTGAAAAATTGGCTTTGCTTCCTGCTCCGCGCTGTATGTAAACTTCAAAACCCTGCTTTTTCAGGCGTTTAATAGTTTTGGGTGTCGCTGCCACCCTTAATTCACCGGGGGAAATCTCAGAAGGAACTCCTACTTTCATAAGTCTGCTTTAATTATCGTGAAAACAATAGTGTTAAAAGTTGCAGGTAGGATGCAAATATAGCTATCTAATTGTTCCAAGAATCGAAATGTTTGACGTTCTTAAGACAGATAGATAAACGCGATTTTAGGTCGTTAAACACTGCAAAAAATCAGATGCTTTTTCCTATATTACGCAATGATCTCCCCTATTGTAATCCTGCAATGTCCGCCACAGGAAGCACGTTTTAGTGAACGACATAAAATCCTTGATCATGTGGATACCGGAAAGATTCTTATTTCGAGGCGAGATGACGTGATTATACAACTCTTTTACAAGGATTATACGGAAATAGATGTCCCCACTCAGATGGATGCACACTACAATTTTGTAGAATTAACATCCGGAAAATCATCGCGTTTTATTATTGAGGCCGGAGATTATTGCAGTATTACGAAAGAGGCTAGGGTGAATGCATTTACAATTCAAGATATTTCTCCAATGCTTACAACTACCGTAGTTGTGAATAATATCGCGTACAAGCTGATAACAGATTTGTATATCAAGTTTACCAAGCCTAAATATCCTTACAAGGTCTTCAGTTCGTTTGGTAAGGCTATTGCATGATTGAAGGAACAAACAGTTTAACCCCACATATGATGAAATTTAAAGTTACGTTAATCGTCAGCCAGGTTCTCCTTGCCACAGGATTATTTGCTCAGATTCCCAATATTAAATGGAGTTATTATACCGGTGCTCCTGTGTTTGGATCAGCTGCTGCCGCCGATTTGGATAAAGACGGAAAGTACGAAATTGTATTTACCACTTATACTAATGACGGTAAACTGCATTGCCTTAATGCTGAATCGGGAACACCGCGTTGGGTATACGATATCGGTGGTTGCGGTGATGTGGCGCCATTGATCATTGATGTCGACAACGATGATACGTTGGATGTGATTGCAAATGGATCATGCAATCCGACATTGTTTTGTGTGAATGGTAACACCGGACAATTAAAGTGGAGCGTTCCTTCCGGTGGTGGCGATTCTCCTCCAACTGCGCACGATATGGATAACGATGGAACGTTGGAAATCTTGTTCGGAAATTTCAATGGACAACTTCGCATCGTCAATGCAGAAAATGGAACTACCGATAAAATTATACAGGTTGACCCAAACGGTTATGCTGTGCAAACGGAACCGACATTGGTCGATTGTAACGGTGACGGACGATTAGACATCATTATGGCGAATCATTGGAACATCAACGGTTTGTTTGTGTATGCCTTCGATTATGTTACCGAAGATACGTTGTGGACGGATGCAACTTACGATACCTCTGCAACATACAATGCTTATCACGGTGGAGCAGTTGCGGATATTGACGGCAATGGTGATATGGAATATGTAATCGGTTCCAATAACGGCCTGGTTCGCGCATTCAATGTACAGGATGGTAGTATTTTATGGACACGAATCATTCTCAAAAGTTGCATGTCCGGCATTTCAATTGCTGACTTAAGCGGAGATGGTGATCTGGAAGTAGTAGTTTGCAATAATGATTGGGTGACTTTAGATGAACGCATTTGGGTATTAAACGGAGCAACCGGAGCAACAGAATGGTCGTATGCTACTACGTTTTCATCTTTCCGCGGATGCGCTATCGGTGATATTAACGGGAACGGTACATTGGATTTAGTTGCCGGTTATTACATGGGTGATGTAATTGCTGTTGAACCTTACACAGGTTTAATATGGCAATTGAATTTACAAAATCAGTTCCCTGCAGGTTTACCATATTATGTTACCGATAATGCTCCGTTGCTGGCAGATTTTGATCAAAACGGAACTATGGATGTATTTATCGCTGCAGGTTATGGAACATATACTCCCGATTCGTTGAATACAGGAAAAGCGTTTTTGATTGAAGCGGGAAGCGGGCAATGTCCGGAATGGTTAATGTTCCGTCAAGATATTGAACGTTCGGGATATTTGTCACCGGCTGATATCCAACAATCATGCAGTCAAGTTTTAGCGGTGAACGAAAATGCAATTTCTGAAGGGGTTATTTCAATTTATCCGAATCCGGCGACAGATCGTATTCAGATATCCGGTGCAGAGAATGGACTAATATCCGTTTACGCATTAAATGGAACATTGCTGTATAATCAATTGAATCAATCAAAATCAATTGAAATTGATATTTCTTTCTTGGCGAGTGGTATATATCTCATCGAGGCGAGTACCGCTGATGGAATAGAAAGACAAAAGCTGATAAAGCAGTAAAATGGAAATAGAAAACGCGATGAAATTTCATCGCGTTTTCTATTTCCTGCAGAGTGGACTAATACGTCATCCCCAAATTGTAAAACGTAAACGCCCAGATGTCTGCGAATTCTTCAATTTGTTTGTCGGTTGGCTTTCCGGCACCGTGCCCTGCATTTTTGTCAATTCGAATCAAAACAGGATTTGTTCCGTTATGATTTTCTTGCAATGTTGCAGCAAACTTGAACGAGTGTGCCGGTACTACACGATCATCGTGATCTCCTGTTGTGATAAGCGTTGCAGGATATGCAGCTTTCTTCACATTGTGCAATGGTGAATATTTGTACAAGCACTTGAATTCATTTTCATTTTCACTTAAGCCGTAATCAGACGACCAATATCTTCCGATCGTAAACTGATGATAACGCAACATGTCTAATACACCAACCATTGGAATACATACTTTGAATAAGTCAGGACGTTGCGTCATAACAGCGCCAATGAGCAAACCTCCGTTGGATCGCCCTTGTACAGCAAGTTTGTCACTGCTGGTATATTTTTCCTTAATCAAATATTCTCCGGCCGCAATAAAATCATCAAACACATTTTGTTTGTTGCATTTAATTCCTTGCTGATGCCAGACTTCGCCGTATTCATCACCGCCGCGAATGTTGGCAACACAGTATACGCCGCCGGCTTCCAAAAACACAGCGCGATCTAAACGGAATTCAGGTGCGTAATGTGAAGAGAAACCTCCATAACCAAAAATGAACGTTGGGTTATTGCCATCCAGTTTTATACCTTTTTTGTGTGTAATGAACATCGGAATTTTTGTGCCGTCTTTACTTGGATAAAACACTTGTTTCGTTTCATACTCATCCGATTTAAAATCGATTTTTGGAGTGAAGTATGGTGATGTTTGTTTGGCTGTCAGGTTATACTTAACAATGGAAGGAGGTGCTGTAAAAGTTGAAAGACCGATGAATACCAAACTGTCTTTTCTATCAGCACTCAATTCACTAACCGAACACATTTCAGGAGTAGGTAAGTTGCCGAGTTCCTTGCCGGCTTTATCGAACATCATTAATTGCGATTTCACGTCAACCAGATAATG
>JBIJCF010000053.1:0-11297 GCA_044344795.1 Bacteroidia bacterium | reverse complement strand
GGGCCAACAATAGCAACAGTTTGACCCGGCTGTACATTGAAAGAAATTCCTTGTAATACTTCTACGTCCGCACGTGATGGATAATTGAATCGCACATTTACAAAGTCAACAGAACCTTTAAGTTTTTTATAGTCATGCGTTCGTGCGTGAATGTCTTCATTGTCTTCTTCCAGAATATCAAGCATTCGTTCTGTTGCACCCACAGCTTTCTGAACCTGTGCATATTGTTCTGCAATACCACCAATGGAAGCACCAATAAATACAGAATACAACAAGAAAGAAGTTAATTGACCTGTAGTAATTTCTCCGTTATATTGGAATTGCAACGCTTTCCAGATAAGGAATATGATTGCTCCGAACATGCAGAAGATAATGAACGACACAAATGCTGCGCGAAGTATTCCAAGTTTAATATTGAGTGATAATATTTCATGCGTTGTTTTGCGGTAACGCTTCATCTCAAAGAATTCGTTCACGTAAGATTTCACGCTTGCAATAGCTTGTAACGATTCATCCAATACAGTTGTAGACTCGGCAACGAGATCCTGCGACTTGCGTGAATATTTTCGCACAGCGCGTCCAAACACAACAGCGATGATGGCTATTACCGGCAAGGTTGCCAACATGTACAACGCTAGTTTCGGTGAAATGAGAACCAGCGCCACCGTTCCTCCGATGATAATCACTAATTGACGCAGAAATTCAGCTAATGTTGTCGTAAACGTATCTCCAATTTGTGCTACATCGGCCGTAATGCGACTCACCAATTCACCCACGCGCTTTTGCGAAAAGTACGACATGGGCATTCGAATGAGATGGTTATACACAGATGTCCGCAAGTTGAACAATGTATTTTCTGTGACATTGCTGAACAACATTACGCGCATAAACGAGAAGAAGGCTTGTGCTGCAAATAGAATCAGCAAGTACAATCCATTACGATTGATAGATTCCATGGATTCATCGCTAGCCTGAATTAAATCGCCGGTTAAGCTGGGGAAAATTAATGCAACCGCGCTGGTTAAAGCAAGAAATAGTAAACCTAATGCGAATTTCCAACGATGACCGTTCATGTAACGGAACAGGCGGAAGAAGCGTTTCAGCGAATTAGGTGTAATTTTCGCTTTAGGCACATCAGCCGTTTTTTTTCCATTCCCTGCGAGATTCCGTTTGGCCATAATTGTATTTTAGCGCCGCTAATGTAGGCGTTTCCTGAATGAAGCGACGGTGGTGTAGTCGGACTGGTGCAGATAATTATTGTCTTTGCGTGAAAATCGATTTTCTATTCAGTTGAAATTCAGTTAAATAGAAATTATTTCACGGTTCATTTGTATCGTTCCGGAAATCACTTATCTTTGCCATCCGATTTTTATAACAAGAACTTACTGAGATGAAACGTACTTTCCAGCCTTCCAATCGCAAGCGTCGTAATAAGCACGGATTCCGTGAGCGCATGTCAACTCCTAATGGTCGCCGTGTATTGGCTGCACGTCGTGCACGCGGACGCAAGAAATTGACGGTTTCCAGCGAAGGAAGCCACAAGCGATAGTATCCGGCAAATTCATGATATTGGCGAGTCTCGTTTTTCGAGACTCGCTTTTTTGTTGTCATCAAATAGGAAAGGCTTCTTTTTTACCGGATACTTGTATTTCAGGACAGGAGCTGCAAGTCTTGCTGTACCGCGGGAAACAGACGTTTTGTTAATACGTGTTTAATAACTAATTCCAATAAAAAAGGCATTTAGCCCTAACTTCGCGTGATTTTTAAGCACCAATCGCGCTATGCCAAAGGATTCCAGCATTAAACACGTACTTATTATCGGAAGCGGACCCATCGTTATCGGTCAGGCTTGCGAATTCGATTATTCCGGTTCACAGGCAGCCCGTTCCTTGCGTCAGGAAGGAATTGAGGTAACGTTGATCAATAGCAATCCGGCAACCATCATGACGGATAAAGTAACCGCTGACAATGTGTACTTATTGCCGCTCACTTCACAATCTATTGTGAAAATTCTGGAACAGCACAAGATTGATGCCGTGTTACCTACTATGGGTGGACAAACGGCGCTTAATCTGGCGATGAAGTGCGACGAGTTGGGCATTTGGGAAAAGTACAATGTGCGAATGATTGGTGTGGATGTGGAAGCAATTAAAGTAACAGAAGATCGCGATCTTTTCCGTGCTCGCATGGAAAGTATTGGCGTTGGAATGGCGCCGTCACGTATTGCAAAATCGTTCTTGGAGGGCAAAGGAATTGCACAGGAGTTTGGTTTTCCGTTAGTAATTCGTCCTTCGTTTACTTTGGGCGGAAGCGGCGGTGCTGTTGTTTATCAGAAAGAAGATTTTGATCGTGCGTTAAATCGTGGTTTGCAAACTTCACCTATTCATGAGGTGTTGATTGATAAAGCAGTATTGGGATGGAAGGAGTTTGAGCTAGAGTTGCTTCGTGATGCAAATGATAATGTGTGCATCATTTGCTCTATCGAAAATTTCGATCCGATGGGCGTGCATACCGGAGATTCAATAACTGTCGCACCTGCCCAAACATTATCGGACAGCACGTATCAGAAAATGCGAACACTTGCAATTAAGATGATGCGTTCCATCGGAAATTTTGCCGGTGGATGTAACGTGCAGTTTGCGGTGAGCCCGGATAATGATGAAGAAATCATTGCCATTGAAATTAATCCTCGTGTATCGCGTTCATCAGCTCTTGCTTCTAAAGCAACCGGTTATCCGATTGCTAAGATTGCATCGAAATTGGCGATCGGATACAACTTGGATGAATTGTTGAATCAAATTACGCTGAGCACTTCGGCATATTTTGAGCCAACCTTGGATTATGTGATCGTAAAAATTCCGCGTTGGAACTTCGATAAATTCAAAGGTGCCAATCGTGAGTTAGGTTTCCAGATGAAATCCGTTGGTGAAGTAATGGCAATTGGTCGTTCCTTCCAAGAAGCGTTGCAAAAGGCTTGTCAGAGTTTGGAGATTAAGCGCAATGGTCTTGGTGCAGACGGCAAGGAAAATACGAACCAACAAGAATTATTGGCAGGTCTTGAGCGTCCATCTTGGAATCGTTTGTTCATGATTTACGATGCTATGAAGTTGGGTATTTCCGTTAAGACAATTCATAAGCTAACACGTATCGATCATTGGTTCCTCAATCAAATTGAAGAGCTCGTGATTTTCGAACGGGAATTGGAACGCTACAACATTCAATCGGTAACAAAAGATTTGATGTGGGAAGCGAAGCAGAAAGGTTACGCTGATCGTCAGATTGCTCACTTGTTGCGCTGCCTGGAAAGTGAAGTGTTTAAGAAGCGTACAGAAGATTTTAATATTAACCGCACTTATAAATTAGTTGATACTTGCGCTGCGGAGTTTGAAGCGCGTACGCCGTATTACTATTCTACTTTCGAAACAGAAAATGAATCGCTTCGTTCGGAAAAGAAGAAAATTGTGGTGTTAGGCTCAGGTCCGAATCGTATTGGTCAAGGTATTGAGTTCGATTACTCGTGTGTGCATGGCGTTCTGGCTGCGAAAGAATGCGGCTATGAAACCATCATGATCAACTGCAATCCGGAAACTGTTTCTACAGACTTCAATGTTGCTGATAAATTGTATTTCGAACCTGTGTTCTGGGAACATATTTACGAAATCATTTTGCTCGAAAATCCGGTTGGTGTAATTGTGCAGTTAGGCGGACAAACCGCGTTGAAGCTTGCAGAAAAACTCGATCGTTACGGCATTAAAATTATCGGAACCGATTTCAAATCGTTAGATCTTGCTGAAGATCGCGGTAGTTTCTCTTCGTTGTTGCGCGATCAGAACATTCCTTATCCGAAGTTTGGAGTAATCGAAGATGCAGATCAGGCGATTGAATTAGCGAAGGATCTCGGCTTTCCATTACTAGTTCGCCCATCGTATGTATTGGGTGGTCAAAGCATGAAAATTGTGTTGAACGAACAAGAATTGGAACAACACGTAGTGAAATTGCTGCACGATATTCCGGGCAACAAAGTATTGCTGGATCATTTCTTAGATGGTGCGATAGAAGCTGAAGCAGACGCTATATGTGATGGAGAAAATGTATACATTATCGGCATCATGGAACACATTGAACCTGCAGGTATTCACTCAGGTGATTCGTATGCGGTTTTACCTCCATTCGATTTGTCACAAAAAGTGATGCAGCAAATTGAAGAATACACGAAGCGTATTGCTGTTGCTTTGAAGACGGTTGGTTTGTTGAATATTCAGTTCGCCGTCAAGGATGAAGTTGTGTATATCATTGAAGCCAATCCGCGTGCGTCGAGAACGGTTCCTTTTATTGCAAAGGCCTACGATGAACCTTACGTGAATTATGCGACCAAAGTGATGCTAGGAGAAAATAAAGTAACCGACTTTAAATTTGAACCTAAGCGTAAAGGTTACGCCATCAAAATCCCGGTATTCTCCTATGAGAAGTTTCCGGACGTGCAGAAAGAATTGGGTCCTGAAATGAAATCGACAGGTGAAGCGATATACTTCATTGATGATTTAAAGGACGAATATTTCTTGCAGGTATATTCCGAACGTAATCTCTACTTGTCGAAGTAAGATTCCTATCATACCTAAACCGTGCAGTGCTTCTTGTATCTTTGAAGCTATGCACGGTTTTCGTTTTTTATTGCTACTCAATTTGGCCGTTTACTCAATGAAGTTGAGTGGTCAAAACACTTCTCCAACTTACGCAGAAATTATTGCCACGTTTGATTCATTGGCAACGGCAAGTCCATTTGCGGAAATGAAAGCTGTAGGAACCACTGATGTAGGTAAGCCATTACACTTGTTTGTTTTGTCGGTAGATAAAATTTTTGATCCTGCCAAAGCCAAACAATCCGGTAAGCTCGTGCTGATGATCAATAATGGTATACATCCCGGCGAGCCCGATGGTATTGATGCTTGCATACGCATGTGTCGTGCTTGGTGTAAATACCCAAACACGTTACCTAAGAATTTGGTGATTTGTATCGTTCCTGTTTTCAATGTAGATGGTGCGTTAAATCGAAATAAAACTTCGCGTGCCAATCAGAATGGTCCTGAGGAATATGGCTTTCGCGGTAATGCACGAAATCTGGACTTGAACAGGGATTTTATCAAATGCGATGCAGCAAATACAAGATCGCTGGTTACAATCTTCACCGCTTGGGATCCGGATGTGTTTGTAGATACGCACGTTAGCGATGGAGCCGACTATCAATATACCATGACACTAATCGCAACTCATCATCAAAAGTTAAATCCTTCTGCAAGCTCTTTTCTTATTAGTGAAATGTTGCCTTCTTTGTACCGAAATATGGAGCAACGCGGACAACGCATGGCACCCTATGTAGAAACCTTAGGTCGCACGCCAGAGTCGGGAATAGTTGGTTTTATGGATACGCCTCGTTATTCCACAGGATATGCTGCATTATTCAATACGTTCGGTTTTGTAACGGAAACACACATGTGGAAACCGTTTACCGATCGGGTAAATGCAACCGTTGATTTTTTGCAGGTTCTTATTCAGTTTAGCAGTAATAACACAACAGCAATTCGTGACGCCAGAAGGAATGCGAATGAGGAATTGAAGAAGGATCAAGTGATCAAATACAATTGGCAATTGGATACGGCACGTCACGATACCATGTTGTTTCACGGTTACAAGGCGGTGTATAGTCCTTCAAATATTTCAGGCAAACAACGACTGATGTATGACAAAACACAGCCGTCAACATTTACTGTAAAGCATTTTAATTCCTACAATGCCGGTGATAGCAGCACAATTCCTGATTATTATTTTATTCCGCAAGCATGGCACGAAGTGATTACTCGATTGCAAATGAATGGCGTAGTGATGAAACGTGTAGTTCGTGATACCGTGATTAGTTTTTCTGCCTCACGAATAAAAAGCTATTCCACCGTTCGTCAGCCTTATGAATCGCACTATATGCATTATGATACGGAAGTTGAAGATGTGAAGTATTCTATGAATTTGTATGCGGGCGATTACATCGTATCTACACAGCAACGGGCTCGTAAATATTTAGTCACTGTCCTTGAGTCGAAATCAAACGATAGCTTCTGGGCGTGGAATTTTTTCGATGGCATTACAGCACAAAAGGAATGGTTCAGCGATTATATTTTCGAAGAGAAGGCCGAGCAAATGCTCTTGAGTAATACAAAATTAAAAGCAGAGTTGGATAGCGCGAAACAAGCCGATGCCAAGTTGCGTGATGATCATTGGTTGCAACTGAATTTTATTTATCAGCGTTCTGAATTTAAGGAGCCATCGCATAATATTTATCCGGTGGTAAGATGGACAGGAGCGTTGCCATTTACAGTGAAGTAAGATGGAGAAGCGTTACAACATCAGAGTGTATGCAATCATCCTGCGTGGTGATGAAATTCTTATAACGGATGAATACCGCATGGGTATGCCGATGACTAAGTTTCCCGGTGGTGGCCACGAATGGGGTGAAGGATTGCGTGAAACAGTTATTCGTGAGTGCGAGGAAGAATTAAATCAAACTCCGGTTTATGTAGAACATTTCTATACGACTGATTTTTTTGTTGCCTCGGCATTTCGCGAAACGGATCAGTTGATTAGCATTTATTACACGGTACGATTGCCGGATCCCGGTGCAGTTGCAGTGGTGCGATCGGTTCTTGATTTACCCGAATTTGAAGGCGCACAGCAGTTTCGTTGGATAAAGATGAAAGAACTACATGAGGATGCAGTAACTTTTCCTATCGACAAACTTGTTGTGAAGATGCTGATGAAATAATTAGCGACCAATTTCTATTCGTTCCATATTTTTTCCAGAGCCTTCTCCGATTTGAATGGGGTAGAAACGGAATGAAACAATCGCTGTGGCAAGATTACCAGTAAATAATTGAGTGGTGAATAGGGAAGTAACATCATAACCTCCATATACATTTATTTCTGCGCGATCACCGGTTCTATAACCTAAATTAAATCCTGCACCAATGGTTGCTAATTGAATTGATTTTAGATCTTGAATAGTGGCGTTCAATGGCAAAGGCCTGGTAAGTTCTTCATTGATGGAACTGTAATTGATCACAAAGGAATAGGTTCCATCAATTCCTACGTATAGTTTTCTGTGTTCGGAGGTGGCCGTGCGAAGTCCAACATGCCCCACCATCATTCGATACCGATCAGGAATTCGATAAAAATGATTGGAGTTAGCCGGGTCAAAGTAAATTGTTCGGTGAGCACCTTTCTGTATGTAATATAATCCCGCCTGAACATGTATGGGTTGTTTCAGCTGTGCTAATCCGCATAACCCGAAAGTTGGTGACCATAAAGGTTCTCCAAGTGCATCAGTTGCTATAGTTTGATTGGATTGAACGAAGAGTAGGGAAGATGCAAGTCCTCCGGAGAAACCGAACTGCAAAAATGAATCCTGCGCCTTCGATACAATCAGGAACATCAACAGTATTGCAGTAATAACCACTTTCCTCATGCTCTGATGTACGTAAACAATACGCCTAATGTTACTTTCCACATGTAGTACAACGAGCGTAACGCATTGATCGAAGAAGTTCCACCCTGCCGTTCTCGCATTACTACGGGCATTTCTCCCACACGTAATTTTCTTTTTGCGTACAATACCAGAGCTTCCGGTTCCGGGTATTCATCGGGATAGTATTCTGTAACTACTTCCAATGCTTTGCGATTATACAAACGAAAACCGGAGGTGGTATCGGCAATGAAATTACCGGTGAGCATTTTGTTTAAAATACTAAACCATCGAATGCCAACGCGCCGCATAAAGGACGATTGAAACCCCCGTTTAATTACAAATCGCGAGCCAATAACAACATCCAGATTGTGTTTTATTGACAAGTCAATTAATCGCGGGATTTCATGAGCAGGATGCTGGCCGTCTCCGTCGAGTTGAACCGCGTAGTCGAAGTTGTTTTCGTATGCGTACAAAAAACCAGATTGAACAGCTCCACCAATACCCAGATTTACGGGAAGATGCAACGCAACGCAATTAATGCTATCTATTATTGATGCTGTTCGGTCGGTAGAACAATCATTTATGACAACAGCAGTTAGTTGAAAATCAATTTCTGCCGCGTTGATTTCTTCAACAACCTGCGCAATTGAGTATTCTTCATTGTATGCAGGAATAACGACGGCAACTCTCACAATTTATAGACCGGCATTTGTGTGTAAGCTGCAGGTCATTCGCCCGGTAAGACCCTGCACATTGGCGTTGGCGTTGCTGCTATAGTTAACTCCGTATGTCCCAATCCAAATCCAATAGGTTTGTCCTTGTGTAACTGTGAACGTATGAGTAACGGTAAACGGAATATCACCATAAGCTGCACCGGAAAATCCTACTGCATTCCCCAGGATAATAAAGGAATCAAACGCTGTTGCAGTACTGGGTTGTGTTGCTGTTGTTGTCACTTTGACGCCGACCCGCACCTGATGAGGAAATGATTGTTGACAGTTGTAAGCTCCAATCCAATTCATAACCACTGTGCCTGATTTTGCGGGAGTAATGGTTATATAATTCGGGTTGCCATATGTATAGATTCCGCTAGCAGTGCCCACGTTCATTGAAGTAGATACAGATTTTACCGGTGTTAATGCATAATCCCAAGTTGCATTTCCTGCTGCATCACTCGTTAATACTTTGCCTACCCCGGCAGATGAATGTGGATATTGAATACTGCTATTGGTAAGATTTACGTTGAAAACAGGATTTCCATTATTAAGAAAACGAAATACATCTGTGCCATCTTGATACTCCAAGCCCCAATTGTTATAGGCTACACTGTGCGCTATTACCATTTTGTCTGCATTATTAGTACCACCCGAAAACATATACATCATGGTACCTGCGACAGAGTTTGCTGGGAAGGTAATGCTAGCGTTAACATCCGAGAATACGACATCACCATCGGCACCATTAACACGAAATTTTTCTGAGCCGGAACCAACTGATAATAATCCCGAAGAGCCGGCCGTGTGTCCAATTAATAAACTGCCAGTGCCCGTTAATCTCATCCGAGCTGAATTGTTGGTCCAAAAGTTCATATTATTGGCGTTATTATCGTATTCCAGCGCACCCAGGTTATTAATTTGTTTGGTTCCAAATAGCAACATAGAGTTCAAGTTAGAAGCCGTTACCAAACTGATTGCAGGAGTATTGGAATAAGCCGCTACCTGAAGTTTTTGAGTTGGAGTTCCTGTGCCAATACCAACATTTACTACTCCTGTATCGCCTAATACGACAGCATAATCTGATTTTGCATACGAATTGTATCCAACAGCTGTACTGCCAATTGTATTCATTGCAGCTTTGGCAAATGCACCTAAATAAGTATTTCCATTACCCGTTGTGTTTATACCGGCTTCATAACCTAATGCGGTTGAATTAATTCCTGCAGTTATACCGTTGAGAGCATTGTATCCAACAGCAGTATTATTACTTCCTGACGCATTAACGTTACCCGCCTGACCTCCTAAAAAAGTATTAAAACTACCCGAAGTAGTCAATTGACCAGACTGATAACCGAAGAAACTGTTTGCCCCTCCGGATACAACTGAAGTGCCGCTTTGAAATCCAACCAATGTGTTGAAATTACCTGTAATTGAGGGGTTGCCGGCAGAGTTTCCAATATAGAGTGCACCAGTTCCGGGTGTTGTATATAGTACTCTACTACCGTTAATTCTGTAACCAAAAGTATTGGACACATTAATATCACCACCGAATACATCAAACAAAAATGCCGGTGTTCCTGTCCCAATACCCACTTTACCTGATGCATCAATTCTCATACGCTCATTATTACCCGTGCGGAATGCCAATCCTTGTGCATCCGTTGTTCCGATAAAATTTGTCCCCGGATTTGTCCCCACATTGCCGCTGGTCATCCATGCATTGCCGCCCGTTGCAGTAATTATCGATGGTATAGTCGTGTTAACTGTTAATTGTCCGTTGGTACTAAAAGAAATTGCCGAAATTGTCCATGTAGGTCCTGTTGGTCCTTGTGCCCCCGTGGCGCCGGCTGCCCCTGTAGCTCCTGTCAAACCTGTTGGTCCTGTTGCACCGTTTAATCCATTCGCACCAGAAGGTCCTGCTGGTCCTTGTGCCCCAGTGGCGCCGGCTGCCCCTGTAGCTCCTGTCAAACCTGTTGGTCCTGTTGCACCGTTTATTCCGTTCGCTCCTGAAGGTCCTGTTGGTCCTTGTGCCCCCGTGGCGCCGGCTGCCCCTGTAGCTCCTGTCAAACCTGTTGGTCCTGTTGCACCGTTTAATCCATTCGCACCAGAAGGTCCTGTTGGTCCTTGAGCGCCTGTAGCACCCGCAGTACCTGTAGCACCTGTCAAACCGGTCGGTCCTGTTATGCCGTTGATTCCATTCGCGCCGGTAGGTCCTGTTGGTCCTTGTGTACCCGTTGCACCCGCAGCTCCTGTTGATCCTGGCAAACCTATTGGTCCTTGGGAACCTGTCGCACCTGTCAATCCTGTTGGACCTTGTGCTCCGGTGGCACCCACCGCTCCTGTAGCCCCTGTCAAACCTTGCGGACCTGCAGCACCTGTTGGTCCCGGATTACCTGAAGGACCTGTAGCACCAACTAATCCTTGTGGGCCTGTTGCACCGGTAGTTCCTGTCGGGCCACCGGCTGATGCACCGGCATATAGCGCGTACGGAACAGACCACAACTGGGTCGCACCCATATTCACGAAGCCGGAACCGGCATCAATTTCAACCTTGAGAAAATGATTGCTGTTCGCCCACGCGATAGTATTAAAGGTATTGGCAGAGGTTTGGTTACCTTGCCCTATAACAATATTGAAAAGACCAAACGTATTGGTAGTAACGTTGTGTATTTCTTCGTATGCTTGCTGAGTCGCGGCTGCATCCGTGTACACTCCTACACGAACAGTGAGTGGTGTATTTACTAATTCAGTGCCGCTAGCATTTCTGGCAACAGCTTGATAGTTGACACCTTGCGGGGCTTGCGCATTTGCAGAACCGATCGCGATGAGGAAAAGTGCGAGAGCAATAATTTGTTTCATTATTGATTAGAGGTTAATCAGTTGCAAATTAACTATTTTTCACGGATTCAAGCATCATTTACCATTGGTCGAATTATTTTCACTGTTCATAGATTGGTTCATATTTCTTACCTGAAAGGTTGGTTTTGGTAAGATTTTTCCTTATATCTTTAACCATCCAATCCAATTAATGATTTCTTGATAATTCGATAAAAAACGATATAAATGATTGA
>JBIJCF010000060.1:0-8521 GCA_044344795.1 Bacteroidia bacterium | reverse complement strand
TTCATTATGCTGATTCAATCGTGCAATTGGATTTTCACTGTAGCCTTTGTAATAGCTGCCATCTTTGTGGCTCAGAAGAATATAAACGTAGTGCATAAACAAAAAAAAGAGCTGCATCAAATATTGAAGCAGCTCGTAAGCGGTGAGGGAGGGATTCGAACCCTCGGTACGGTTTGACCCGTACGGCAGTTTAGCAAACTGCTGGTTTCGGCCTCTCACCCACCTCACCATGTGAAGTTTTACTTTACCGACAACAAACTACATTCTCTCGAACGGGCCTAATTCGCTGTCCACTTTGATTTTTTAAAGAACGTCTACGGTTTGACCCGTATGGCACATATCCAACCTTGAAGTCGGGAGTGCAAAATTATAAAAACTTTGAAACTGACAACCCTTCATCGCTTTTAGGGTTGATTTTTCTATGTAGAATATCTAATCATTGTCAAAAACGACTGAAAACTCTGCTGTTTTCCCGAACTACTTCAAACTATATTTGCCCTAACGAAGTTAACTATCATGAAAATGAGCAGAATTTCAGGTTGGATTGCACTTTTATCTTTCGCAGTGGCAGCTTGTGGTGGAGAGGAGAAAGCATCAACATCACGGTTGGATCAAAATAATTATCTATCACTGGAGAGCTGAACCTGATAATCTTCACCCAACTAATGGTGTTTCTGTTCCACGACGTGTCATCATGGATTTTACACAAGGTTTTCTGGTTGCCGTTGATCCCGATAGTTTGAAGCTCGCTCCTGCTCTGGTAAAATCGATGCCCGAAACATCTGTGGATGGGCTTGAATTTACTTACCCGGTAATACACGTAATTCCATTCAACAACGTCAGGAACTCCATCGACAACTAGGACTTCATTTGCCTGTCTTCTACTTTAGTTTAGGAAGCTTTTCCGATTGCGACACATTATCTGAAATTCCCGATGAGAAAATTCGCGAGAATGCTGCTCGCTTAATTCCCAAAACGGGAAATTCGGATGGCGTGATGAAGTATATCGCATCGCTAATTCGGGGCGACTATTATATCAAGGCAAGGATAACTTTCAAGCGTGGTGGCTTATTGTGTTTCCGGGAATTGCAATTTTTCTTACAGTTACCATCTATAATATTATCGGCGAAGCCTTACGAGACGCTTTCGATCCACGATTAAAAAAATGATTAGTTTTTCGTAACTTGCTAATTCAATATGAGATCGGGTATACTATTATTTGGCTTAAGCATACTTATGCTGGTTTCCTTTGAAGCCTTCGCGGGACGTGTTAAATCGCGTAAGTCGCCCGGAATAACAGACGGAAATCCCGGTAATAGTGAAACGGCATCAATGCCTATTGGTCTTCCGATTCAAACCAACAAGCCTACTCCGTCAATTAATGACGGACCGACTCAGGGAAGTGTTGCTTCCGGCAAAATTGTTTATGCTTTTGAATTGAACGAAGAAGATGGAATTTCTGCGGTACAGCAAACCAAAAGCGCATTTCGACAGGCACGAAACATGGGTGCATCGTGCGTTTTAATTAAGATGAAAAACAATGAGCTGTACGATGGAGCCGCCGACTATATTCGTCAGGAAATCATGGATTACGATAAGCCGGTAATGTTATATTTCGAAGACGATTCGAAAGCAGCAACTACGCTGTCAAAAGTTTGTGATAGTGTATATCAAGGAACAAACAAACGCAGAGTTAATGGATCAAAGCCGGTTCTTGCAGCTAAAAATTCAACTTCACCCACAATTACATCTAATTCAAAAATTTATTCTCGCCACAGCGATCGTTCTGTTGAACAAGAAATTGCAAGAGCGAAAATCTTATCCGGCGACTTTGAAAATGTGCTTCATGAAGCAGGAATGAGTGACTATGAAGTAGTGCTTCATCAAAAAACGGGACTTGATCGTTTACTTCAAGTTGTGGGAGGAGTAGGTGGCTTTACGGTTCTGAGCGGCATGTTCTTCTTTCTGCTATTGTGGCAATCAAAAACACGGAAATTGGGATTCTCTACGGTAGTATTGTTGTTCACAACAGCCATGTTAGTCATCGTATCGTTTGCGCTAGAATTGCTGCAGTTAACAGATATCGTTTTACTTCTGATTGGTGTGTTACTTTTATTGCTGAATCCGGCAAAACCTATGCTGCGTATTACGGGATCTTTACTATGTGTTGCAGGCATATGGCTAATGCATACCGATCACCTTATTTGGAGCAATTTTAACTGGAGTGAGGTTGGAAATACGTTGATTGGAATCGTAATTGCATTTGCACTTGTGAGCATTGTTTTGTCGAAATTCAATTTGGGAAAACGCACTTCATCTCCTTCGTTTTCTTAAAGCAACATTTACAGTAGCCACAACGTTCCCGAACCTTCTGTGGAAGATGTTGCCGCATTAAACAAGTGCACCAAAGCGAAGAAAAATGCACCTAAAGCGCCGATGGCATTGACCACAAGAATCAACAAATACGTACAACCCAAAGCAGAACCGGAAGGCGATGAGCGACGGAAGGTTTGAAGTGCGAACCACGCCAACAAAAGTGAAGCAACAGCAAGAATCACATGCAGTATGGCTTTCTCGACGGACGAAAATGAACGAAAGAAGTACGCTATTCCGATGTATGAAAAACGAAGAAATACCGATCCTATCAGATATTGTAACGAACTTATTCGTAAACGATTTCCTGTTGTAGCCATGGTGACACAAATGTACAGTTTACATCAGAGAATTGCAGTTGTACTTTTTGCGTCGTTACTATTCCTTTTTATTTCATTTGTCCATGCACCAAACAATGAACCTCGCGTTATTCGGGTTTTGGTAGCACTATGCGACAATGAAAGTCAGGGCATAGTACCTGTCCCAAAAAAGATTGGCAATGGTAATGATCCTGCGAACAATTTGTATTGGGGATGTGCTTATGGTGTAAAAACATACTTCGCCAATTCTCCCGATTGGGAAGTGGTGCAAACCTTTAAGTCTTTTTCTGATCAAATTTTGGAACGCATAGTTTTTCGTCATCGCGCATCAGGAACACTCATGATTTCTGACGCCTGGAAAGGTTCACTTATCAAATCGTGCACGAAAAAGTATTTGCAAATTCTGGCAGGAACGGAGAACGACACCATACGTTTTACTCGAAACGGTAAATCAGAAACATTACTACCCGGTGCAGCGCGTGTGGCAGTATATGTGGGACATGATGGCTTAATGGATTTTTCAATTGAGTCTCCACCGGCACATAACGGCAGCACCACAAGAGAAGCTATCATATTGGCGTGTGCCAGCAAGATCTATTTTAAAGAAGTTATGAAAACTGCAGGAGCAAAACCGTTATTATGGACCACCAATTTAATGGCTCCGGAAGCCTATTCTTTGAAAGCCGCACTGGACGGATGGATCAAAAGGGAATCAGACGAACAAATTCGACAACGCGCAGCAGTAGCCTACAGCCAATACCAGCACTGCAGTCTTGGTGCCGCACAGCGCTTATTTGCAACGGGATTTTAGTGCGATGTAACTTCTACTCCACCCGAATTGTAAAACAACTTATCCAACGTTGACGCCACCTGATTCAATTCATCCTGCGAAATTCCTTTTGTAACGTTCTTTCTGAAACGTTCTACTTCTTTCTCGCATTTGTTGAGCAGTTGCTGACCTTTTGGTGTAATCAATATCATTTTCTTACGCGAATCTGTTTTATGATCTTGTGTTTTGATCAACTTCTTTTCCACCAAAAGCTCACAAGAACGAGAAACGGCGGCAGGGTCCTTGGCTAAACGTTTCGCTAAATCCAGATTGCCGATTCCGGAATGCAAACTAATTTCAGATAATAACATCCACTGTTCAACTGTGATATCTGCTACAACTGCATTTAAAAATTGCTGGAGATCCAATCGAAATTGGCGCACGGTGCGTTCCAACATATATAGCATTGAATTCGAGCGACTGTGTTTTTTCATAATGGTATTAGCTTAGAGATTTGTTTGGTGTGGAAATCAACCACAATCCGATAAAGGTGAATAATCCGTTATAGATTAATAGTTCATTTCCAAATTGAAATCCGTAGCATTTGAAAACAGGTAATTCGCTGAGCACATAGCACAATGCCGGAGCAAGGATTACAACTATAGGCACCAGTTTTTCACGCGTTACTCGTTTGGTTAACACACCAAAAGCAAACAATCCTAATAGCGGTCCGTAGGTAAAGGAGGCAATTGTAAATAAGGTTCGTAATACTGATGCATCATTAACGACTTTAAAAACAATCATGCATAACAGCAGTAATACCGCAAACGAGATGTGCACAATATAGCGAACCTGCTTCTTCTTCTTTTCGTCCCATGTGTTCTTGGTTTCGTTAAAACCTAAAAAGTCAATACATACAGATGCTGTTAATGCTGTTAATGCACCATCAGCACTTGGATAAGCAGCAGAAATCAATCCGATGATAAAGAATATTGCCGAAGCGGTTCCGAGATAATTCAATGCTATAGTCGGGAATAAATCATCCGAGCGTTCCACCACGATTCCGTTCTTCTGCGCATAACCGATTAATAGAACACCTAAACACAAGAACAACAAATTGATGAACACCAGAATAGCACTAAAGGTGATCACATTCTTTTGTGCTTCTTTAAGCGATTTGCAACTGATGTTCTTTTGCATCATCTCTTGGTCCAAGCCGGTCATGGTAATTGCAATAAACATGCCTCCAAAAAACGCTTTAGGGAAAAACTGTTTGTCTTTCCAATCGGTATTAATAACTGTGGAATGTACACTATCCGTAATATAATTAGTAAGTTCAGAAAAATTGAAATCCATTTCACGGGCAATCAACACAACACTGAGTACCAGCGATAAGACCATAAAAGTGGTTTGAAATGTATCCGTCCATACAATTGTTTTAACACCGCCTTCAAACGTGTACACCAAAATCAACAGCACAAAGATTAATCCGGTAACCCAAAAAGGGACGCCCCATTGGTTAAAAACAAACAGCTGCAAGACATTCACGACAATAAACATGCGAAGCGATGCACCCAACACACGGGAAACGATAAAAAATAATGCACCCGATTTGTAGGAAATATTACCGAATCGTTGCTGCAAATAAGAATAAATAGAAGTCACATTTATCCGATAATACAAAGGCAACAACACAAATGCGATCACCGCGTAGCCTAACAAATAGCCCAACACCATCTGGAAGTAATAGAAATTACGCGCTTCCACATCTCCGGGAACAGACATGAATGTAACACCTGACAGCGATGCGCCAATCATTCCGTACGCCACCAAATACCATTTCGAGGATCGGTTACCGACAAAATAAGTTTCGTTACTGGCACCACGCGATGTAAGCCACGTTACACCAAAAAGTGCGATCGTATAAATGGCTACACACAGTAAAATAAGTCCTGCTGACATACAAAAACTTTGATGCAAGGTAGCTGCTCTGTTGATGTGGATTTAAGTGATGAGCACTGAGTTAATTAACAGACTTGTTGACAATTTCGGCACCAATAAAATGCACCAAATGGAAGCACAAGAACTCTTATCTTTACACCGCATGGTGCAGTATCCCTCTAAACTTATTGAAGAAGCTGTTGAAGCGTTTGCGCAGTTGCCCGGTGTTGGAAGAAAAACAGCACTCCGCTATGTATTGCATTTACTTAACCAAGACAAAGGCATTACTGAGAAATTTGGCACTACAGTAACACGCTTACAGCAAGACATTAAGTATTGCCGTCAATGTTTTTCTATTAGTGATCATGATATTTGCGCTATTTGCTCCGATCATTCTCGCAATGCAGAATTGGTGTGTGTTGTAGAAGATATTCGAGATGTAATGGCCATTGAAAACACGCTGCAATTTCGAGGTGTTTATCATGTTTTGGGTGGAATCATTTCACCAATGGATGGCATTGGTCCGAACGATCTGGAAATTGATTCGCTGATTCAACGTATTGCTTCCGGTTCGATTAAAGAGGTGATCATGGCGTTGAGCACCACTATGGAAGGCGATACCACCAACTTCTACATTTATAGAAAAATCAAAGATTTCCCGATTCAGGTTTCTACTATTGCACGTGGTATTGCCATTGGCGATGAATTGGAATATGCTGATGAAATTACCCTTGGCAGAAGTATTCTGAACCGAGTTCCATATGATGTTCCAACGGCTTCAGGTAAGGCTTAATCAATAAACGCTAATTCACTACTATCGAAACACTTATACGTTTTCTATTAAATTTGAACTTTTAGTATTCTGTAGTGAAACTTTCCGTCATTATTGTCAATTATAACGTCCGACATTTTTTGGAGCAATGCCTGCATTCGGTAAGAAAGGCTGCTGCAAAAATTCCGTGTGAAGTTTATGTGGTGGACAATAATTCTGTGGACGGATCGATTCAAATGGTGCGGGAGAAATTTCCTGAAGTGATACTGATCGAAAACAAGAAGAATGTCGGTTTTTCCAAAGCCAACAATCAGGCCATGAGGATTTGTAAAGGAGAATATGTGCTCTTATTGAATCCGGACACGGTTGTGGAAGAAAGCACCTTTGAAAAAGTTGTCGCGTTTATGGATGCGCATCCTGAAGCGGGTGGTTTAGGTGTACAAATGATCGATGGGAAAGGCGATTTCCTTCCGGAGTCGAAACGCGGTTTACCTACTCCAACGGTTGCGTTTTATAAAATTTTCGGTTTATCAGCATTGTTTCCGAAGTCGAAAACCTTTGGTCGTTATCACCTCGGATATCTTGATAAGAATGCCACACACGAAGTAGAAATATTATCCGGCGCATTTATGCTGATGCGACATTCCGTTCTGGATAAAGTGGGGTTGTTGGATGAAGACTACTTCATGTATGGTGAAGACATTGATTTGTCGTATCGAATCATTTTGGGCGGTTACAAGAACTACTATTTCCATGACACTCGCATTATTCACTACAAAGGAGAAAGCACCAAGAAGAGCAGCGTTAATTATGTGTTTGTGTTTTATAAAGCGATGATCATTTTCGCAAAGAAACATTTCTCACAAAAAAATGCTGAGTTGTTTTCCTTTCTCATCAATCTGGCGATTTACTTACGTGCCGGAGCAGCTATACTCAATCGCTTTATCAAAGCATCAGCTTTAAAAGTGCTTGATGCAGGTATCATGTTAGGCGGATTGTATTTTATAAAACACAATTACGAAGCTTACATTCGATTTACAGAAGGTGGTAGTTATAATGCGGAACTGGTTAATGTATTGTTTCCGGTTTACACGCTACTTTGGTTGATGGCCGTGTATTTCAGCGGAGGATACGACAAGCCTATTCGTTTACAAAAAATAGTTCGTGGTGTGATTGCCGGAACAGCAGCAATTTTAGTACTGTATTCTTTGTTGCCGGAAGCTTGGCGCTTTTCACGAGGTATCATCTTATTAGGAACAGGCTGGACGTTGGCGTCGTATTTGTTATCGCGTATGTTTTTTCATGTTGCGAAGATTGGAAGTATGCGCCTCGACAGCGGTCTCAGCAAGCGTATGACGATTGTGGGAAGTCCGGAAGAATGCGCGCGCGTTAAGGCTGTGCTCAATCAAACTTTCGCGAACACAGGATTCATAGGATATGTAAGTCCTGCGGAAGACCGCAACGACGAAGGTTATTTGGGTCGCCTGGATCAGCTGGAAGATATCGTCAACATCTATCAAATAGATGAAGTGATATTTTGTGCGCAGGATTTAGCAGCGGAAGTCATCATTGACCGCATGGCTGCATTAGGCGATAATAAGCGTCTATCGTACAAAATTGCGCCACCGGAAAGTTTGTCCATTATTGGAAGTAATTCTATTGACACTGCAGGCGATTTGTATGTGATCGATATCAATTCCATCGGGAAACCCGTTAACAGGCGAAACAAACGTGTGTTAGATATTGGTTTAGTAGTAACCTTGTTACCGGTTTTTCCGATTTTGATGTGGGCGATGCATCAACCAGTGGGACTTGTGCGAAATATTTTTGCAGTGTTGTTTGGAACAAAATCGTGGGTAGGTTATTGCAATAATGTTGATCATCAATCGCTACCCAAAATTCGTAAAGGTGTAATTTGTCCTGTCGATGCATTGAATCAACCGCAAGTTGCTCCGGAAGTTGCGGAGCGTTTAAACATACTTTACGCGAAGGATTACCGTTCATCCAACGACCTTATACTAATTCGTAAAGGATTTAGGAAGTTGGGGCAGTGAAGCGATGATGCATCTTTGTGCGGGTGGTTGAGCAGGTCGAAACCACCACCACACCAAAGCCCTTATTTACCCAACAAAAAAGCGGCTGACAATTTCTTGCAGCCGCCTTTACTTTCTGTTTAAATACGATTACTGAGCTTTTCTCTTAATCGAACAACCTACAGAAACTGAAGTTTTAGTAGCAATTTCTTGTCCTTTGAAAACAGCAGTTAACGCGTCGGTTAGGTAACGATTCTTAACAGCCTTTTGATCTTTCGGTGAATCATCAATCGCACCACGATAAACCAGCTTG
>JBIJCF010000041.1:0-29069 GCA_044344795.1 Bacteroidia bacterium | reverse complement strand
CACCAAAAGCATCAGCCATCTCAGAATTCACATCTACCAAATAAGGTGCGGTATATTTCTGATCGTTAGCGTATTTTTCCATAGCATCTTTGCTGTCCTCATTATCGCGCTTAGCTTCATTGGAATTTACAATCGCTACACCAATGCCATAACGCTTGGCCATCTGCTGCGCTTCAACAATGCGGCGCTCGTTGGAAATTACGTACGGACAAGTGTTGCAAGAAAACATCACGAGTAAACCTTTGTCGGTTTTAAGTTCGGTCAAACTTACCGATTGGTCATTCATTACATTGACCATTTTCACTTCTGCTTTCGGAATGTTTGTTCCGATTTCGATTGGTGTTACAGCTGTTTGAAAAGTAAATGCCAAACCTGCAGCTGCCGCAAGGGCTAATGGTGCTAATACGATCTTTTTCATGATGATTAAGTTGATCCTTAAAGATAGGATTTTCACTTATAATGTCAAATTCGATGCCAACAAGTTATTAACGCAAAATAATCAACTCGCGATACAAATATTTTTTCTGAATGGATTCTTTCGGTCTGTATATATAGTATACCGCTCCATTCCTGATGCGCAAGTGCTTCGGCCAAGGCTGTTCAATTTTGTATGTGCCCGTAACTTTCCCTGTTTTGATGTCAATTTTTTTTAAATAAATAAATCCGGCACGCTCATGACGTGCGTAAAATTCTCCGGTCACTTCATCCTGATACACTCTCCTATCCCACTCTTTCCAATTTTTAGGATGATGATAATCGATTTTATTTCGTGCAAGCAATCGTAAAGTAGAATCGTACAAATACAAGGAATCCGTGTAATGGTCGAACACACAAATGGTATCGTTTTTAACGTACAAAGGCGCGTATAAAGGCGTGTAATAAATTGAGTTCGGAAAATTAGTCATAGTAGCTGCAATTATTCGAACATCAATGCCCGTAAAAGCAGCCATTTTCCGTGCATACAAGCGATCTTTCGGTTTCAAAAAATCATATTCCCAATTGTACATTTTCAGCAAGGGTTCATCTACAATATATTTCAAGTGAGACACTGTTGAATCTTTCGGATCGTAGGTGAAATACGAAAACGCCGGATATGCCCGATGATAATTACTAAATAAAATTCGCCTACCGATAGTATCAGAACAAGGCAACATTCGGGCGCAAAAATCTTTATACGGCATGGCAACAATACTGATTTGTTCCCCGTTCAGGCGAACCCTAAAAGCTGAATCCACACACATAACGTTTATATTGCCTTCATAGTCCACAAAAAGCTCTTTCACTTCAACAGGTACCCGTGCACTGCTGAGTATTTTTTGTTCTTCATTCGCTAACATGACCTGAGCCTTTTTAGGAGAAGATTCATACGTAAGTAAAACGTAATTACCATTGGACGCGAAAGCAAAATCTTCGATAAAAAAATGCCAGTTACCAATCACCGTATCGGGCCCGGGACGTACAACAAACTCTCGCATAGTCAGGGAATCCATTTTTAGTAGTAAATCAAAACGACACGTATCGCCCGGCCATTGAGCCAGCAATTCATTGGTAAGTGTTAGCGTGAAGGTTTTACGCGGAAATGCCCTATAGGTAATAACTCTTCCCGGAGTGCGATCAACAGCTATAGCATAGCGACCTGATTTTGTGGAAACGCCCGATGAATTGGGATTAGTTGTGGATACCACAACGCCTTCAAGCGGTAACGAATCTTCAGCGGCGCGCACTGCGCCTGTGATGTACAAGCGATCTGTCTGTGAGTGTCCTACAACAACGAACAATAACGTAAGCAATACAATGAGTTGACGCATATATTTCAATGACGCAGCAAGAAATTAATTCCACAAAAAGTAACACAATGTAATGGATTTCTATGTTAACACTAACTTTACCACATGCTGCTTGAGTTCGATTGTTACCGACGCTTGAAAGTATCTTCTAGTGCCGACGAAAGTACTATTCGCAAAGCGTGGCGCACCCGCACGAAATCTGTGCATCCCGACGTCAATGCATCGGCAACAGCGGGAGCCGAATTCATGCAATTGACTCAAGCCATGGAATTGTTGTTGGATCCCGTACTTCGCCTTCAACACGACATCAAATGGGGCTATGGTAATGTGGTTCGCAATCAAGATAGAAATTCGAAACAGCATTTTTCGGAAGAACAATTGCAACGTGCGCAAGAGTTAGTCAAGAAATGGTCCAACGACTACGAAGCAGCCATGCTCATTCGTTCCCGGCAAAGAATGAATCACATTGCGGCTCACAAAAAACGAATGCTAAGTTATGTGATAGTGGCTCTTACAGCTGTTTCACTGCTACTGGTTGCATTGTTAATAATGTTATTCCGCTAACATTACATTGTGCATATTGTAATCGAACTCCGCATAGGATGTTCCTTGCACATTCTATATTTACATATCAAACTTTGAATCATGATTAGCAAAGAAGCCATCAGTGTTTTTGATATGTTTAAGATCGGCGTTGGTCCGTCAAGTTCACACACCTTGGGGCCATGGCGAGCAGCAGAGCGTTTTGTAAAAGAGCTTCAAAATGTGCAGCCTTTATCGGAAGTACAGCGTGTGCGAACAGATTTGTTTGGTTCGTTGGCAAAAACCGGAAAAGGACATGGTACTGATATTGCTGTCATTCTTGGACTTAGCGGATATGATCCGGTTACATTTGATACCACTACGTTGACAGCAACGATAGATCAAATCACGCAAGGAAAAATCATGACACTGGGCGGCTCACATCACATACCGTTTCATGTGAATGATGATTTATTATTTCATAAATCGCAAAATCTTCCTTTTCATCCCAACGCAGTTACGTTTACTGCGCATTTTAAAAATGGAGATGAATTTGCAGCCACCTATTACTCTATCGGTGGCGGATTTGTGGTGAAAGAAGATGAATCGGGAAGTTCCGGAACGCCTGTAGTATTGAAGTTTCAAGTGAACACGGCAGATGAACTATTGGAAAACTGCATGACTTCACGCAAAAGCATTTGGGAGTTAGTGTTGGACAATGAGCGTTCGTGGAGACGTGAAGATAAAACGCGCGAGGGCTGCTTACGAATTTGGCATACGATGACTGATTGCATCTGGCGTGGCATACATGCCGAAGGCTTGTTACCGGGAGGTTTACATGTAAAACGTCGTGCTCCTGAAATGAACCGCCGTTTACTGCAGGGAAAAGCTTACAACAACTTTGAGGCATGGACTTCTCTGTTGCGGGCAAGTGCCGGCGATTTTAATTCGATCCTGAACTGGGTCAGTTGTTTTGCTTTAGCAGTGAATGAAGAAAATGCATCGTTCGGTCGCGTAGTAACGGCTCCGACAAATGGCGCTGCGGGCGTAGTTCCTGCTGTGATGATGTATTACTATCTTTTTGCCGGAGGTCGCACAGATGATGATTTAGTTCGCTTCATGCTAACCGCAAGTGAAATTGGCAGTTTGTTTAAGAAAGGTTCTACCATTTCAGCTGCAATGGGCGGATGTCAGGCGGAAATTGGGGTATCATCAGCTATGGCTGCTGCTGCATTAACTGAAGCGAGCGGTGGAACGCCGTCACAAGCCATGCAGGCTGCGGAAATTGCCATGGAACACCACCTTGGTTTAACCTGCGATCCTATTGGAGGGTTGGTACAAATTCCATGCATTGAACGCAATACCATGGGCGCAATAAAAGCAATTACAGCCTCTCAATTAGCATTACACGGCGATCCTGATTTTGCCAAAGTAACGCTGGATGCAGTTATTCGTACCATGTGGCAAACTGCATTGGACATGAACAGCAAATACAAAGAAACCTCCGATGGGGGATTGGCTACACATGTGCCGATTAGTCTTCCGGAATGTTAATACCTCAGATCGGGGCACTTTTTGTATTTTCGTCGGGTCAAAAATGTTGACATTTACGAACCACGATATTTATCTTATATGAATTACGACGTAATAATTATTGGAAGCGGTCCGGGAGGATACGTTACTGCCATTCGTGCCTCTCAGTTGGGCATGAAAACTGCTATTGTTGAAAAAGCCGAATTAGGCGGTGTGTGCTTGAATTGGGGCTGTATTCCAACCAAAGCATTGCTGAAAAGCGCACAGGTATTTGAATATCTGAAACATGCCGGTGATTACGGAATTACTGTTTCCGGTGAAACAAAAGCCGACTTCAACGCTGTTGTGAAACGCAGTCGCGACGTGGCCGGTGGCATGAGCAAAGGCGTACAGTTTTTGATGAAGAAAAATAAAATTGAAGTCATTGCAGGAATAGGTAAAGTGAAGCCGGGCAAGAAAGTAGAAGTTACCGGTGCTGACGGGAAAGTGCAAACTATTGAAGCGAAGAGCATTATCATCGCAACAGGAGCTCGTTCCCGCGAATTGCCGAATTTGAAACAAGACGGTAAAAAGGTAATCGGTTACCGTGAAGCGATGACCTTGCCTTCACAACCAAAATCAATGGTAGTAGTTGGTTCAGGTGCAATTGGTGTAGAGTTTGCGTACTTCTATGCGACGATGGGAACTAAGGTAACTATCGTAGAATTCCTGCCGAACATTGTTCCTGTAGAAGATGAAGAAGTATCGAAACAACTGGAAAAGTCGTTCAAAAAAATCGGTATCGACATCATGACAGAAGCATCTGTGGAAAGTGTTGATACTTCCGGAGCAGGATGCAAAGTAAGCGTGAAGGCTAAAGACGGTGTTAAAACTATTGAAGCGGACATCGTGTTATCTGCAGTGGGTATTCAGGCGAATATTGAAAACATCGGGCTTGAAGATGTTGGTATTGCAACTGATAAAGGCCGTATCATCGTGAACAAATGGTACGAAACCAATATCCCGGGTTATTATGCAATTGGCGATGTTTTGCCAACTCAAGCACTTGCGCACGTTGCTTCTGCGGAAGGAATTACCTGCGTAGAGAAAATTTCGGGTATGCACGTTGAGCCAATCGACTATAAAAATATTCCGGGATGTACCTATTGTCAGCCTGAAATAGCTTCTGTGGGTTACACTGAAAAGGCGGCTAAAGAAGCAGGATATGAAATCAAAGTTGGAAAATTCCCATTCTCTGCGAGCGGTAAAGCAAAAGCAGGTGGTGCTTCTGACGGATTTGTGAAATTGATTTTTGACGCGAAGTACGGCGAATTGCTGGGCGCACACATGGTTGGGGCTAATGTTACTGAGATGATTGCAGAGATTGTAGCAGCTCGTAAGCTGGAAACTACAGGGCATGAAATCATTAAAGCAGTTCACCCGCACCCGACAATGAGCGAAGCTGTGATGGAAGCTGCTGCTGCTGCATACGGAGAAGTGATTCACCTGTAAGCACAAAACACAACAAGGAAAAGGTCGGAGCAATTCCGACCTTTTTTATTTCCTAAACGTACTTTGGATTACTGCGTAATCTGATTGACATCTGAATACATCACTTCCCATTGATGGCCGTCAGGATCCGCAAAACAATCGTAATACATCCAACCGTGGTCGGCACTTTCGCGATAACGCGTGCCAACATTTGCCAAAGCACGTGGCACCATTTCATCCACAGCTGCGCAACTTTCCACTTCAATGGCAATTAGCGTTTGAGTAACAGGGTTGTCGGCAATTTTTCGGTTTGTGAACGTTCCGAATAATTCATGCGTAATCATCATGGAATAAATTTTCCCTTCCTGCAAAACGAGACACAATGCTTTGTTATCAGAAAACTGTTCGTTGAAAGCAAAACCCAGCGCAGACCATAATGCGCGCGTTCGAGAAATATCAGCGCTAGAAAGATTGATAAAAATAGATTTGACAGGCATGGATAACCGGAGAATTAAAGTTTGGAATTAAATAATGGTAACGATCAAGATGTTCATATATAAACATGTAAGCCAACCACCATTCGGCCCCCAGCCAACCATTTAAATGGTTGGCTGCAAGTTAGTCCAAATGCAAAAAAGTACTGGTGATGTTGAAAGATTGTTCTATTCAACGAACATCAACTTTCCAATTGCCTCATCCTGCCTGCTTTTACCTACTCTATTCAACTTGTTCATTCTTTGCCGCGCCTTCCGCTCTTCCATCCTTTCCTTGTATCTTTGTAGCTCCACAAATAAAAAAATATGTCAACGTTTTCGCTGAATACTATTGAAGAGGCTATAGAGGAAATTAAAGCCGGGAAAGTGATTATTGTGGTGGATGATGAAGACCGCGAAAATGAAGGCGATTTCCTTACCGCCGCACGAAATGTAACTCCTGAGGTCATCAACTTCATGGCGACTCATGGGCGTGGTTTGATTTGTGCACCGATCATCGAAGATATGGCTGATCGTCTCGGACTTGAACTGATGGTTAACTCTGCCAACACGTCTTTGTACGAAACGCCGTTTACTGTTTCCATCGATTTGATCGGACACGGCTGCACTACGGGAATTTCGGCACACGACCGCGCTAAAACTATTCAGGCATTGATTGATCCTTCTATCAAACCGGAAGAGTTTGGTAAGCCGGGACATATTTTCCCGTTGCGTGCTAAAAAAGAAGGCGTTTTGCGACGAGCAGGTCATACCGAAGCGGCTATTGATTTTGCGCGCTTGGCAGGATTTGAACCTGTTGGTGCAATAGTCGAAATCATGAACGAGGATGGCAGCATGGCGCGCTTGCCTCAATTGATAGAAATTGCGAAGCGATTTGATATGAAAATCGTTTCTATTAAGGACTTGATTGCGTACCGACTGCGTCATGAATCCAACATACAACGTGAAGTGGAGGTGGATTTACCAACGGCGTTTGGTGATTTTAAAATGGTGGCATATACGCATTTGCCAACACAACAACAGCACTTAGCTATTTACAAGGGCACGTGGACAAAAGACGATGAAGTTTTGGTTCGTGTGCATTCCTCGTGCATGACCGGAGATATTTTCGGGTCTTGCCGATGCGATTGCGGTCCACAGTTGCACAAGGCCATGGAACTAATAGAAAAGGAAGGTAAAGGTGTTGTTGTGTACATGAATCAAGAGGGACGCGGTATTGGTTTGTTGAATAAACTGCGTGCATATAAGTTACAAGAACAAGGTCGCGATACAGTTGAAGCAAATCTTGAATTGGGCTTTCAGATGGACGAGCGCGATTACGGTGTAGGAGCTCAGATATTGCGCGATTTACAAGCCTGCAAAATTCGTTTAATGTCCAACAATCCGCGTAAGCGTGTCGGATTAATTGGTTATGGGTTGGAAATCGTTGAAAATGTAGCGTTGGAAATTGCTTCTAACGAACACAACTTGCAGTATCTGCAAACGAAGCGTGATAAGCTGGGACATTCCTTAAAACTAGACCAGTAAATATTACTTCGGAATTGAATCAGCAGGAGTCGGTTTCGGCTCCTGTTTTTTATTGTCCTTTTTCGGAGGTTTGCGATTAGGGTTGGAAGACAATAAATACGCCTTATATTGCGCAAATAGTTCGGCAGACGAATTAAATTCTTCTTTATACATCACAGCAACACCCTGCGTGTAAGGTGCACTGGCGTTTAGCATGGTATTATCATTAAAACGATTAAAGGCACGCAAACGCACGCGACCATCATCCGTAACCTTATACTCCGCGTTAAAATCTCCCACAAACTGTCCGGTGCTGTTGGCTGAGGTAGAATTCGGATTAAACAAACCGGCGTTCACATCTACGATGAGTTTATTATTCAACAATTGCGTACCCATGTATAATTTTAATTCTTGGGGTGATAAGTCATCATTTGGACGGTATTTCACTCCCACGTTCACATCAGTGGTAATTTGCGACAACCAGTTGTTCAACGTGCCTGCAACGAAATTACTTAGCAACGTACTGCTGCCGCCTTCAAAATAATTGTTCTGCGCTGATCCGCCATCCCGGTATTCCGACGGCATCATGAAACTATTCAAAACCATAAGCGACAAAACCTGACGATTACGTTCCAATTCTGTTTGCATGTGCGCATTTACAGCTTCTCGTATATTCTGATCAGCTGTCGGTAAAACTATCGAGAATCCAACGTTCGGGTTCATCAACATACTATCCAAATGCATGATCACTTGAACAGGATAGTTTCTGCTAAATGCAGGATTGTTTGTATCAAACGGGAAGAAAGGCTCTACAGACGCATTAGTTTTGTAAATCGCATCAGCATCAATGATCGCCTGATAAGGATCGCCATTCCAGCGAATACTTCCACCTTTGGACAATTCGAACGGCACAAAAATTACATTTTTCATGGTAAACAAATATTCACCCTTATCAAGTGTATATTGTCCTTTAATTGAAAAATCACCCGATTGACTGATATCCATTTTTAAATTTCCTTTGCCGGATGTTTGCATTTCATCACCAACAGTTTCGTCGAATATTACGTTAATGTTTGCATCCGGGGTTATTTCTACATTCAAATGCAATTCCAAAGAGTTACTTCTCAATTGTGATTTGCTTTCGGTAGAATCTTTGGTTAAGGTATTGTCTATAAAGCTGATAAATTCATTCGCTCCTACCTCACTGGTGGAAGTCATGGCTACATTAAATACCGAACGCATAGGATTGGTCCGAACAGATTTGGTGCCGCCTAAAGCTGTTTTTGCATTAATATCAATTCGAATATTTCGATCCACAAATCCGAAAATGTTCATGAACCCTGTTGCAAAAACACGCCCGTAATACAATTCGTTATCCCTGGCTTTTGTATTGAGGATCATGAAGTTTCTAAACGCCAAGTCAAAGTCGAATTGAAAATCAGTAAAATTACTGTGATACAAGTGACCATAAAACGTTGCTGTATCACCAAATTCATCAGTAATTTTAAAATCAGGAAAATAAATAGCATTCTCTTCTATTATGATTTCCTGCTTCACCGCGCGCACCCATACATTGAGATAATCAATGTTCACTTTTCGCATGCCCGCCATTAATTTTCCCGCAAACAAAGGCTTTTTCAGTTCACCTGTAACTCGAATTTTACCGTCTACATCACCAACAATCTGACTACAAAAATCTTTTAATAACGGCTGTAACATACCCAATTGAATATTCGTTAACTCCACCTTAATATCCAACTGATTCAACTCTCGCTTCGGATAATAAAAACCACTAAACTGTATATTATGAACCGAGTTCTGACGTCCGAAAAAACCGTTTAAAACAATGGCTTGAGTAATTGTAGACCAGGATGATTTCACTTCCCCGTTACCGATATGCTGTTCATTGACATACAACTGCTGAAATTTATTATAACTATTAATTTCAATTGTATTATAAATGTTACTTAAACCCGATGTTCCGGTGACCAAACCTTTTAGGGTTAATCCATCAGCAGCAGTAAAATAATTCAAATGGGACAAATTAAAGTTGGTAAATCCAACATGCAGTGTATCAACAGGATTTTCAGCAATAACGCCGTTCAAGCTAATATCTTGTTGACCTGAAGTGACTAATAATTGATCTAACGAAATCGTCGATCCGTCGATTTTAAACTTGTTACGAGCATTAAACTGCCATAAAGAATCATTCAAATATAATTCTGCGCTTCTAATGCCTCCGGAAATAATACCTCCGGAATCAAGACGTAATAATACCCTGAACCGTCCTTCATTACGCTTGTTGCCTACATTGGCGTATTCACCAAAACTATTAATACTATCGTTAACACATGACGTCTTGATGTTCAGTTTCTGGATACTGATACTATCGCTGATCCGAATGGAATTGATTTTACCGGTCAATTCAAGGCGATTTTGTGCAGGTTGAAATACAAAGTAAAAATCGTTGAACTGTATACCGTTGTATTCAATTCCTTGACGCGAAGCAAAGTTGAAATCAATACGTTTTTTCGGTTGATTGAAATTACCATCTAATGTAGTGCCGGGTTTGATGTACAAGTCCGGTAAAATAGATTCCAATGATTTACTATTACGATTAAATCGAACTGACCACATAAAGTCTGCAGGTACCGCCTGCTTGCGAGTGCCCTTCTTCATTTGTGCAGGTTCAAACGTCTCGGGTAAATAGGATGACATAACATCTGAAAACACCTCACCCAATTGCAGCAATTCAAACTTCCCGGAAATCGTCGCATCGGCAATATCGGAATTCAATACAATTCGTCGTGCACCACTACCATCAAATCCCATGCTTAACACAACATCATCAACGTGATAGTTTTTCGCTTTCTTCAAATAATTTACATTTCTCAGCAACAGCGTTCCGTCTATGTCATCCACGTTACTACCAGTAAAATTCATATCCATCATACCGGAAAGTTTATGAACTTCCCCCCTCTTGGCATAACCAATTTTATCTAAACGAATGGAATCAATTTTTGCTGTAAAGTCAATAACTGCTTGCTTAGGGCGAAAATCAACAGTACCATCGTATTGCAACATTGCTGCAGGATCGCGCATAGTAAATGCTCCTGTAAAAACATTACGTGCCAAAACAGCAGTATCTATTGTAATTGCAGAATATCGGTAGCCATCAAAAACGACACCGGTTGCCACTCCGTTTGAAACTGCAGCCTGCATTGTCGATTGTCGTAATCCGAATCCTGATATATTTCCGGAAGCACTTGCCGTTCCCATTCCGTCTATGGCGAAATACTTTCCAATATCAAACTCATCCAAAGTGATTGCACCTTCGTATTCGTATTCGCCATCAGTCTCGCGCCGCAACATGGAAACATCCTCCGCCTTTACGGTTCCTATGTCCGATTGTAACGTAGCATTCGCAATAAAATCTGTAAAAAATCCCTCGAACTTTCCTTTTACTTTAAAGCGTCCCAAATATCCAATGTTTTCAGGAATTTCCAATGTTTTCCCTTCGTGGAACGGTTCAACAGGAATGGTTAATAAATCAACACGGCTTGTAAAACCTTCAACGATTTTAAACTGCATGTCAGTGGTTTCAATATCAGGTAATCCGTTGAAACGGAAATCGCCTTTAATGTGGGTGTGCTTACCGTAATCGATCACCAAATCTTCACAGCGCAATGCAACAACACGACCATGCGCTTCACCTGACATGGTTACAAATCGATCAATACCCATTAAATCAGGCGCATAATATCCGAGGTCTTTAAAATGCACTTGACTGGTATCAAATCGAGCATGCATGATTACTTTATCTTCAAATTCATCTTCAAATTCATCAAATGTTGCATAATGAAAACCAATTCGACCTTTAATTTTTGAATTTGGTGTTACAATGCTTAAATCATTGAGTTTAATGAAAGTATCAGAAGCTACCACATGCGTATTCATACCTAATAACTCGAAGCCGCACTTTTCCTTGGCTTTGAGATCGTGCATGGTGATCTGAATAGAATCGCCTTTCGGATAAATTTCATCAAACGTGGTGTAAATATTTGTCACACGAATATCTTCGAAATCCATTCCCCGATCTTTGTCATCCCATCGCGTATCGATATAAGCAACGGTGCAATTTTCAAGACGCACTTTTCCAATATTCACATCCCAAGGCGATCCGGAATCTGTTTTCGTAGTATCTCCGGAATCAAAATATCTCACGATAAATTTGAAATTTAACCCTCGTTCCCCTTTGTATTTCTTGAGTTTCACTATTGCATCCTGCAGCACCACATCATCAACACTCAACTGTTGCTTGCCGTAACTAAAACCGCTCATGTCCACTTTAATTTTACCGGCATTCAATAGCGTATCCTGATGCAGGTCTTGAATGTAAACGCCTTCCAGCACAGCATAGGTAAACAATTCAATGTCCACACCTTGTACCGTTATGGTGGTCTTTAATTCGCCCGATAAGTAATTAGCGATTTTACCGGCTGCGTAGGTTTGTCCACCCGGCGTTCGCAAAATGAGATAAGCCACCAGCAAAAGAAATATCAGCGTACCGAGGGTCCAGCCCAAAACACGGAGACTCTTTTTGATAATTTTACGACTTAATTCGCGTATTGCCGACATTCGCACAAATTTAATGATAATGGCCCTGATTCTGGGGATTGAATCTTCTTGTGATGAAACAGCAGCTGCCGTAGTGAAAGACGGCAAATTGCTTGCCAATATTGTGGCCGGTCAGGACGTGCACCAAAGATGGGGCGGCGTTATTCCTGAACTAGCCTCCAGAGCGCATCAGCAGCAGATTGTACCTGTTGTTCATGCAGCTTTGCAGCAAGCAGGTGTGCAAGCCAAAGACATTGACGCCATTGCGGTAACAAGAGGCCCGGGACTATTGGGTGCGTTGCTTGTAGGACTTACGTTTTCTAAAGCGTATGCTAAAGCACTCGGTATTCCGTTAATAGAAATCAATCACATGCAAGCGCACATGCTGGCACACTTTCTAACGGAAAAACCGCCATCATTTCCCTTTTTGTCATTAACCGTTTCCGGAGGACACACGCAGTTGGTGATTGTTCATGATACGAATCGTTTCGAGGAAATAGGCGCTACCATTGACGATGCTGCCGGAGAAGCATTTGATAAAACGGCCAAAATATTGGGACTTCCATACCCGGGTGGACCATTAATTGATAAATATGCTGAATTGGGGAATCCAAAAGCATTTAAATTTCCAGATGCGCGTGAAGACCAATTGAATTTTAGTTTCAGCGGATTAAAAACATCCGTGTTGTATTTCGTGCAGGCACAACAAAAATCGAATCACAATTTTGTGGAAGAACACTTGAATGATTTATGCGCATCCATTCGGCATACCATCGTTCAGTCGTTGCTGAAGCGCGTTAAAGCAGCATCAAAACAAACCGGAATTAAAAATATTGCCATCGCCGGCGGTGTATCAGCTAACAAAGGACTACGTGCAGCGCTAACGCAAGAAGCTGCAATTCAAAACTGGAACTTGTACATCCCTCCTTTTGAATATTGCACCGACAACGCGGCAATGATTGCCATTAATGGATATTTCAAATATTTGAAAAAAGATTTCGCTTCATTTGATTGCGCCCCTCAACCCCGTTATAGTGTATGAGTTTATTGAACGGCATTCGCAGCACATTTGGTCCGCTTTTTCATGCACAGCAAGAGGACGATCGTAAGTTTCACCGTAAAGCGATGCTGTTGTTTATCTGGGCCGCAATTGCTTTAACTGCCATTCGTTACGTGGGTAGTTCCGATCTGGTTTTGCGATTTTTCTCCGGATCAGATAGCGCAATAGCTGAACACTTTCGTTTTTATTTTGGATTGGAATCGCCGAATGCACGCTTCTTCGAACTGTTGTGGTGGAGTTCAGTCATTATTACAGTATACGCAGTTATTCCGTGTTTCATTATCAAGTTTGTTTGGAAAGAACAGCTTCGTGATTATGGATTAAACATCAGCGGAATGCGCTATGGCTACGGATTGTATCTGGTTCTATTTCTCATCATGATTCCATTAGTATTATATTTCGCCGGAACTCCGGTATTTCAGTCGCGCTATCCATTTTATAAACCTGCGCCGGGAGACGATTTGTGGCCATGGTTCATTCTTTGGCAACTCGTTTATTTTATTCAATTTGGGGCACTGGAGTTTTTCTTTCGTGGATTCATCACTCTAGGTTTATATCCGAAACTCGGCATTTATGCTGTTTATGTCATGATGATTCCGTATTGCATGATACATTTTGGAAAGCCGCTTCCCGAAACCATTGGAGCCATCCTTGCAGGTTTAGCGTTAGGAGCATTGAGTATCAAAAGCAGATCAGTATATTGGGGTGTTGCAATACATTACGCCGTTGCCATAACCATGGATCTTGGTGCCCTATATCGATCCGGATTTTTTAATAATTAATTAAAATTATACGATATGAAAAAAGTAATTACCAGCTCCGGAGCTCCTGCTCCAATCGGTCCGTATTCACATGCTGTAATGACCGGCAATATGTTATTTATTTCAGGACAAGTTGGAAAACATCCTGAAACAGGAGCCATTCACAACGAAAATATAGAAGCGGAAACAACACGTGTAATGGAAAATCTTAAAGCGATTTTGAACGACGCCGACATGGATTTTACCCACGTGGTTAAAACAACCATTTTCCTCACCGATTTGAATAATTTCGCTAAGGTTAATGCCATTTATGGCTCCTATTTCTCGGCTGATTTTCCTGCACGCGAAACGGTTCAAGTCTCCAGATTACCGCTGGATGTGAATGTGGAAATTTCCATGACTGCAGCGAAATAACGTATGTGCGGAATAGCGGGAACGATGAGTATAAAGGGCGAATTACTTATGCCCGAATCGCGTATTCCCGAAACGTTGCAAGCATTGAAACATCGAGGACCTGATGGATCAGGACATTGGAAAAATGATACGATTACACTGTTTCATTCCCGATTATCGATCATTGATGTCTATCCCCGTTCTTCACAACCCATGTGGAACAAAGATCATACAGCTGTAATTGTTTTTAACGGTGAAATTTTCAACTACCGTGAATTGCAACAACAGTACAATATTCAGTGTTCCACACAAAGTGATACGGAAATTCTACTTCACCTTCTCGATCGTTTTCCTGTAGAGCAATTACTTCCCCAACTGACCGGTTTTTTCGCTTTCGCCTATTATCGGATTAAGGAAAACGAACTGCTTTTAGCCAGAGATCGTTTCGGCGAAAAGCCCCTGTATGTTTACGAAGATCAACAAACGATCAGCTTTGCTTCCGAACCGGATGCATTGATTCGGATGGGAATGAAAGCCGCATTGAATCATGAAGTGTTGTACCATTTTCTTCATTTCAATTATGTTCCGGCCAACTTATCCTTGTTTCAAGGAGTGACACAACTACCGCCCGGACAATTGTTGCAAATAAAACATGGTCAAGTCATAAAATATGATTGGTACAACATTCCAAAACCTTCGGCTGCAATAACTAACCTTGAAGTTGCAAAGGGTGAATTACGTGCACTCATAAGAAATGCCGTGCGCTCGCGTATGGTTGCTGATGTGCCGATCGGCGGTTTTTTAAGCGGCGGAATTGATTCATCAATTATTTGTGCTTTAGCCGTTCAGGAAAACAAAAGCTTTCGCACCTTTTCAATCGGATTCACCGATGCGTCGTATTTTGATGAGAGCGGTTACGCAGAAGAAGTAGCACAACATATTGGCTCGGTGCATACCACGTATAAAATTTCAAGTATCGATATTTTAAATAGTATAGAATCTTTATTAAAGCATCAAAGTGAGCCTTTCGCAGACTCCTCAGCACTTGCAGTTAATGTGTTGTGCAAATCTGCGCAGCATGAAATTAAAGTAGCGCTCACCGGTGATGGTGCAGATGAACTTTTCGGAGGTTATAATAAGCACATCGCTGAAATCAAGTTAAGAAGTAATTCAATTTGGAATGCCGTTGTTACTGCGGGCACGCCATTATTCGGCATGTTTCCGGCTTCACGCTCATCTGCTACCGGCAACATGGTCCGAAAACTTAGAAAATACAAAGAGGGTTTACAACTCGCGCCGAACGAACGCTATTACCGTTGGGCGGGATATACCAACAAATCAGACCTTGTTAATTTATTGAGGTCTGATTTTGTTTTAAATGAAACTGTTGTCGAAGCTATTCGACAAGGTATTTCAGGTAAAGTTGAAGGTTTCAATGATGTACTGTATAATGATCTGCGAATCGTATTACCGGGAGATATGCTGGTAAAAGGTGATCGTATGAGTATGCTGAACGGTGTGGAAATTCGCTCTCCTTTCCTCGATCATAACGTTGTTGAGTACGCATTGCGATGTCACGAACAGCTGAAGAACAATGGTAAAAAAGGGAAGCTTTTGTTGCGAGAAACAATTAAAAATGATCTTCCATCATCTGTTTTCGAGCGTCCTAAAAAAGGCTTTGAAGTGCCCTTACAACAATGGCTTCAAACTGATTTACGCCATCTGACAGATCGTTATTTGAATCAAGATTTTTTGGAAAATCAGGGGATTTTTAAAATTATAGAAGTTCAGGCATTACTTAAACAGCTGCATTCCGTTAATCCCGGTGATGCTGTTGCGCGTGTATGGGGATTATTGACGTTTAATTGCTGGTACGGAAAATATCTGATGTAAAATGACCAAAGTACTGCGTATCATCAATCGTTTCAATCTCGGAGGACCTGCATACAATGTGGCCTACCTTACCAAATATATGGCACCCGAATTTGAAACAATTCTTGCAGGAGGTGAAAAAGATGCATCAGAAGCCAGCAGTGACTATATCGTCAAACAACTTGATCTACAACCGATCGTTATCGCAGAAATGCGGCGCTCCATCAATCCGCTCAACGACTACAAGGCGTATAAAAAAATTAAAGCCCTGATCAAAGAACACCAACCTGACATTGTACACACGCATGCGTCAAAATCAGGAGCATTAGGTCGTTTAGCGGCTCATCACTGCAACGTTCCGGTTATTATACATACGTTTCACGGTCATGTATTTCACTCGTATTTTAACCCTGTTGTAACCGGTATTTTTAAAATAATTGAACGTTACCTTGCTAAAAGAAGTCACGCTATTATTGCAATTAGTGAACTTCAAAAAGAAGAATTGGTGAACAAACATCACATCTGTAGCGCAGAAAAAACACATGTTATTCCTTTGGGTTTTGACTTGGAACGTTTTTATACCAACATCGATCACAAACGCCTCGAATTTCGCCGGACATGGAATATCGGGGAAAACGAGCTGGTGGTAATGATCATCGGTCGTTTAGTTCCTATTAAAAATCATGAACTCTTTTTGCAGGGCGTGGCTCAAGTCAAGAAAAACACAGGGATCGCCTTTCGGGCAGTTATTGTTGGGGATGGAGAAACCCGTGCAACTTTAGAAAAAACGTGTCAGGAATTAAAACTATCATATTCCGGATCGGCGGATACGAAATCGGAAGTACTTTTTACGTCGTGGATTCGGGAAGCCGATGTTGCACTGGCGGGTTCCGATATCGTGTGTTTAACATCATGGAACGAGGGTACTCCCGTAAGCTTAATTGAAGCACAGGCAGCAGGTAAACCAATTGTCACTACTGCTGTTGGTGGGGTTGAAAATGTTGTCATTCCAAACGAAACAGCATTGTGTGTAACGCCGGGAGATACCAAACAATTTTCAGAAGAACTCGAAAAGCTTGTAGTTTCCTCGAATTTACGAGCACGTTTGTCAACGAAAGGACGTGAACACGTCATGAAAAAGTATCACTATACTCCTTTGGTAAACGACATGAAAAGCCTGTATGAGCGACTATTGTCGAACCGGAAGCACTAAAAATGCTATCTTTGACTGTTACAGCAGACTACCTAACAGTCCCTTATGAGAAACTTTTGGAAGAAATGGTGGAGCATATTGCCGGTATTGGCTGTGCTTTTAACTATGAATTCATGCGGTGTATTGAACCAAAACATCATGTTGCGTACACCGAAAGAATATCAATTTGATGCGTTGCCCGCTGACAGTGCATTGGCGAAAGAGTACAAGTTATCACCCAATGATGTCATTGAATTGCGTCTGTTTGCGAATGATGGTTTCAAAATGATCGACATCATTTCATCAGGAGGAAGTAACAATACCGGAACTAACCTGATGTTGCGTAACGGTTTGGAATATACACTGGATCAGGCAGGAATCTGCAAATTACCGATCGTTGGTAACGTTCTTCTTTCCGGGATGACTTTGCGTGAAGCTGAAAAACATTTGGAAGATCGCTATTCGGAATTCTATGTTAAACCGTTCGTAATCCTTCAGGTTATTAACCGACGAGTAATTGTTTTCCCCGGAGAAGCAGGAACCGCAAGGGTTATAAATCTCGTAAATAACAATACAACGGTTATCGAAGCATTGGCTTTAGCTGGAGGTATTAGCGCCAACGGTAAGGCTCAGAATATTAAACTTATTCGTCAGACCAACGACCCGAACAAACCATACATCTATAAATTAGACTTGTCCAAAATAGATGGCATTAAGCAAGGAAATATGGTGGTTCAAACAAACGACATCATTTATGTTGAGCCACGCAAACGTTATGCATCGCAGACATTGCGAGAGGTAACACCGGTATTGTCTTTGCTCACCAGCATGATCACGTTCTACTTCCTCGTGCAGCGTTTCTAGAACTATGTTGCAAGCCCAACTTACCGACAAAAACGAGAACCTAGAACGGTACAAACAACGTCTGACCAGTTTCAGTGTTGAGTTTGAATTGGGGCTGTTTCTATTTGTAGCTAAACGTTCTTTAGTCTGGGTTTTTCTATTCCTTGCCATTGCCTTAGGAGGTATATGGTTGTATCTGCGTTATGCTCAAACCATTTATGAATCAAGCGCGGTAATTCAAATCAACACAGAAAACAATGCCCGTATGCTCAATGTTGAGATGATGGGTATGGACGATCAAAACAATCTTGCTGCTGCAATCGAAATGATTCGCTCACAAGAGTTCATGAAACGCGTGCTGACAAAGCTTCCATTGCAAGTAAGCTATTATGCAGAAGGTACCATTAAAACCAACGAGCACTATAAGTCATCACCTTATGCTGTCAACTTCACTATTAAAGATCCTGCCATACACAACGTCCCAATGACGATTGAGTTTAATGCTCAACGTAACGGCGGACGAATTGAATATATGATGGGAGGAGCATTAAATGGGTCGAATTTTGAATTTAACAAATGGGTGGAATTGCCGCACGCTTCAATTTTAATAAGTGTTGATAATGCCCGATTAAATCAAATGTTAGACGCTGACGGCGGCAACAATACCTATTTCTTCACACTGAATAATCAGGAGGACATCGTTACTCGTTATACGCCATTGATGAGTGTTGTATTGTTAAACGACGCAGCTAAAACATTGAAACTTTCATTTACTGATCAGAATGCGTTAAAGGCATACGATATTGTAAGTATTGCTGCTCAGGAATTTATTGAGTACGACATCGAAAAACGAAGTGAAAGCTCGAAGAAATCATTGGCGTTCATCAATGAGCAACTGGCTTCTGTAACGAATCAGTTGCACTTGTCAGAAGATTCTATGAATCGCTTTAAAGAGCGGCATAACATCATGGATAATGATCAGCTGAATCTCTTTAATCTTAACCGTTTTGGTTCTATTGAAGATCAGTTGACTGCCGTTGAATTGGAAACCACCGTTCTTGCCGAAATCAAAAACCGACTAGCCGATAAGAATGTGGATGTAAAGTCTATATTATCGCTTGTTTCCGGTACACAAAGCGCAACCAGCTTAACTATTCCGTTAAACAACTTGTACAGTTTAATTTCTGAACGTGATGTTGCGTTGTATTCAGTAACTCCTAATAGTGAAGTTGTTCGCGCGTTGAACTTCCAGATTGAAACACAGAAGAGCATTATAATTGCCAGTGTTAATTCCCTGCTGGACCAATCAGTGATTCGTAAAAAAGCGCTCCAGGATAAATTGACGGAATACGGAGGGAAAATTCCGGGTGAAGATCAGAAGCTTGTAGAGTTTCAAGGAATAAAGCGGCTATATACGGTAAATGAAAAGTTCTACAACATTTTATTAGAGCGCAAAACTGAATTAGCCATTGCAGAGGCCGGCTTTACTGCTAAACATTTGATTTTGGAAAAAGCACGTGTACCACAAACACCGATTAGTCCTAATAAGAAAACAACCCTATTCAGCGCTCTTTCAGTTGCATTCCTGCTCAGTTTAGTTGTAATCATCGTGCGGTACCTGTTACATGATACCATCAGCTCCTTGAATGAAATCATGAAGTATACTCAAGCTTCTATCAGCGCACTGGGCATAATCCCCAAGTACAAAAAAAATGTTCCGGTTTCCCAATTGCTGGTGGACAAAAATCCAAAATCATTAATTGCAGAAGCATTCCGTTCGTTGCGTACAAATCTACAATTCATTACCAGTAAGACGGGTCCGAAAATGATGGCAATTACATCCACCATTTCCGGTGAGGGAAAAACATTCGTTGCCATTAACCTTGCAGGTATCATCGCATACTCGGGTAAGAAAGTAATTATACTCGATTTGGATATGCGTAAACCTAAAATCCACCTAGGTTTTAATGTAACCAACGACAAAGGAATGAGTACGCTACTCATAGGCAGAGAGCAAATTTCAGATTGCATAAATAAATCGAATCTCGAAAACCTTCATTTTATTACTGCCGGTCCAATTCCACCAAATCCATCGGAATTAATCATTTCCGATCGTATGAAGCAGATTATTGAAGAGTTGAAACGTTCGTATGATATGATCATCATCGATAATCCGCCGGTAGGTCTTGTAACCGACGGTATTGCTATGTTACACCTAGCCGATTATCCGGTTTATGTATTCCGTACTGATTATTCGAAACGCAACTTTATCCACATTTTGGATCGTTTGTACAATGAGAATGACATCAAGAAATTGTCTATTATACTGAATGGTATTGATGTCGATCGTCGCGGATATGGCTATAACTACGGTTACGGATATGGTTATGGATATGGTTACGGATACGGCTATTACGACGATGCCAAAGAATCGAATCGTAAAAAAAATTGGAGAAAATTCATTTCAAGAAAAAAACGATGAATGTAGTTGAAACCGGTATTGAAGGTTTAGTGATCATCGAACCTAAAATGTTTGCCGACGCTCGCGGATACTTTTACGAAACATATAATAAAACGGCGTTTGTTAATGCAGGTATTACCGAGGAATTTGTACAGGATAATCAGTCCTTGTCGCAAAAAGGTGTATTGCGAGGATTGCACTTTCAAGCTCCGCCATTTGCGCAAGGTAAATTGGTGCGTGTTATTCAGGGCGCAGTGCTTGATGTAGCTGTTGATATTCGCAAAGATTCTCACACGTATGGACAACACCGTACCGTGTTGCTTAGTGGCGAAAATAAAACTCAGTTTTACATTCCTCCCGGATTCGCTCATGGATTTTTAACTTTGGAAGATCAAACGATATTCGCTTATAAATGCACAGGATTTTACAATAAGGCTTCTGAAGGATGTTTATTGTGGAATGATTCAACGCTCAACATAAAATGGAATTTCGATGATCCGCAGCTATCAGAAAAAGATCTTACCGGTGAAGCATTCATAAATTTTAAGTCACCCTTCTGATTAGAAGATTTATAATACTTGGAGTTCTGAATTATTCAGTGCAACTTTAATATTGGCAACGAAGGCAGATATTTACAATGCTTGCAAAGAAGAGTAACACATGACAAGTAATCACATCCTCATTTATGCAGGATTTTTTATCGTTACTCTATTGATCTCATTTTTATTAAATGGGCTGTTGCTTCGCTTTGCACAATCGTTAGGTATTCGGAATGCATCCGAGGTAATGCGCTGGAGTACTCAACAAAAGCCTGCCCTGGGAGGGATTCCTTTTTTTCTCGTATTTCTGCTTTCCATATCTTGTTATGCTGTGTTCTTTCCTTACCGTGTCACGCCTATGGATACGCGGTTGTTGGGGATAATAGCAGCCGTGTCACTTGCGTTTATTATGGGACTTGCAGACGATTCATACAACACCCGCCCTATTCTCAAATTCGGAGTTCAGGTGTTGTGTGGCGTAATTCTCATCATGACCGACTTATACATCAAGTTTTTCAGTATTCCGGAGTTGAATTATGCTTTTACAATACTTTGGGTAGTGGGCATGATGAATTCCTTTAATATGTTGGACAACATGGACGCCATCACGGCGACCGTGTCAATCTTCGTGTTAATGACAAGTCTGATGATAATTGTTATTCATCAGGACTATTTCAATCAGGATGTTTTGGTAATACTAGGTATTACCGGTGCGTTGGTAGGGTTTCTATTCTATAACTGGCATCCGTCCAAAATGTACATGGGTGACACCGGTAGTCAGTTTTTAGGAATTTTACTCGCCATTTTTGGAATCAAATACATGTGGAACAGCAGTGATATGAGTGGTCAGTTCATTGCCTCCAAACAATTCATAAGTGTGGCTTTAGCGTTTATTCTGCCACTATCAGACACTACCACCGTGGTCATTAATCGTTTATTGAAGAGAAAGTCTCCGTTTATTGGCGGACGCGATCATACCACACATTATTTATCGTATCTGGGCTTGTCCGATAGTCAGGTGGCGTTGGCATTTTGTGGTATTTCCGTGGTTTCCATGTTATTAGTTCTTGTCATTCAAACCGGAATTCAAAATTGGGGATGGAAACATATTATCATTTTCGCGCTATACATTCTCATGGTTTTCGGAACTTTGTATGCAGTAACGCGGTTAACGCGACCTCCGAAAAAAGATGAGAAAAGCGATAACTAAAACGTCTGACTTTATTAAGCGCTGGTACAAGCACTTGTTGGCTTTGCCATCGTTGATGTTGCTGGTATTGCTGATTAAGTTGTTTAACTATTCTACAAACGATCCGCTTTCCGACGAAGATTATCACGACTACTTTGTGGCGAATTACAAAGTGTTTTCCATCACCGTTCCGAAGGATTTAAACTTTTGCGGTGAACAGGTTCCGTTAGAAGACTTCACGGTGTATGAAGCTGCAGAGAAGGAACTATCTATAAATACTTATTGGCAATCCCAATCCTTGATGATTCATAAACGTGCTGCACGTTGGTTGCCTATCATAGAACCTATCATCAAAAAACATAATCTTCCCGACGATTTGAAATACATTGCAATAGCTGAAAGCGGTTTGCAGCAAGTGGTTTCGCCAAAGTCAGCTTCGGGCTTCTGGCAATTTCTGGACTATACGGGCAAATATTACGGACTTGAAATTTCGGAAGATATTGATGAGCGTTATCACGTTGAAAAAGCAACAGAAGCTGCTTGTCGCTATTTTAAAGAAGCTTATCAGCATTACGGCAACTGGACGCTCGTAGCTGCATCTTACAATTTAGGAATGGGTGCTGTAGACAAACAGTTGGAGAAACAAAAAACGAATTCCTATTACGATTTGTACTTGAATGACGAGACAGCACGATATGTATTTCGTGTTCTTGCGTTTAAAGAAATTATTTCCCGTCCGAAACTTTATGGTTACGCTATTCGCAAAAGAGATCTCTATGCTCCTATACCGGTTCGTTACGTTGAAGTGGATAGCACAATTACTGATTTGGTGAACTTCTCCATTCAGCAAGGATCGTCATACAAAGTATTGAAGTACCTTAATCCTTGGCTGTTACGTTCTTCGCTTAATAATCCGCAAAAAAAAGTATACCGTATTGCATTTCCGCTGCAAGGAACCACCATTCCCGGACTTGAAGATGAACCTACTGTAGCAACAACATCTAAACCTGATACCGCAAAGTACTTAACGAAAGCGGATGTGCTGCGCGATTCAGCACGAACGAACGTGCATATTGTGCAAAGCGGTGAAACGTGGATTACCATAGCAGAAAAATATCATGTCAATGAAACGGAACTGTTAAAGGCCAACAACAAAAAGGCAAGTGATGTGTTGAATTCCGGAGACAAAGTGCTGTTGCCGGCCAATAAGTAAAGTAATGAAAGCAAGTAAAGAGCTTCCACCAATAGCGGAAAGCGAAAATGAATATTTAGAAGTGATTGGTGCCCGCATGCACAACTTAAAAAATGTGAGCACCAGAATCCCGCGCAATAAACTCGTAGTGATTACAGGTTTGAGCGGCAGCGGAAAATCATCACTCGCATTTGATACGATTTATGCAGAAGGTCAACGCCGTTACATTGAAACCTTTTCTGCATACGCTCGCCAGTTTCTCGGAGATCTGGAACGACCTGATGTGGACAAGATTACCGGGTTAAGTCCTGTAGTTTCTATCGAACAAAAAACGGTCAGTAAAAATCCACGTTCTACAGTTGGAACAATCACTGAAATTTATGACTTCCTACGCTTGTTGTTCGCACGTGCATCTGACGCTTATTCGTATGTTACAGGAGAACGCATGGTGCGATACAGCGATGATCAGATTATTGATTTGATTTTGTCCGTATATGCAGATCAAAAAGCTGTTATCCTTGCTCCTGTTGTTAAAGGAAGAAAAGGGCATTACCGCGAGTTGTTTGATCAGATTCGTAAACAAGGATTTTTGCGAGCACGTGTGGATGGCGAAATCATGGAACTGACTGCTCGCGTTCAACTCGATCGCTACAAAGTTCACGATATCGAAATTGTTATTGATCGTATTCAGGTTAACCCCGAGGATCGTCAACGTGTTGTTGATGCCGTGAAAACGGCATTGAAGCACGGAAAAGGAACGATGATGATTGCAGACGCCAACAACGAGGTACGTCACTTCAGCCGACATCTGATGTGTCCTACTTCAGGCATTGCATACGACGATCCTGCACCAAACCTTTTCTCGTTTAACTCTCCTTACGGTGCTTGTCCTAAATGCAACGGATTGGGAAGTATTTTGGAAATTGACATCAACAAGATTATTCCCAATAAAACACACAGTATTAAATCCGGTGCAATTATTCCTATTGGTGATTTTAAACCCTCGTGGATTTTTCGTCAACTGGAAGCATTAGGAGACAAATTCGGATTCAAACTCACTGATCCTATCAGCGCACTAACAGAAGAAGCACTCAATGCGGTGTTGTTTGGTACAGAGGAAATGCTGAAAGTTAAAAATGATCATTACGGCAGCGGTACATCGTATGCCATGGCATTTGAAGGAATTGTAAATTTCCTTGCACGTCAAGAACAAGAAGGCACTGCCGGACTTCAAAAGTGGGCACAAGAATTTATGAATGATGCGGTGTGTCCGAAATGCAACGGCACTCGATTGAAAAAAGAAGCTACGTACTTCCGTATAGACGAAAAGAATATCGCTGAACTCTCTGCCATGAGCTTAAGCGAATTGAAGAACTGGCTAGAAGGAATTGAACAACGTATCAGCGAGCGCCAGCTCAAAATTGGTGCTGATGTTTTGAAAGAAATTAATTCGCGATTAGGATTCTTACTGGACGTTGGTTTGGATTACCTCAGTATTGATCGCAGTTCACGATCACTATCCGGTGGAGAAGCACAGCGAATTCGACTCGCAACACAAATCGGATCTCAGTTGGTTGGAGTATTGTATATCCTCGATGAGCCCAGTATCGGATTGCATCAACGCGATAATGTTCGCTTGATCGATTCACTCAAAAATCTGCGTGATATCGGTAATTCTGTTGTTGTCGTTGAACATGACAAAGAAATGATTCTCGCTGCAGATTATGTTTTAGATATCGGTCCAAAAGCCGGTGTGCATGGAGGAGAAATTGTTGCAGAAGGCACTCCAAAACAATTACTGAAGTTTAACACACTTACCGCAGACTATATCACAGGAAAAAAATCTATTCCTGTGCCGACAGAACGACGTAAAGGAAATGGCAAATCAATTGTATTGGATCAATGCACAGGACATAATTTAAAAAATGTAACAGCTGAATTTCCTTTAGGCAAATTGATTTGTGTTACCGGTGTGAGCGGAAGCGGAAAATCATCGTTGATTAATGAAACCTTATTTCCGATTCTGAATAAGCATTTCTATCGTGCAGAGAAGAAACCGTTGCCTTACAAACGTATTCACGGACTTGAACACATCGATAAGATTATTGATATTGACCAATCACCAATAGGTAGAACACCACGATCCAATCCTGCGACGTACACGAACATGTTCAGCGATATACGCAGTTTGTTTGCGGAATTGCCCGAAGCAAAAATTCGTGGTTATAAGCCGGGGCGCTTTTCCTTTAACGTTAAAGGCGGACGATGCGAAACTTGTCAAGGTGCGGGTTTGAAAACTATTGAAATGAACTTCCTACCGGATGTTTATGTACACTGTGAAGCATGTAATGGAAAGAGATACAATCGTGAAACTTTGGACATTCGTTACAAAGGGAAATCAATCAGTGATGTACTTAACATGACGATTGAACAAGCTGTTGAATTTTTCGAAAACCAACCTTCAATTTTGCAACGTGTGCAAGCTCTGTATGAAGTAGGTCTTGGATACATCACATTGGGTCAACAAAGCACAACACTTTCAGGAGGAGAAGCTCAGCGCGTAAAATTGGCAACAGAATTGGCCCGTAAACAAACAGGTAAAACATTATACATTCTGGATGAACCAACAACCGGTTTGCACTTCGAAGATATTCGCATATTGTTGGAAGTTTTACAACGATTGGTTGATCAGGGCAATACGGTTATTGTGATTGAACACAATATGGATATTATAAAAGTTGCCGATTACATCATTGATCTTGGACCTGAAGGAGGCAAAGGAGGAGGACAAATTCTGGCTACAGGAACACCCGAGCAAGTAGCGAAACATCCTACAAGTTTTACTGCGCATTTCCTTCGCGAAGAACTAAAGGCGTAAGTTTGGAACACATATTGCAGCATATTACTAAAACTTGTATATGACTAACGAGGATAAGATTAGAAGAGCGTTTGAAAATAAAGACTGGAATGAAATTAAAGCCGGCGACTCCTGGCAGATTTTCAAAATCATGTCCGAATTTGTGGAGGGATTTGAGAAGATGGCTAAAATTGGGCCGTGTGTTTCAATATTCGGTTCTGCGCGAACGAAGCCAGACAATCCATACTACTTGTTGGCAGAAGAGATCGCATTGAAGTTAACCAAAGAAGGTTACGGGATCATTTCCGGCGGTGGTCCCGGAATTATGGAAGCTGCCAATAAAGGCGCGAAGTCAGGAGGTGGCAAATCTGTGGGTTTGAATATTCGTTTGCCTTTCGAACAATCCGGAAACATTTACATCGATCCTGATAAGTCTCTGGTATTCGATTATTTCTTTGTGCGCAAAACGATCTTTTTGAAGTATTCGCAGGGATTCGTTGCAATGCCCGGTGGTTTTGGTACACTGGATGAATTGTTTGAAGCATTGACTTTAGTGCAGACTTCAAAAATTGCACACTTCCCGGTGGTGCTAGTTGGAAGTGCATATTGGGTTGGTTTATTAGACTGGATTAAACAAACATTGTTGGAGAAAGAAAAAAATATCAGCCCCGGAGATCTTGATTTGTTTCACGTTGTTGACACAGCAGATGAAGCCGTTGGCATCATCACTAATTTCTATTCGAAATACAATCTCAAGCCAAACTTCTAAGCAACTAACAACACATTGTCAAGAAGTCAACTTGTAACTAACGTAAGTAAGCAATATCCTAATAGACGCTGAAATGCTTTATTCATAAGCCTTTCAGCGTTTTTAATTACATCCTGTCAACATTGCACTGTTTACAACTGCAACAACTCACAACCAGCAATGCATAAGCCTTCTGATAGTTTTGTTCAAGGAGTATACCCTGAACCCGATGATGATAACGCGCTATCAGACTTTAATTACCTCCATCACGGTTATTGGAAGCATTGGCTATGCCGACTTGCGCGCTCAGGATAAAATTGACGGCCCTTTTTTTAGTGCAGGTATTTCAACATTCAGCGGTTTAACCGATGTGAACCCTCAATTATTCGTAGGCGGTAATTTCCGAATTGGTTACCACGCAAAATTTGAGCATCGCATCAACGATTGGTTTGGTGCCGGATTAACGGGAGCGCTGGGAAAACTTTCCGGGCAAGATCGCACCATTGGTTTGAATAGAAACTTTCAAACTACGTTGTTGAACGGCTCGTTGTACGTTGTTGTTTACTTCGCCAATGCTCAATGGATGAGCAGAAAGGCTCCTTTTCAGCCCAATTTAGCCTTAGGCATCTCGTATTTTCAATTTGATCCTTATTCTGATTTGCGTGATAAGAATAATTCAATTTATCACTATTGGTCCGATGGCACCATCCGCGATACGGAAGAATCATCAGGTAATTTCCTAACACCTCAACTTACTCCCGATTATGTTTACGAAACGCGCCTCACCGACTCTACCGATAATTACGCGCGTTACTCATTTGCTCTGCCATTAACTGTGGGCGGACGTTTCGCAATAACGAGAAGTTTCGGGGCCGAAGTCTCTATTACGTGCAACTTAGCATTTACCGATCGCATCGATCATTACACCGGTGGCGGTAACGACAGTTGGATGAATTTTGGATTCGGCTTGTATTATAAAGTTGATAAGCAGAAGGAAAAGCAAAGAGCAAAAGAAGAAGAAGCGCTTTGGAAAGAGGAACAAGAACAAGCTAAGCGTGAAGAACAAGTGCGTAAGGAACAAGAGAAGAACAAGTCTACAAAAACTGATTCAACTACTGCGAATTGCATGCCTGCTGAATTTGTAAGTGCGGACTACAATAAAGATTGTAAAGTAACCGCAGATGAAATTAATCGTGTCATCGATTCTTTCTTCGATGGCGAAACCGATTGGACCGTTAATAAAATCAATCGACTGATAGATTACTTCTTTGAACAATAAACCGGAATAGTAAAGTATATGATTCGACCACTGATTCTAATTGCACAAGTATTTTTCGGCTTTCTGGCTGCATGGTTTTCAAATACACCGACAGCTGAAGTTAAAGCACCATCAAGTGTTGAGCCGGGAACTTCATTCACTGTTGAAGTGAAAATTAATCCGAACGGTGTTGAGGACTTTATGCGTTATGCCATGACCTTACCTGAAGGCTGGTCGGCTGAAGAAATTAAAAATGATGGAGCAACATTCTTGTTTCAGCAACAAAGTGCTCGCTTTGTTTGGTCTAGAGTTGAAGGTCGTAAAGAGCTGAATATTTCATTTAAAGTAAATGTCCCTGCTAATGCTTCCGGAGAAGTTGAATTGACGCATAAAATTTCACATGCGGTAGATAACTTACCGAGTCATGTACCGTTAACTCCATTAAAAATAAAAATTGGTACAGGAACTGCAGCGAATAATGCACCAACCACAGCTACAACAGACACGTTGGAACCTGCACCAACACAAGTAACTGCTTATCGTTCAATAACTGAAATTCAAAAAGGTGAATACTTGGTTGATATTACACTTACAAAAGGGGAGATTAAAAACTTCGCTAAAATCCAGGATTCCTTACCAGCGGGCATTACAGCTCGCGCAGAAAAGAAAACCGGAAGTGATTTTGAATTTAAAAACGGAGTGGTGAAATTTACTTGGTTCCAAATTCCTAGCGCAAACATGATTAACGTTCAGTATGTCATTGTTGTTGATCCTT
>JBIJCF010000038.1:0-33466 GCA_044344795.1 Bacteroidia bacterium | reverse complement strand
AATCAATGGTTTCTTCTCTTATGTTGAAAAAGACATAGGTCGTTTATTGAAAATCGAACCCACAAAATTTACAGTATCAAATCCTGCATTAACACAAAACACCACACCCGAAAATACTCCTTCGAATAACAATACAATATCCGGTAATGAAAATACCGGTAATGGTAATGATGCAGGTAATAAGACCACGAACACTGGCACAGGTAATTCCGATACACAACCGGCAACGAATCCTGTTGTAACAACTCCTACCACTTCAGGTACGGGAACTACTACTACCAACGCAACACTTACACCTACAACAACACAAAACAATCCGGTTACTACAACCACTCCGTCAACTACCGGTAATACTGATATTTCTAATTCGAATAATTCAGGTAACGGTTCATTAAGCGCCGGGAATAAAACATCATCCTCCGGGGTTGTTTATCGAGTTCAGATTGCTGCTATGTCGCGACGTGTGCCTGTATCTTATTACCAAAGCACATATAGCATTTCTGAAACTATTAACCTGGAACAAATTGAAGGATTAAACAAGTACACCGTAGGTAATTTCAACGAATATCAAAGTGCACGCGATCATCGTGAAACGGTTAAAAATAAAGGTGTTCAGGGTCCGTTTGTTGCCGCTTACAGCAATGGAAAGCGAATTACAGTGCAGGAAGCGCTTATGATCAGCAGCCAAAAGTGGGTTCGTTAGTCATAAATGATGAATTATATTAAATTTGTTTGGTATGAGAAGAAGTATTTTAACGTTGTACTTAACGTTTATTGGAGCGGTGCTGTCGGCTCAAACCGATACAACTGACCAAGTTCCTACTTTATCATATCCGACAGACACCGCTGCTAAACCTGCTCCAAAGTCATTTGTATTTAAACCTACATTAGGCTTAGGTGTCGGTACCTTCTCTTTTTTCGGTGATGTGTACTCCAAAAATCTGGCCAATTTTCAGGTGGCTAACATTGGCTACGAATTATCAATTTCTCAGAAAATAGCCCCGGGGCTTCGTTTAGGCTTCTATACCTTGTTTGGTAATATTGAGGCTAACGAGCGATTACTGACTCGTAATGTGAATTTCAGAAGTCAGATTCGTGTTGGTGGTGGACACGTGGAATACAACTTCGATCAATTGCTGAAACCGAATAGAAATATTTCTCCTTGGATTTCTGTTGGTTTTGAGTCGTTTGAATTTTTGAGTAAGGCTGACGTGTATGATCGTAACGGATTGATGTATCATTATTGGTCTGATGGCTCCATTCGCAGTATGCCCGAAAATGATCCGTTTGCTTGGCAAGCATCCTTCTTGCAGCGTGACTACGTTTACGAATCTGATGTACGTGAATTAAATGTTGACGGCTTCGGTAAATACGCTGAACGCTCATGGGCTGTCCCGGTAGGAGTTGGTTTCAATATGCACATCAGCGAAAAATGGGATGCGCGAATTGGAGCAACCATTCACTTCACTTTCACTGATTATGTTGATGGTATTACAGAAAATAGCGTTGGCGCTAGAGCAGGTAATTCTAAAAACGATCATTTCGTAATGTCTGCCTTCTCCATACGTTACAATTTAACAGGACCTAATTCAACGATGGATGAAAATGGTAATGATCCATACGAGAATGTTGATTACCTCGCTATGGATAAAGATGATTACGATGGTGATGGCGTAATTGATTTTAATGATTCCTGCGGGGAAACTCCGAAAGGCGTTCCTGTTGACGCTAAAGGTTGTCCATTGGATGCCGATGGCGATTTGACAGCCGATTATCGGGACGATGAAGCGGGAACACCAACTACATTAATTGCTGATGAATATGGTGTAGGCTTAACAGATTCGATGATCTTATACAAGTGGGAGCGTTACATGGATTCCACCGGTAAGTTTGCTCCAACCATAATAATTAATTCCAACGAGGGAAAAACAGGAACAGCACCAGGTGATAAGAAAACATACATGGTCATGCTGGGCAAATACAATAGTGGTATTTCCAATGCTCAGATGATGAAGTTTCTCAGCGTCCCGGATATAGCGACCTTCCCGCAAAGCGATTCATCCACAGTATATACCGCAGGGAAATTCGGAGATATGCGTGAGGCCGAAAAACGCAGAAAGCAACTGGAAGCAGATGGCTTCAACAAATCGGTAATTGTCTATAGAAGTACTGACGGTAAGTTTGTAGAAGTTAACGATGTATTCGTAAACAACTCAGGCGGAACATCCAACAGCGGAAACAACGCAGGAGATACTTCAAGCGTAGGAAAAAACAATTCCGGTAATAACGTCGGGAATAATTCAACCGCAGGAAATAATGCGGGAAATAACGGAGGAAACAATAACAACTCCGGGAACAATAATACATCAGGGAACAATTCAGGAAACAACTCTACTGCAGGTAATAACTCCGGTGGAAATAACTCCGGTGGAAATAATTCCGGTAACAATAACTCCGGAAACTCTAACAGTAGTGGTAATACCAATGCTACACCAACAGGTCCAACAGGAGAAGGCGTTGTATTGCGTGTTCAACTGGGTGCTTACAGTCGTCCTTTGCCAAAGAGTGTTTTCCGTGATGTGCCTGATTTGATTGAGGTGAAGACAGAAGATGGTTTATATAAATATATGACCGGTTCATTCACCAATTTCCAGGATGCAATTAATCACAAAATCGCGATGGAGCAGCGTGGTTACAAAGGTGCTTTCGTGACGGCATATAAGAATGGAAAACGTATTCCTTTATCGGAAGCAGGCGCTGTTTACGTGAAAGTTGAACCGGAAGATTTAAACGAGAATAAAGTTGGTGGAACTGATGTCAAATCCATGGTAGAATATCGCGTACAACTTGGTGTATATAAAAATGAACCCAGTGAAGCCGATAAACAAAAACTGAATAGTGTTCAAGGTGTTCAGCGTGGAACAACGTCTCAAGGATTGATTCGTTACACCGTTGGAAGCAGTTCTGATTTTGCACAAGTGAACGTATTAAAAGAACAACTGCGCGCAGCAGGTTTCCCGGATGCCTTTATCATTGCATTCTTTAAAGGAGAACCTATCTCGGTTCCTGAAGCACGTGAATTGCAGAAATAATCTGGCATTAATTTTGTCGTATAGTTGTAAACTTATTCCAATGAAATCAGTATACACCATATTACTCCTGGCAGCCGGACTCTTTATCTCAGCTGATGTTTGGGCACAAGATCCTCCGAAGAAAAAGAGCCAGAAAAAGAAAGAGCAATCTGAAACACCAATTGCTATTGATGAACCGGGACAACCGGGCACAACAGATAAGGACAAAGCCAGGCCAAAACAGGATGCACCAAAGGAGAAAAAGGATGAATCGCCTGCTCCAACACAAAAAACTCAAGACTCTCCTGCTCCACCAGCTCCGCCCATTGCAATTGATGAGCCCGGACAGCCTAACGAAAAAGGTAAATCAGGTGATGTTAAACCTAAAGCAGATTCTATGCCTCGTCCACCTCAAGGTTTAGAACGTCCAAAAAATGAATAATGTGAGCCTCCTTCGGGAGGCTTTTTTGTTAGCAAGAAGTTTCTTCTTCAAAAACAATGTCATATTCCCGTAATTCGCGCAACACCGGTTCATAAATTTCACTTTCGACAGGTACTACTACTCCCCGTTTAGAAATTTTATTGTTTAACAACAATCGAACAGCTATTGCAACCGGTAATCCTACAGTGGCAGCCATGGCTGTTTCTGTTTGATTTTTTCCGATAACCACCAACGATGAACGCAAGACTTGCTCTCGCTCCTGCATCTCATATTCGAAAATGTGTTGCATCACCACCATGTCCTTATCTGCGGCTTCTAACTTCCACTTGCGCTCCAATAACTCCTGAACAATTTGTGCAGGTGATGCATGCTCCAAAGGAATGCGATCGTTACTTAGCAATCCTGTCCATTGCAATTTCTGCAAAGCCGGATCATCAATACCAATATGACACAAGTCTGCAATGCGCTCCTGCAATGCACCATCTCCAAGCGGTAACAAGGATTCAATAAACTCTGCATAGGTCAACAGATTTGCATCTTGAATTTTAAACGAATCGTCCGTTAATCCTATTGTAACCAGCAATTGCCAGGCTTTGCAATAACCCGGATAACGCAGCGTACCGCGCAACATCGTCGGAATATTTTCAATGCCATATACGCTCCGGTACGACAAGGAATCACGATTGGCATAGGCGTCAAAGGCTCCATGTCCTTTGACGTTTATTGTGGAATGTGATGCGAACAAGCGACTATAAGGTAAATATCGCAGCTTGCCGTTTTCGATGTATTGCGCAGTGCCTTGGCCCGCCAATATTACATTTCGAGGATTCCAGGAAAATTTATAGCCCCATGGATTGGTATTCGATTCCGGCGCGACCAAGCCACCACAATAGGAGTAAAATGCAGTTAGTTTTCCGCCTTGTGCTTCAATCTTGTGAATAATTTCCATGGCAGACATGTGATCAATGCCCGGATCAAGTCCGATTTCATTCAACAACAACACATCATTGTTTACTGCCTCTTCATGTAATGCTTTCATCTCATCTGAAACATAGGATGCGGTTACCAAATGTTTCTTTAAGCGAACACAATCCTTTGCCACTGCTCCATGCATAAAAGCCGGTAACATAGAGATCACTACATCTGCAGAAGCAATTTCTTGTTCACGTTGTGCACTATCTTCTATATTGAAGTAAAATGCCGTTGCATGGGCATGTCCATTAGTTTTTTGCTGTGCAAGCTTAACATCCATGTCGCCTACACGAACTTTCCATTGCTCTTGTTCCGCGTGATTGAGCAGGTAATTAATCAATGCGGACGAAGAACGCCCGGCACCAATAACTAAGATTGTTTTCATCACCGCGAAATTAGTTAAGTATCGGGACATAAAGTTCTGTAATCAATCATAAAGCCATCAAGCCACATATTAACCGACGGTACGTCTTATCTTTGGTTGAGACAATAGTTAGATATCTACAAGACTTACAAACAATGAAAGAAGGACTCATCACCGGTGCTGCATTAATCGGCACCTCCATTATACTCGGAGCATTTGCTGCACATGGTTTAGAAAAGCAATTGGAATCGGGATTAATGACCGAACGTATGATGCGCAACTTTGAAACCGGTGCGCGTTATCAGATGTATGCGGGAATTGGTATTCTGCTGATGGCTGTGCTGCAAGGAATTTATCCCGATTGGAATATTTCGGCGTGGACATTTCGCTTGTTGTTAATCGGTGCAGTATTGTTTTGCGGTTCGCTGTATTTATTAAGCACGCGCGATGTTATCGGATTACAATCCTGGAAATGGTTAGGACCTATTACTCCATTGGGCGGATTGTGCATGATTGCTGGATGGGTAGCCTTGATCGTTCAAATCATCAAAGCAAAATGAAACAGCTGTTAGTCGCACATGGCGATGCGATACTTCTATTATCCCGCTAAGTCTTCACGATTCTATTTCCGATGTCATCGGTAGGCACATCAATGAAGCTATTTTAAATGGTCGCTTTCTGGGTGTGTACACCATGGGATTGTATCTGGATATGAACATGAATTTGTCCTCCATCAGCGATACGCCCGATGACATTAAGGTTCAAGTGTTGCCTAATCCGGGAAATGAAACGCTGAATATTCAAGGGCTTCCGCGTAGTTGTCGGGTCACAATATTTGATGTGATGGGTAAATGTATTTACATGAACGAACCATCCGACTCCAACCTGATGTTGTCAGTCGATAACTTGAATCAAGGACTTTACATCATTTGTGTGCAATCGGGCAACCGTTCGTTTAGCGCAAAGAGGGTGAAGCAATAACGCTAGGTGACCGAAGTCACTGTAGTTTTTCCTCAATTGACCGACCTTTGTCATATAAATAACAACTACTATGTTCGGACTATTGAGAAAACTAATGGGAATGAGCGTTCCCGAAGAAATATTAAAGGCAGATAACCTTATGGTTATCGATGTACGCACTCCGGGTGAATACAAATCAGGACATATACCGGGTTCCGTTAACATTCCCCTCAACACACTGGACAGTCAATTGAAGAAAATCGGCAAAGGGCCTGTGGTGTTATGTTGTGCATCAGGCACACGTTCCGGCATGGGCGTGAGCACGCTTAAAGCAAAAGGTTTAACACAAGTGCACAATGGAGGAAGTTGGACTTCACTTCAACGCGACCTTGAAAAAATCGGATAAGGATGTCAGACTTTAAAACACTCATCAACTCCGGAAAACCTGTGCTGGTGGACTTCTTCGCTGAATGGTGCGGACCATGTAAAGCGATGGCACCCGTATTGCAGGATCTTTCTAAGCGTATCGGTGAAAACGCGCACATATTGAAAGTAGATGTAGATAAAAACCAACAAGCTGCAGATGCTTTCGGAATTCGTGCTGTACCTACATTGCTGTTATTCAAAAATGGTGAAGTGGTGTGGCGGCACTCCGGAATGGCCGGTGCTACAGAGTTACAGCAGATTATTCAATCGCATCAGTAATACCCCTAATTTTACAGTATGAAACAACTATTTCTTGCAATTCCTTTTTTGGCTATCGTTTTGGTTGCCTGTGGACAAACTGATAAAGGCGGCTTAAATCAAACCGTTGCCCCTGCTCGCTTTCAGGCATTAATCGATTCTTTACCTAACGAACAGTTGGTAGACGTACGAACTCCCGGCGAATTCAACGGAGGTTTTATAGCCAACGCTATGAACATGGACTGGAACGGCCCAGATTTTAAAATGCAGGCTGCGAACTTGAAAAAAGATCAACCGGTTATGGTGTATTGTTTAAGTGGCGGACGCAGTGCAGCCGCGGTTTCTTGGTTGCGCGACAATGGCTTTAAACAGGTTATCGAATTACAAGGCGGCGTTCGCAACTGGTCTACATCTGGAATGGCGCTGGTAACATCGGGAGCTACAGCAACACCTAAAGCCACTATTATCAGCACTACCATGTACAACGATACCATCAAAAGCGGTGTTGTATTGGTGGACTTTACTGCAGTATGGTGCGGACCTTGCAAAATCCTCGGGCCACGACTTGATCAACTTTCTGAAGAAATGAAAGGACAATTTACTCTCGTTAAAGTAGATGTTGACCGCGATTCAGAAGTAGCGAATTACATGAACATCAGCGCTATGCCAACTCTTGTTTTGTACAAAGACGGTAAAGTGATGTGGCGCAACGAAGGTTTGGTTGAAAAGGACCTTGTAAAACAGAAAATTCAATCTGTACTTTAAGATGAAGCTATTCAAGTATTTCATTGCAGGGGCAGTGGTATTGAGTCTTGCCGCAATTTCGTTCAGTTGGAAAACAACAGGTAACGAAGGCAAAAACGAACACCGTATTGTATTTCAGTTAACTTCCGGTGATACGCTAGTGCATAAACAGCTGATGAAACAGTTGAGCAACATTACAAGCATTTCACCTAGCACCAAAATTGAAGTCGTGTGCCACGGAGCCGGGCTCGATATGATCAACGAAGGAAAAACCATTGTCAAGGACAAGGTACAGGCACACGCAGCCAAAGGCATACAATTTAACGCCTGTGAGTTTTCGTTAAAGGAGCGCAAAGTAGAACGCAGCCTGATTTTGGAAGGCATGGGCTTTGTACCTGCCGGTATCATTGAAATTGTAAAACGCCAGGAAGAAGGCTGGTCGTATATTAAAGCCGGCTAGCGAAACATATTGAGTTTACAGCGGTGGATGAGCAAATCAAAACCGCCGTTTCAAGATGACACCGGTATCGAAACCAACGGAGTCGGCATCAATCAACATTGTATTCCAATTAAAAAAGCGGACCTCATAAGTCCGCTTTTCTAATCTATTTGGCAAGCTCTATTTCTTCTTCTTCCCGTCTTTCTGACTTCCAACAAAATCGAAGTGGCGCTTTAACTTGCCTTTCTTGGACAACTCGATAGATCCTTCAATGCCGTATCCATCAACAGTTCCCACTACTTTAACAGTTTCTTCCATTTTATTCGTGAACTCGCCTTCAAACTCCACATATATCATATCGATATCTTCGTTGTCATCGCTGCCTTCCTGCACATAAACAGAATCTACGTTCAATTCAATCGGAATAGCATCTGCACCCATTTCAATCTTTGCTGTCTTTGATTTAAACTTACCGCCTTTGAACGATATTTCATCCTGCTCCGGCTTGCCCGACTTACCCTTCTTCACTTCTGTGGTTGTTACCTTGTATAACTTTCCTTCTAAAGAAGTGGAGTCTTTTCCTTTAAATGCGAACGAGCAAAGCAAGAGTGCAACTGCACTAATCATAACTGCTCCTGAAAATGGTTTCATAGAATTAGGTGTATTGGTTGACAAATTTAACTTTTCATTCCATATATCGAAAAAACTGTGCCGAAGTTCTCTTTATTGAACGTAATGGTAACTTTGCTGCATGTTTAATGCCCCGTTAGCTGAACGTCTGCGCCCCAAAACACTGGACCAATACATCGGTCAGCAACATCTCGTTGGCCCGGAGGGCGTTATTCGACGAGCGTTAGATTCGGGTTTGCTGCATTCCATGATTTTTTGGGGACCGCCGGGTGTAGGAAAAACAACGCTGGCTAACATCATTTCTAATACACTAAAACGTCCGTTCTACGCGCTGAGTGCTATCAACTCGGGTGTGAAAGACATTCGGGAAGTAATTGAAAAAGCCAAAGAGAACAGCTTATTCAATACACAAACCCCTGTTTTGTTTATTGATGAAATTCACCGTTTCAGCAAAGCGCAGCAAGATTCTTTATTGGGTGCAGTTGAAAAAGGCTGGATCACCTTAATTGGCGCCACAACGGAAAATCCTTCGTTTGAAGTTATTTCGGCTTTATTATCACGCTGTCAGGTATATATTTTGAAAAACCTGGAAGAAAGCGACTTACAAGCCCTTTTACAACAAGCCATTCGTGATGACGATTACATCCGTTCACGACAAGTGCAACTCAACGAAAACGAAGCCCTGTTTCGAATTTCGGGTGGCGATGCAAGAAAATTGCTGAACGTTTTCGAACTGGTGGTGAAGAGTTTTCCTTCCGGAGCATCGTGCGTTATAACCAACGACTACGTGATGCAGCAAGTGCAGCAGAATATTGCCTTGTACGATAAATCGGGTGAGCAACACTACGATATCATCAGCGCGATGATCAAATCGGTGCGAGGCTCTGATCCGAACGGAGCGGTGTATTGGTTGGCGCGCATGCTGGCCGGTGGAGAAGATCCGTTATTTATTGCAAGACGACTAATTATTCTGGCTTCGGAAGATATCGGCAATGCGAACCCTAATGCGCTTTTGCTCGCAAACAATTGTTTTCAGGCGGTAAATGTGATCGGGATGCCGGAAGCACGAATTGTATTAAGTCAGTGTGTGACATATTTAGCCTGCAGTGCGAAAAGTAATGCAGCATATGCGGCTATCGGCAAAGCGGTGGAAGCGGTGGAACAAACGGGCAATCAGCCTGTGCCGTTGCATTTACGTAATGCACCAACTACTTTGATGAAAGATATCGGTTACGGTACCGATTACCGATATGCGCACGCTTACGACGGAAACTTTGTTGCACAGGAATTTTTACCCGAAGTGTTAAGCGGATCGGTGTTTTACGATCCGGGGCAGAATGCACGTGAAAATGAATTGAGATCCTTCCTCAAATCGCGTTGGAAGGATAAATACGGTTACTGATTACGGCAGATCTTCGTGCTGTTCTATTTCTTGGGGGACATAGAATGGTTCGTACACAAACATATAAACCAAACCTGTTACAAAACCACCGATGGCTTGCTCTATAGCCTGCCACACAACATCCATCACGATAAATTTCAGATCAAGCTCTTTGTTGTAGCTAACACCGATAACCAAAGCAAGAATATAAACTGCAATACCGGTAATCACGCCGGCAACAGGTCCACGAAGTAATGGATGCCTGCTCACCCGATCCAATTGAGGCGCAATGAACAAACGTCCCAGCACCGCACCTATCATCAAATACGCCACAGCTGCGGCACTCAGAAAAATTCCCAACGGATATTGAATCAGTTGATAATCGTTAAGAAACAAACCGTGCCAACAATACGACAGACCGTACATTACGATCGCTGAAGCCAAAAGAGAAATAAAATATCGCTTGCCGTATTTGCGCATAAAACACAAATTTAACGTGTTTCTGAAAAATAGGTTGCATTTCATGCGGTTAACGCGTAAGATTTTTAGAGAATGAGCCTACACAAAGACTTTGGATGACTTATCTTAGTAACCTATGAAAACAAGAGGAATGTTATGGGCATTGGTGCTGACTTGTGCAGTGACGTTCAATTCCTGTAAAAGAGAAAGCCCGTGGTGGGAAATGGATATCACAACTCCTGTGTTATCCGGATCGTTATCACTGAACAATCTTGCTACAGATTCAATACTTACTGCAGATGCAGACGGAACTGTACGCGTAAGTTGGATTACGGAATTCCCCGGATTATCCGATCCTGCATTGTATGAAATCCCCGATACATCTATACTGTATAGCTATAATGTTCCATTCGGAAATTTCACATTTAATCCCGGCGATTTTATTACTCCGAATAATTTAGATCAAACGTCGCTCAACGTTTCTACTGTTCAACTGGCATCAGCAACTTTGCGCGGCGGCCAAATTTTCGCCCGCATTCAAAACGATGTAACGCGAAGAATTCTGGTTCGTTTTGAAATTCCCGGTGCGCGTCGCAATTCCATTCCATTCGATACTACATTTATTGTTCCGGCAGCTCCATCCGGTACCGTTTCAACTATTCAGTTTGCCACCATAGATATGTCGGGTTACGTCATTGACTTTACCGGCATTGCAGGCGATCGCGTGAATACACTTACAACACGTTTTACGGCACAAATTGACCCGACAGAAACCGGCAGCGCGTTAGTTACCAATGTCGATTCCGTAGCCATATTGATGACTTATCAAGATTTGCAACCGGAATACATTCGAGGATATTTCGGCAATCAAATTCTTCAACTTGGTCCGGAAGAATCCAACTTAAGCGCTTTCCAAAATATCGCAGGTGGCTCTCTCCTGCTCGATTCACTTACGATGACACTTGATGTAAAAAACTACGTCGGTATGGACGCGCGCATGACGATTAATAACATTTGGTCAAGAAATTCGAGCACCAATAATTCTATATATCTGAATCATCCGGTAATCGGAACGCCGGTAAACATGACACGCGCCACCTATTCCTTTGCTTGGCCTCCTGTTATTCCGCAAGTATATTCTTGGACTTTTAATAATGTCAATTCAAATGTCAAGGCGCTTGCGGAAAATCTTCCCGATAATTTGGGATACGACATTAAACTGGAAACGAATCCGCTCGGCAATATTTCGGGTAACAACGATTTCCTGTTTGTTGATTATAGTTTGGATGCACAATTAAAACTGGATTTACCTATGAAGTTCGCAGCTAACGACATTCGTTTAACTGATACACTGACCACGAACTTTGATGATTTTGCAAACCGCGCCCAAATCCAAAAAGGGAAATTGTATTTGCATACCTGGAATTCGTTTCCATTGAATGCCACAGTGCAATTGTATTTGCTGGATGCAACAGGTACTATCACCGATTCCATTACTGCAGGAAATAATACGATTCAGTCGGCACCGGTAACGTTAAGCAGCGGTTATTTAAGCTCAACCGGAAACACCAACACGTTGTTGGTATTCGATTTGGACGAAGCATTAACAAGCAAACTGTTGTACACCGATCGAATGCTGATACTTGTACGTTTCAATTCCGACAGCTATCCGCAATTGGTTCGGATTACGAATACCAATCGAATCGATTTTAAGATTACAACAGATTTCACCCTCAGCACAGAAGCAGAATGAGACGCGGGATATATTTCGGAGGTACAATATTATCTTCCATACAACTCGCAGCGCAGGATCAGCGGGCGGTTTGGGATATTCCGCGTTTGGAGGAAGACACCGCGAAATATTCCTGGCTGTTTACTGCAGAAAGCAACTTTTTTGCAGGAAGTGCATCCTTAACAAACGGCTTTATTAATACGCTCTACCTCGGCGGTTTCATTGATACCGAAATGAAGAATCAACAGTATGATCGACTTTCCGAAAAAAATGTTGTTGGAGCTGCAGCCGGAATGCGCTTTGGAGGTCAATGGCAAGATCAAAAGAAATCGATAACACATATCACCTGGGCCGATCGTCGTCTGATTTTTAACGGTAGCTTTCCTCCTGATGCATTGCGTCTTGCAATGGACGGCAACCAACAGTTTAAAGGCCAAACTGCCAACGCCGATCTTACGAAATTCGATTACTTCTCCTTCACCACATTTGGTTACGGACAAGAACGTTCCGTGTTCAATAATCGTTTGCAGGTGCAATGGACAGCAGGTTTGATTCTCGCACATCAATACAGTTCACTACAACTGGATAAGGCCCGCATCCACACGGACAATCTTGGATTATTTGTGGACATGGATGTTGAAGGAACATTTCGCACTTCTGATACTGCATCAAAAAAACTAACCGACATTAATGGAACAGGAATTACTGCAGGATTGCGACTAAGCGGTAACTGGGGAACTACAACCAAATTTGGCTGGTGGGCTGGTGTGCAGGATGCAGGTATTATCAGTTGGAACAACAAAGGATATATATACAGTGTTGACACCAGCTATACGTATACAGGTGTGCTATTACCGAATGATTTTTTGAATAGTGAAAACGTTATTGAAACTCCTGCTATTGATTCGTTTTATACGATTTCATCAGGAAGCACCTATACAGCCGCGTTACCGTTAAATGTATCCGGAGGAGTGCAGGTTCGCTTCAACAATGGCTGGTACAATGCGGTGCAGTTGCATTGGTGGAGCACAAATCCAGAACAGCCCATGATTCGTATTCACAGTGGATGGATGAATTATGCCGGAACATTTAGTGCGCTTTCAGGAATCAGTTACGGCGGATATGCAGCATTGCAGATTCCATTATCACTGCGATTTACACTGATGAAAAAATTCACCACCGGCATTCATTGTGATAACATAATGGCATTGGTCAGTTCTACCTCAACCGGACAAGGAGCATTTCTTCAACTCGCTTATCGATTCTAGTTATGAGAAATACAATAATACTCTTATTCACGCTGATTTCAGCCGTTTTAGGTGCACAAAGCGCGATCCAATTTCGTCAGATTTATGGGACGAACGGCACTGAATATGGCTATTCTGTGAAGAGTTGTCCCGATCAAGGATATATTCTTGCAGGCTCAACCAGTTCCAGCAACGTTACCGATGGTTATTTGGTTAGAGTTGATTCACTCGGACTGGTGATGTGGAGTAAAACGTACGGTTGGGAAAATATTGATGTGATCAGAAGTCTTAGAATTTTGCCGGATTCCGGATATATCATGGTCGGATTTACCAACAGCAAAGGAAATGGTGCATACGATGGATGGTTGATGCGCACCAATAAAAATGGTGACACCTTATGGAATTTCTTCTTCGGAGGTAATGATTGGGATTTGTTTTATGACGTTTATCCAACTTTTGATAGCGGTTTTGTGATGACCGGCGGCACGTGGAGTTTTGGTAATGGTCAGGAAGATTTGTGGGTGGTAAAAACGGATAAAAACGGCCAAATGCTATGGTCAAAAACTTATGGTGGAAACAAGCAAGATCAAGGACGTGGAGTCGTTGAAACAACCGATTCGTTATTGGCCATCGCAGGCTTCACGTACAGCCGTGGCGATACGTTGGGGGATTCTTGGATGTTGCGTATGGATCAGAATGGCGATACGTTATGGACCAGAACTATAGCTACTTTCAATAACACTTATGATGAAGCCCGCAGCATTTGTCAGGTATACTTAGATATTGTTATGTGCGGCGTTAATGCAACCACTACAGGAGACAAGGACGGCTTTATTTATGCGTCCGATGTGAACGGAAATATGATTTATAATTTCCCATACGGAAATCCGAACAGTCACGATGAACTCAACTGTATAATTCCTGCTAAACAAGGAGGAATGGCCACAACCGGACGAGGAAGTTACATCGACCCCGCAGGCGATTTTTACTTTTTTCATTCCGGCCCATGGTTTGCAACCACCTACGGTACATTAGAACCAGATGAAGCCATTAGTATAGATAATACTCAAGATAGCGGATATGTCATGTTAGGATATACTGAAGGTCATAACAGTTTTTTACCCAACATGTATCTCATCAAAATAGATAAAAACGGAGTTGCTTCCAATGTGTTAGATATTCGTGAACCCGAAGAGAACGGAAGCATGAGCATTTTTCCGAATCCTGCGAACGAAATTTTAATGGTCCGTTCGGAAAGTGAACCTACATTCTTTGCGGTATTAATAGACCTCAACGGTAAACAAATTCACAGTGCGAATACAGCTACTTCCGTAATGTCAATCCAAGTAACTTCAATTCCTAACGGACTTTACTTGTTGCAACTAATGAATGCTGATGGTTTATTAATTGGAACGAAAAAAGTTCTTATTCAGCACTAGCGAACATTTGTGCAACTAAACCATCTACAGGTGATTGATAAAATGTTGCGTTGGTAATTCCATATTCACCAAGTACTGCGCCGATTAGTGGACTAAAGTGAAAACCCACAGAGCCTGATATGGCAACAGGAACTTCAGTTACGTTCGGATATCTGTTTAACTGAAATTGACAGCATAATTCAAACTGTTTGCGAGCGAGATCATATATTTCTGGAACATGCAAATGAGCGTGAATAAACGTTGCAAACGAAGCCAAATATCTATTGGGGTATGGTTGGCGATAAACTTGCTCTAAAACGCTTTCACGTTTCATATCAAACCTTTTATTCATTGCATCCATGAGTACTGCTGGTAGCAATTGATTATAGTATGCATGTAATAATGCTTTTCCTAAAGCAGCACCGCTACCTTCATCGCCCAGCACATAACCAAGTGCCGGTACTTTGTCAACCAACTTTCCATTTTCGAAATACCCCGAATTTGCGCCTGTTCCAAGTATAACTGCTACCCCACTTTTTCCTGGTAAACATCCGTCAACAACGGCCTGTATATCGTCCGCAACCTCAACATTCTGAATTCCGGACTGATGCAACAAATTTTTCACGTGCGGAATCTTCAATGGTGTGCATCCTGCACCGTAAAACGAAAGTGATTGTATCGTTCCCGATTGTGACACTTCAGCTATCACAGCAGCAGCAACACGTATGAACTCTTCATCTGATACCTGAAATGGATTTAATCCTGAAGTATGTGTTTTGAATACCACATCGCTTCCCGAAATTCCTACCCATTCCGTTTTGGTTGAACCACTGTCTGCGATTAAACGAATCATGGATTCAAACATACGGGAACTAAAGTTGCGGACAAAGAAAAAGCGAAGCGGGTGAGCTTCGCTGATTCCAAACCATGGTAAAAACCAAAATTAGTTGGTGCTAAACAAGAAATGATTAGGTGAAACGATGCCGTTTTTAATGGCGAACATCACCAATCCGGCTGTGTTGTTAACTCCAAGCTTAGCCATAATATTTTTACGGTGTGTTGTAACAGTGTGCGAACTCAAGAACAATAGATCCGCAATTTCTTTGTTGGTCAATCCTTCTGCAACGTATCGGATAATCTCGGCTTCACGCGCAGACAACTTAATTCCGTCACAAGAAATATCTCCTCCAACCTGAATTTCATCAACACTCTGCATCACCTCGTTCACAATTTTGCCACAGTAAAACTTGTCACCTTTATGTGCAGCCCGAATAGCGTCCACAATTTCTTCGCGTTCACATTCCCGCAACACGTATGAGTTTACCCCTGCCTCTACCGCCTCGCTGAAAGAACGTTTTCTAGGCATATCTGTTATGGCTAAAATGCCACATTTCGGTTTTTCCTGACGAACCATACGCACTGCATCCATTCCGAAATCTGCACTTAAATGATCCATTACGACCACATCAAATTCATGATTAATAACCGCTAATTCCAATTCCGCGTAATTTTTGCAAATTCCTACAAATGCAAGTCCAGGAATTTCCCCAATCATACATTCCAGTCCTTTTCCGGATAAATAATTTGGGTCAGCGATGAGAACTTTTATGGCCATAATTTTATTTAGACTTATTTCAAATAAGATGGTTCAAAGGTAATATCCGAACTGAATAATGCAAGAAAAAATTTCGGAATGTTTTACACTTCCTTACGTTGAGGAATTGAAACAATAGTTCCTTCTTCTGCACATAAAGTATTATTAAAGAACTGCTTACACTCCTCTAATAAAACATTTACATCAGTATATCTTACGGAAAAATGTCCTATCAATAACTGACGAACATCAGCTTTTGCGGCTACCTCTCCGGCTTCTCTAGCGGTAGTATGAAAAGTCTGTTCTGCACGCTGCACAAGTTCATGCAAAAAGGTCGCTTCATGATATAAAAGGTCTACGCCACGCACCGCTTCAATCACTGATTGGCTGTAACGAGTGTCTGAACAAAAGGCATATTGTCTCGCAATCGGCCGTCCATTGGTTAATCGACTTGCCGGCACAACTGTTCCATCTTCCAGAACCGCATCATTACCTTTCCGAATTTCCTGAAACTGCGCGACGGGAATCTTATAATAGGTCAATTGCGTTTTGTTCAAACTGTACATTTTGTCTTTTTCTCGGAACAGAAATCCGCAACAATGAATCCGATGATTCAACGGAATCGTTGTCACGGTAACATTTCCATCATCCAACAACACTTCTGAAACATCACCTCGATGAGCTTGCCAGATGATAGGATAGTTCAGTACTGTACCGGAAAGCTGTAATTGCAATTCAATAATCTCTTTCAGCCCCGGTGGATGAAAAATATGCAACTCATTTTTTCGACCCAACAAGTGCAATGAAGAGATCAAGCCCATTAAACCGAGGTAATGATCTCCGTGTAAATGGCTGATGAAAATATGATTGATGCGCTGAAATTTCAGTCGATAACGGCGCAACTGCATTTGCGTGCCTTCACCGCAATCAATTAAATAAAACCGCTCAGCCACGTTAAGCAACTGAGCGGTAGGATATCTTTTTGAAGTTGGCGTGGCAGAACTGCTGCCTAAAACATGTACGTCAAACTTACTACCCATTCTTAGTGAGTAACAGTCATACGACGAGTAACAATTTGATCACCCATTTTGAATGAATACATGTAAACGCCGGCAGGCAATACTGAAGTATCCATGGTGAATTTGTTCAATCCGCGTTCTGCGTTCAATTTGGATTTCTTTACGACTGCACCAACCATATTGTACATAGTAAATTCAACTTCACCTCCGTTTGGCGTCGTATAACGAAACTCAGTGCGGAAATCAGCAGGATTTGGAGCATTCTGCGCCGAACCAAATGTTAAATTCTGAACCACAGGCCCTGTTGAAGTCGCATTCTGAATCTGCACCTTATAACCTGTCCAAGTAGCAGGAAAATCAGTTGGCACGTTAAATACCAAAACAACAGCAGTAAAATACACCGTGATCGGATAAATACCGTCGTTATTAGGTCCGCCTGTTTCTTGACCTGCAGTAGGATTGCCTGTCAAACCTACACAACCGTAACCACCACCAGGAATTATCCCGTTAGCCGGATTTGGCAAATACGTAAATCCCGCAGGAAGCCCCACAACACTATCGATTTTAAAATGTTGGAAAGGAAAAGTTCCCAATGTTGTTGCGGTATCCTGAAGCACATGCATTTGCATATCTGTAACGTAAGGAGTTCCTACGTAAGCAATCGGTAAATTCTGAATGGTATCAGGAACTAGGCCATAATCGTTAGGTCCGGTAAACACACTTTGGTTAATTACACACTGTGAGCTAGCGCCTAATGAAAGTAATAAGCCGCTAACAATAACGTAAAATTTCTTCATGGTGGTTGGTTTTAAATTAATCAGTATTTCCGGATTCTATATCTTCTGCTACAACGCGATCTATGGCATGCGTGAGCGATTCGGTAATGACAAGAATACTGTCGAGTTGAGAAATTGAAATCAGTTTTTTTACTGTTTCTTGGAGACCCGTTAAAACAAGAACGCCGTTAGCATTCTTGCACAATCGGTTCGCAACAAGAATTGCGGATAATCCGGAAGAGTCGCAGTAACGCGTTTCAGATAAATCGATAATTAAATTACGCGTTCCATCTGAATTCAACATTACCAATTCCGATTTCAAAGCCGGAGCCACCAGAGTGTCCAACTTATCCGCCTGAATTCGGATTAGGGAATAACGATCGCTTTTTTCAACATTAAACGGCATACTCATAGCTACAAAGTTAAAAGAAGAATCGAATCCTGAAAGGTTTTAATTATCGGTTCTGCCGGCCAACAAATACAACACGGCCATACGCACCGCAACTCCATTCTCTACCTGATCCAGAATAATACTCTGAGGTGAATCAGCTACTTCAGAAGTAATTTCAACTCCGCGATTAATCGGCCCCGGATGCATAATCACAATTTCTTTACCGATAGATTTCAGTAACGGCATGTCAAGCCCGTATTGCATGGTGTATTCCCGAAGTGACGGGAAGTATTTGATATCCTGGCGCTCCAGTTGAATCCGCAGCATATTGGCTACATCGCACCATTCGAGCGCCTTTCGTACATCGAATTCCACCTTTACTCCCAAATCTCCGATGTAACGAGGCATCAACGTTCTGGGACCACACACCATCACCTCAGCACCTAATTTTTGAAGACAAAAAATATTACTCAGCGCCACTCGCGAATGCAGAATATCACCCACAATCAACACTTTTTTCCCGCGAATACTTCCCAAACGGGATTGTATCGAAAACGCGTCCAGCAAGGCTTGTGTAGGATGTTCGTGCGCACCGTCCCCCGCATTTACAATTTTCGCATCAATGTGATTCGCAAGAAATACACACGCTCCCGGATTGGGATGACGCATCACCACCATATCCACTTTCATGGCTAAGATGTTGTTTACCGTATCTATCAGCGTTTCGCCTTTCTTCACGGACGACTGTGCCGCAGAAAAATTAATCGTATCCGCAGAAAGTCGTTTTTCGGCTAGTTCAAATGAAATTCGGGTACGTGTGGAGTTTTCAAAGAAAAGATTGGCGATCGTGATATCGCGCAGTGAGGGAACTTTCTTAATTGGTCGGTTAAGGACATCTCTGAATTGCTCTGCGGTAGATAAAATAAGCTCGATGTCTTCGGTAGTTAATGATTTGATACCGAGTAAATGTTTGACACTGAGCTTCTTTTTCATAGCACTATTGTGTTAATAACCAAACCTTGTCTTCACCTTCAGTTTCTTTCCAGTTCACGATAACGCGCTCGCTGGCAACAGTATCCACGCGCTTCCCAACGTATTTTGCTTGTATTGGAACATGGCGACTGAATCGACGATCAATCAACACCAGCAATTCTACATCTGTTGGTCGACCAAAAGCCAGCATGGCATCTAATCCTGCACGAATTGTACGTCCTGTGAACAATACATCATCAATGAGGACAACATTTTTATCTTCAATAATAAAATCAATGCTGGTTGTGTTGGGCACTAAATCTTTTTTGCGGAAATCATCGCGATAGAATGTGACGTCGAGTTCGCCCAAATTGATATCATCCACACCAAGAATTTGTTGTAATTCTTTATGAATGCGGCGCGCCATGTAAATGCCCCGAGGTTGTAAACCCAGAATTACTGTTTCTTTGAACGTATCGTGAACTTCAATTAACTCGCGGCAAAGACGCTTAATGGTAATGTCGAGTTGTTGAGGATTCAGAATCAGCCTTGGCGTCATATCTGAGCGTCAAAGTTAAACAAATCTGCTTCAGGTGAAAGAAGAAGTTGATTTAGTTATTGACAAGAAAATACACGAATTACCTCAAACGTGCGCCGGTAAAGCGATCCAACTTAATCGTATCTCTTCGTTCTTTACGACCGCGAATGGGTAAATCCACAAAATGAACTTCATTTTCATATACCAAAGGTTGGTCGAACTTATGAAACCGCTTTTTTATGGGCTCATATAAGCTATCTGCCTTCCAAACATACGTTCCTTCTAACATGTTCATTTTACCAACCAATCCAAGCGCAGTTACATAAGCATACACGGAATCCACAACGGGTGTTCCGGGATTAGGTCCGTGATATTTGATTTTCCATTCAGGTTGAACAGATCCGTTGTCATACAAAGCAAAATACGTGTTCACGCCCAGGTGATCTGTTTCTTGCCAAACTACATAATGTTGCTGATTCAAGGGATAAATAAACAAACGATCTACCATGAATTCAGCGCGAATATCAAGAACTGGAACTACAGCTTTTGTAGCGCTATCGTTGCGTACAATTTTGCCTTTGTAGGAAGCCACGTATTGATTGCCGTTTATAACGACATAGCCATCTTCATAAGGTGTTGTTGCTTTACGACTAAACTCGTACATCTTGGGCAAGTTTAGCGGCTTAGGTAGTTCTTTCTTCACAGGGACGTTAACTTGCGCCGGTTGAGGTTTTTCTCCACAACTGCACATCACGATTAAGAAAAATGTCATTACCGCGCAAAACCGAATCATGAGCACAAAAATACGTCAATTGTCTTACCGCTGATTATCGCGATGAATTTGTGTGGCGCCGCGGTATTGCAAGAAACGCCCTTTGATATAAACCGCCAACTGATAATCCGTGTAGGTTTTCAGCATTTCATCAGGAATGTTCAGGTACGTGATGAATTGTTCAAATTCTTCCTGTTTTAAATCAATAAGACCAACCATCACATACAAATGCAGCAACCCGGTTAGGACTTCCCGCTTCTTATCCTCATTTTCCAATCGTGCAACTAACGCCCTCGATTTTCCTTCCCGGCTGAATCGTTCATACAAATATGTTATCGGACTATTCACGGCATCAGCCATACCGGAGGTAGTTGTAGTGCGCTGTACACCTAATACTTCGCGAGATTTTCGCAACTGTTCCAAATCGGGCGGAGAATAAACCGTAACAGGAGCCAACGCATTCACTTTCATTTTCAGATAAACATTCATGCTAAAGGTGGTAATTGCTGATGACGAATCCTTGAAGCAAAACTTCATCATTTCGAACCCACCTGATGTGACAAGAAATGTATCTGCTCGTTCTCCGGAAACAGAAAATTGTGCATCCGGTAGGTACGTGTGCCCCATTCCGGTACGCTTGTTTACCACAATTGCGGTTAAGCTTGTAGTGGAATCGTTTCGATCGAACACAAAACCCGTAAACGTAACAGTTGTCGCATTTTGACTAAATACAAAATCCGATAACATGAAGAGAACGCCAATAAGTATTACCGCTTTTTTAGCCATTTGTATGTTCTTCCCGGCATACCCGAATTGGTTTTGCGCTTGGCGCGTGCTTTTTGCTTTTCTTCTGAGACGAGTGACGACAGCATATATTGTAAACCGAGCTGAAAACTAGTATCAGAAATACTCAGCAAATCGCCGTTTTCGGAAGTAAAGCGCAATTTGAAATCGCCGTAAACAACAAATGGGCCTTTCACTGCTTGTGTAAAACCGCATCCGATATTGGCTGCAATCCACTGCTGACGCAGCTCCATGCCGAAATAATATTTGCTGTTATCATTCAAATTAGGGCCAACGTATGTTCCTCTCCAATTGAGATAACTGGCTCCGAAAATCGCGCGGAAATATGTATTGCTTTCACCGGCACGCATTACAAGATTGGTATTCAAATCAATGTTGTAGGCATGAACATCATCCAATGCGTAATTACCGTTGTGTGGAAAATGGTAAATAAAATCACCCGTAATACGAACCCAAGGACTAGCGTAATATGCAATTCCGCCCACTAATCCGGGACGATAATCAGCGCGAATCAGCTTACGGTTATTAATGACAGCATGCGAATAACCTGCTGTGGCGTACCAGCCGGGCTTGAATACAGCCAGGTTGTTAGGATTTATTCCAACTACCACATCCTGGGCAACACTAGTTCTCAGGATCAAAGTCAACAGCGTAAGGGCTAAAAATCGCATAGGTAAAGTTACATTACTTGTTCCCATCTGCAACATTTAACTGATAAGCGGGTGCAGTGATTTGACAAGTGTTAACATTTCAGGTAATTAGACCGGAATTCGGGTTCAGGTCTAAATGCACAGAAATTCCTGTGAATTCATAAAAAAAACTATTTTTGTTCATTAACTAAGTAAGTATTTATGAAAAACCAGTTGAAGCCTTTTGCGCTTTTGCTCCCTGCCGCGGCATTGGCATTTACCATGTCTTCTTGCGGAGGCGATAATAATGACACTCCTCCTGCAGATACTTTGGCTGCAGACACTGTGGAAGCTCCGACTCAGAACATGGAATTTGCACGTGTTCCGTCTCCGGCAGAAATGTTCATTTTCATGAAAGGTTTGGGAAGCGCAAAAGGTAATGCGGATGTGTTGAACCCTGTGGACAATGAAAAAAATTACGCGAGCAAAAAAGCACAGGCACTTAACTTAGGTGTTTATTCTGCTGACTTGTTGTATTGTTCAACATTTGACGTGTCCAATAAAGTAGTTGGTTACTTTGGTATTTGTATGCGCATGGGTGAAAAACTTCAGGTGGCTACAAATCTTACCGACAAGGATAAAGAACGTATTAATAAGAATACCGGCAACTCCGATTCTTTAATTGCCGTGTCTAACGACTTATATTTAGCTTCTTTCCAAAATTTAGAGCAAAACGATCGTGGAGCAGATCTGTGCCTTATGTTAGCAGGTGGTTGGGTAGAAAGTCTTCATCTGATGAACAGCATGGTTAAAGATTTTGAAAAGGACAAAGCCGTTGCTGTTAAAGTAGCTGAGCAGAAAATGTCATTAAGCAATTTGGTTGAATACATGAAGCAATATGAGAGTAATGCGGATGTGGCATCAGTTTTGCAACAGCTCAACGGGTTGAAAACATTGTTTGATGGTTTAACACAAAATACAGCAACCGGTGGTATGAAAACCAACGACAAAGGCAAGAAAGTGTTAGGCGGTGGTTCGCAAATTGACATCACCAAAGATCAGTTCAATACGATCAGTGCCAAGACAAAAGAAATTCGTGATTCATTCATTAACGCTCAGTAATAACTACACGTAACACTCAGGAACTATGAAAAAAGTGATATCCGGTTTGATGATTTTGGCACTACTCAGCTTGCATCTACCGCTCAATTCTCAGGCCCCTTGCGCAATGTTTCACCGTAAGAGTTGTGGAAGTATGGCTTCTGAAATAGGATTTATCTACAATTCACAATCAAAAAGCGGTTTGTTCGCCCCGGGTACAACCTCAAAGATGAAGTGCATATTTTATTCAGGAATGGATTATTCGATTACTATCTGTGCCGATCGATTGTTGGGCGATGGTATTCAATTCACACTAACTGATGCAGCTACAGGAGAATTATTATACGACAATGCAACTGATAATAAAGTGCCGCATATGGAATTTTCATGTGAAAGCACCCGGAACATGGTAATTACTGTAACAGTACCCGGTGCCGGCATCAATAAAGGGAAAGCAGCGGACGGCGGTTGTTTAGGTATTTTAATAGAACAGAAAAAATCTCCTAAGGTTGGTTTTTAATCGTTTTTGACAAAATACAAAGCCCTCGCAAATATGCGAGGGCTTTTTGTTTTCTTTGCTTTTCCTAATTCCTTAATACTATGAAAAAATTAATTGGAAGTGCAGGTATTGCAATTGCTGTTGTTTTGCTTTTAGCTGCAGGTGACGACAAGAAGAAAAAATGGGATGTCAATAATCCTCCCGGTGAATACAAAGAAGTTTCTATTACCGTAAACGAAGGAACATGGATGAATCTGGATGTGAGTCCGGATGGAAAAACCATAGCTTTCGACTTGCTGGGAGATATTTATACCATTCCGATTTCCGGTGGTACTGCAACACCAATTATTACCGGCCACGCCTGGCAAGTGCAGCCGCGCTTTAGCCCTGACGGTAAAAAGATACTTTTCACTAGTGATGCAGGTGGTGGTGATAATATTTGGATGATGGATGCCGATGGAAAAAATGCAAAGCAAATTACCACAGAGAAATTTCGTTTGCTGAACAATGCCACATGGATGCCGGACGGACAGTATTTTATTGCCCGTAAACACTTCACCTCTACCCGCTCTTTAGGTGCAGGTGAAATGTGGATGTATCACATTGCAGGTGGCGAAGGAATTCAATTAACAAAAAGAAAGAATTCGCAACAGGACGTGAATGAACCAACCGTTGCTCCTGATGGCAGTGCATTGTATTTCAGCGAAGACATGTATCCGGGTGGATATTTTCAATACAACAAAGATCCGAACAGCCAGATTTTTGTCGTGCGACGCTATGATTTAAAAACGGGAGAGCTGGAAAATATTACCGGCGGTCCGGGCAGCGCTTGTCGTCCTCAAATTTCGCGCGATGGAAAACATCTTGCATTTGTTCGTCGTGTGCGTGAACAGTCGGTATTGTTTTTACGCGATATGGCAACGGGCGAAGAATGGCCCATTTTTGATGGTTTAGCTAAAGATCAAATGGAAGCCTGGACGGTATTCGGTTCATATACCGGATTCAACTGGACGCCTGACAATAAACACATTGTGATCTGGGCGAAAGGTAAATTGAAGAAAATTGAAGTGGCTTCACAAAGAGTGGAAGATATTCCGTTTACGGTAACAAGTAAACATCGTATTTATAAGGCCTTGCGTTACAAGCAAGATGTAGCTCCGGAAAAGTTTACTGCAAAAATGATTCGTCATGCTGTTACGTCGCCGGATGGAAAAACACTCGTGTTTAATGCAGCAGGATTCTTGTACAAAAAATCTTTGCCTAACGGTGCACCGGAACGTTTAACATCAGGAACTGATTTCGAATTTGAACCTGCCTTCAACAATGATGGCAGCAAACTGACTTTCGTTTCATGGAATGATGAATTAACAGGTGCGGTAATGGTGTTAGACATGAAAGTAGCGAAAGCAAAACCGGTAAAAGTCACTCAGGAAAAAGGAATATTCCGTACCCCTGCATTCTCTCCGGATAGTAAAACAATTGCGTTCTGGAAAGAAGAAGGCAACGACCATCAAGGCATGGCTTTTTCGGTTAAACCCGGTATTTATACTGTTCCGGCTGCCGGTGGCGTTGCAACATTCCACTTTAACAATTATGCGCAACGTCCTATGTTTAGTGCTGATGGTAACGAGTTGTTGTATTATGTGGATGCCGGTGAAAAAACATTGAATGCATTTCATTTAGAACATAGATCGCATCGCACCATTGCTTCATCGCAATACGCCTGGGAAATTTTACCAAGCCCAGATAACAAGTGGATTGCATTTCGCGAATTGTTCAAAGTATATGTATGTCCTTTTCCGACAACAGGTAAAATTTTGGAGCTGAGTCAAGACATGGGGCAAGTTCCCGTTGCTTGCTTAACTAAAGATGCCGGTCAAAGTATGCATTGGAGCAGTGACAGTAAACAAATAAATTGGACTATGGGCGAAATGTATTTTTCTCGAACCATACAACATACATTTGATTTCGTCCCCAATGCTCCGGTTCCTTTACCACTGCTAGATTCTATGGGTGTCCGTATTAATTTACAACTCAACACGGATCGCCCGAAAGGTGTGGTTGCTATGACTAATGCACGCATCATTACTGTAAATAAAAACAATGACGTCATTGAAAACGGCGTTGTGGTTGTTACCGATAACAGAATTACTGATGTTGGAAAGACTGGAGAAGTACAAATTCCGGCTAATGCAAAAGTGATTGACTGTGCAGGTAAAACCATCATGCCGGGAATAGTAGATGTCCATGCGCATCTGGGTACATTCCGCCATGGCATTAGTCCACAAAAACAATGGAGTTATTACACCAATCTTGCTTATGGTGTAACCACCACTCACGATCCATCATCGAACACCGAAATGGTTTTCTCTCAAAGCGAAATGGTAAAAGCCGGTCATATGGTGGGTCCTCGTATTTATTCAACAGGATGGATTCTATACGGAGCTGAATCGGAATTCAAAGCGGTAATTAATAGTTACGAAGACGCTAAAACAGCTGTGTTCCGTAATCAAACGACAGGAGCATTTAGTGTGAAGAGTTATAATCAACCGCGTCGTGATCAGCGCCAGCAAGTGATTCATGCTGCGCGTAATCTGAATATGATGGTGGTTCCTGAAGGCGGATCATTCTTCTATCACAACATGACGCAAATTCTTGACGGGCATACCGGTATTGAACATAACATTCCGATTGCGCCTGTTTATGATGATGTCATCAAATTGTGGAGTGCGTCTGAAACGGGATATACACCTACACTCATCGTAGCTTACGGTGCGGTGAACGGCGAAAATTATTTCTATCAGAAGAATAATGTTTGGGAAGATGAGAAGCTGCTTCGCTTCTACCCTCGCGGCATGATTGATTCCCGCGCACGTCACCGCACCATGATTCCGGATAAGGAATACCAAAACGGCCACATGCTGATTGCTCAATCATGCAAGAAGTTGTCCGATGCAGGAGTAAAAGTTAACCTTGGTGCACACGGACAGATTCAGGGAATCGGTGCACATTGGGAATTGTGGATGCTTACTCAGGGCGGCATGAGTCCTATGGAAGCTATTCGCTGCGCGACAATGAATGGTGCTCATTACATTGGATTGGATCATGATCTGGGCTCCATTGAGAATGGCAAATTAGCAGACATCATTGTGTTGGAAAAAAATCCGTTGGAGGATATCAAGAATTCTAACAGTGTGCGTTACACCATGATGAACGGTCGCTTGTTTGATACCGAAAACATGAATGAAGTGGGAAATTACGATAAGAAACGTACGAAATTCTGGTGGGAAAGTGCGCGTTACAATGCGAATTACAAATTCCACGAGGAAACCCATTCATTTATGCACGATTATTGCGAGATGGATGATTAAATCGTTCAAAACTTAATCATTTGCAAGGGGACGGTTTCGCAGGAAGTCGTCCCCTTGTTGTAATTTCGCAAGTATGAAACAAACCGTGTTCATGATTTTAATGTTGAGTTCGTTACTGATAGTGGGTCAGGAACGCGCGCCGGTTCAAGCCCAACCGGATTCAACGTTAAAAGTGTATAAAGATTCGTTACAACATATTGTGAACTACCATAAAAATGGTAGCGTAAACGAAGATTATTACAAATCTTCGAACGGTGATAAAATCGGATCGTACAAACGTTATACGCGCTACGGCAAGTTATATATCACGGGAAAGTACAATGAAAATATGCCCGCAGGCGTTTGGTATTACTATTCTGCTGACACATCAGGCAAAGTTTTACAGGTCTTGGATTTCGATAAGCACAAAGAACTGTACGTCGACTCTCTTCGTGTTCCACAGCTGTTCTGCGGTCCGCGTTTTTTTGGTGGTAATATGATTCAGATGGATTACATCCAAAAACGTTTACGTTCTGATTTTTCTGCTGCAGAACGTGAACAATATAAAGGTCAATCCTTCACCGTTTCTTATACGGTTGATGCCACAACATTAAAGCCGATACTCATTACACCTGATCAAACTTATCTATCTCCTGATATGGCGAACCGATTTATACAAATCGTTAAAGACATGCCCGCATATTTACCTCCTGTGTGCCGTCCCGGGTCAGAGCCGGTTTGGAGAACTAATGTGGTCTTCTATTTTCCGTAGTGCAGGATATTCACCACATACTAAAAACATATTGGGGCTACGATCAATTTCGACCGCTGCAGGAAGATATTGTCCGAAGAGTTCTTGAAGGCAAAGACACGTTGGCGCTACTTCCAACAGGCGGAGGCAAATCAATTTGTTTTCAAGTTCCTGCGTTAGCGATGGATGGCATTTGTGTCGTCGTGTCGCCACTTATTGCATTAATGCAAGATCAGGTACAGAACCTTGTGCGTCGTGGAATAAAAGCTGTTGCGATTACCGGAGGCATGAGCAAAAAAGAAGTTGATGTGGCCTTTGATAATTGTGTTTATGGGCAAATCAAGTTCCTGTATTTATCACCGGAACGTTTACAAACAGAATTAGCACGCGTGCGCATTGCTCGCATGAAAGTGAATTTCTTTGCTGTAGATGAAGCTCATTGTATTTCGCAGTGGGGTTACGACTTTCGTCCGCCCTATTTGCAAATTGCAGAAATACGCGAACTGCATCCCAACGCACCGGTGCTCGCGCTTACAGCTACCGCAACACCGCAAGTTGCACAAGACATCATGCAACGACTGGCGTTTAAGAACGGGCAGGTTATTCAGTCTTCTTTTCGTCGTGATAACCTAGCTTACGTTGTCCGTGAAACGGATGATAAACTCGGACAATTGCTGAAAGTTGCAAAAGCAGTAAAAGGCTCAGGTGTTGTCTATGTGCGCAATCGTAGAAAAACGGGTGAAATTGCTTTGTTTCTTCATCAACAAGGAATTCCTTCTACGTTTTATCATGCAGGATTACCAGCCACGGAGCGTGCTTCACGTCAACAATTGTGGTTGGATAATACGGCACAAGTCATGGTTGCCACTAACGCATTCGGAATGGGTATCGACAAACCCGATGTTCGTTTTGTCGCGCACATGGATTTGCCCGATAGTCCGGAAGCCTACTTTCAGGAGGCCGGTCGCGGTGGTCGTGATGGAAAAGATGCGGGCGCAATTCTATTTTGGCACAAGCGTGATTTGGATGAATTACAGAAGCAACTGGAACAATCGTTTCCGCCGCTGGATGAAATTCGCAAAGTGTATCAGACTATCGGCAACTTGTATCAGATTCCTGTAGGCAGCGGATTTGGACAAACGGTTGTGTTCGATATGAAACAATTATGCGACACGTATAAGTTGGATCCGATTCTTGTTTTTCACGCAATGAAAACATTGGAACGCGAAGGCTACATCACGTTCACCGATGCTATTTATCAGCCATCGCGAGTAATGATTACTGTGGGTAAAGAAGAATTGTATCGTTACGAAGTGGCGCATCCCGAACATGAACAGTTCATCAAGTTAATTCTCCGAATGTATGGTGGCTTGTTCGAAGGTTTTGTTCGCATCAAGGAATCGGAAATAGCGCCACGACTCAATACTAACGAATTGAAAGTAGCCGCAATTTTCAATGACCTGATGAAAAAAGATTTGTTGCATTATCAGCCACAAACCGATCGGCCTTTATTAACGTTCACCGCGCCCCGTGCTGATGCAAAATCATTGTACATCGCTCCCGAAAATTTAGCCCTATTACGAAAGACCGCTCAATCACGTGTTGATGCCATGACGCAGTTTGTTCAGGATACGACCACATGTCGTCAGCGGAAATTGTTGGCTTACTTCGGAGAACAGGATGCACCTGAATGTGGCAAATGTGATGTCTGTAAAAAGCAAACAGAAACGGAGCGCAAACAAACACGCGTGCAATTGCGTGATGATTTGTTGAATACCATTGCCCGGCAACAACTCACACTAAACGATTTCAAAACACACTTTCCTTCCGTGGAAGAAAAAGAATTATCCTTTGTCTTGCGTCATTTGTTGGATCAAGGACTTATCAAATTCAATCAGCAACGACAATTAATACTCGCTACTAATGGCTGAGCCTCTCAAGAATTTATTGAGTCGTGAATTTGTAAATAAGTTAGCGCGTGACATCAGAAAAACTCCAAAGAATTTAGATGATGCTGCATTTGTGAAAACAACTTTGAAAGATTGGAGTCAACTGGAGTTAAAAGACCGCACCAATCGTATTGCAACGAGTTTCCATCAATATATTCCCGGTAACTACGAGCAACAACTTCAGGTATTGTTGTCCATTCACGAATCGTACAAAGGTTTACCCGCGTTCGTATTCCCGGCATTTGTAGAACATTTCGGCATTGATTTTCCGGAAACTTCTTTTCTTGCGTTGGAACACTTCACGCAACGTTCTACCGGTGAATTTGCTATTCGTCCGTTTATTCGTGCTCATCGAAAAATTACCGAACGTCAGATTATAAAATGGACGAAACATCCGAACGAACACATTCGGCGATTAAGTAGCGAAGGCATTCGTCCATTACTGCCATGGGCTTCCCCACTTCGAGAATACATTGATGAGCCTGAATTTGTACTCGGTATTATTGAACGATTAATTCATGATCCCAGCGAATATGTGCGCAAGAGTGTATCCAACAGCATCAATGATATTTCCAAGAATCAGCCCAAGGAAGTATTAAGTTTAATACAAAAACACATCGGTAAAAATGATTTGACAGATCGCTTGTTGCATCACGGCTCGAGAACATTGTTGAAAGCGGGCAATAAACAGGTGCTAAAGTTGTTTGGACATTCGCATCAAATTGATACTAAAATAATTTCGGCTCAATTAACGCCGAATTCTGTTCGTATTGGGGCAGCTGCGCAATTAGATTTCACGTGGCAACTCAGCGGCAAAAAGAGCGAGAATATTCGAATAGAATATCAAATCGGTTTTCTAAAAAAGAATGGAACGCCATCGTACAAAGTATTTCAAGTATTGCGTGGTGTCGCCGAGCCCGGAACACATTCGGTAAAACGAAAACTCAATTTCACGGATCTGACCACCCGAAAACATCTGTCGGGAATGCACAAATTGAAAATTGTGATCAATGGCGTTGAAAAATATAGCCTTGACTTTAATCTGATATAACGCACATCAATACCTTTGCGCACATGGAAGAACGCACCAAAATAATTTTAGGATCAGGAAAAGATCAATCACTCCGCAGATTTCATCCGTGGGTGTTTTCAGGAGCCATTAAAAAAATAAAAGGCCCTGTTTATGATGGTGCAGTAGTTGACGTGTATTCCAATCACGACGAGTACCTAGGAACCGGACATTATCAGGAAGGTACAATTGCGGTCCGTGTATTTTCTTTTCAACCGGTGACGCCTGATGTTGCATTTTGGTCCGATAAAATTCGCAAAGCATTTGATTACCGTTTAAGCGTGGGCATTGCCAATAATCCGAATACCAATGTATACCGCTTGATTTATGCAGAAGGTGACGGTATGCCCGGTCTAATCATTGATTATTACAACGGAGTAGCTGTATTACAAGCGCATTCTGTGGGCATGCATCAATTCCGTGAAGCTATTGCACAATCACTGAAAGAAGTTTTGGGCGACCAGCTTCGCGCTGTTTACGACAAGAGTAGTGAAGCTTTGCACCGTAATGAAGGAGGCGAAAGTACAAATGGTTATATCTTGGGATCATCTGAAGGTGCAGGAGAAGTCATTGAAAATGGTCATCGTTTTTTAATCGATTGGGAACACGGTCAAAAAACCGGATTCTTCGTTGATCAGCGCGATAATCGCGCGTTGCTGGCGAAATACTCCAAAGGGAAACGCGTGCTCAATACCTTTTGCTACACCGGTGGATTCTCGGTGTATGCAGGTAAAGCAGGAGCAATTGAAGTACACAGCGTTGACTCTTCCAAAAAAGCTATAGACTTAACCGACAAGAATATGGCATTGAATGGATTAACCAATCATGCCTCTTTCGCAGTTGACACGTTCGATTATTTAAAAGATAAGGACGGTATTTACGATGTAATTATTCTGGATCCTCCTGCATTTGCAAAACATGTGAATGCACGTCACAATGCGGTTATGGGTTATAAGCGATTGAATGCCGAAGCTATCAGCAAAATTCGTCCCGGAGGAATTCTGTTTACATTCTCATGCTCTCAGGTGGTGAGTCGCGGTTTATTCCACGATACAATCATGTCAGCGGCTATTGTCGCCAAGCGTAATGTGCGCGTGCTGCATCATCTCACTCAGCCTACGGATCATCCCGTTAACATTTATCATCCTGAAGGAGAATATTTGAAAGGATTAGTGCTGTATGTGGAATAAAGTTGTGATTACCGCAACAAATAACAACAGGCTGTAATCACTGCAACACCGATCAAATCAATCCAGAAACCTGCTTTCATCATGTCGGTTGTTTTGATGCGCCTGCTACCAAAAACAATGGTATTGGGTGCTGTTGCAACGGGAAGCATAAAGCCTAGCGATGCCGCCAAAGTTGCAGGAACAAGTAATGATAAAGCTGAAACACCAATTTGCGGAGCAAGTGCCAATAATACAGGAATCATCAGCTGAATACTTGCTACGTTGGAAGCAAATTCACTGATGACGCATATCAAGGCTGCGAGTCCGGCAACCATTGCAACCAACGGCCATGATTCCATTGCAGAAAAACCGGATGCCATCCATACGCTTAAACCGGATTGTTCGAAACCATAAGCCAAAGCAAATCCGCCACCAAACAATAGAATGATATCGAACGGCAAACGTTCTGCATCTTTCCAGGTCATAATGCTTTCACCGCCGCGTGATGAAGGAAATAAAAACAAGAAGATCGAGGCAGCAATAGCAACGGTTCCATCGTCCACATACTTGGAGTATTCACCCAAACAACCCGACCAGCCGTTCATGTGAATCTCGCCTAAATCAATATCGTTGCGCGTAAACCACAGCAATGCTGTAACGGTAAATACGCTCGCCACTACTTTCTCTTCTCTACTCCATTTTCCTAAAGCACTTAATTGCTTGCGAAAGTAATCGTATGATACAGCGTTGGGCTCGGTTGAACTGCAGAACAATTGGCGCAGAATAAAATATGCTGCGGTTAATAACAACAATGAAACCGGCACACCGACAAGAGCCCATTGCAAAAAGTTCATATCAGTGGCATCAGGAAATGCACGCAGATATTCGCGATAAAAAATCATGTTGGTTGGCGTACCGACCAATGTTGCCATTCCACCGATGTTCGCTGCAAACGCGAGACCGAGAAATAAACCCGCGGCTTGTTTATTTTTAGCAACAGTATCATTGGTATGTTCGTCCATTTGCATCACCACTGCTCCAACCGCAGACATCAGCATCATAACCGTCGCGGTATTCGATATCCACATGGAAAGTAGATACGCGGCTAACATTACGCCCAATAATACACGCGATGGTTTCGTTCCGACAGCACTTAAGATTTTTAACGCAATACGTTTATGGAGATGCCATTTCTCCAGCGCAAACGCCAAGATAAATCCTCCGATAAACAAAAATAAAATGGAGTCCATATACTGACGCGCAACCTCTTTCGCAGGAGCAATTCCGGATAACGGCAAGAACACAATGGGCAATAAAGCTGTCACGGCCATAGGAACTGCTTCAGTCATCCACCAATAGGCCATCCACACTCCTATTCCTCCCATTGCAATCAGCTCAAGTTGTCCATCATTAACGGCTCCGATTAACACGATCAGTGCCGCCAACATTGGTCCTATTATTCTGTTAAGCTGCTGCGCTTTCATTACTTTTGAAAAAAATATAGTGATGAACAAACTTAGTAATCTTCTCGTCTCAACGA
>JBIJCF010000054.1:0-10637 GCA_044344795.1 Bacteroidia bacterium | reverse complement strand
AACGACTATTCTTTTAGCAGCTTCGTCCTGCAAAGAAAAAAAAGCAACCACAGCCACTGTTGATTATGCTGGTCAGGGCTATGTAAAAGCCATGATTATCGATTACGAATTGGATGGCTGTAAATACATGATTCAACTGGAGGACAAGAAAAAACTGGAACCTGATTTTGTGAAATCTGATTTTCAGAAAGATTCACTTCCTGTTTGGGTAAAATACAAACACGATGATCGATTGAGCATTTGTATGGCCGGAGAAACGGTGGTAGTTACCGATATGGAGAAACGTTAATTAAAGCGATGAAAGATCCAAAGTCGATGCGTATCGTGTTTATGGGTACGCCGGAATTTGCTGTAGCATCTTTGTCTGTTTTGGTTCAGGATAGATATAATGTAATTGGCGTCATAACTGCACCGGACAAACCTGCAGGTCGCGGACAGCAAGTACAGATGAGTGCTGTGAAGCAATTTGCAGTAGCAAATCACATTCCTTTACTGCAACCTGAGAAGTTGAAGGATCCTGATTTTTTACAAGCATTGCAAAATCTTAACGCCGATTTACAAATTGTTGTGGCGTTTAGAATGTTACCGGAAGTTGTGTGGAATATGCCACCATTAGGGACTTTCAATTTGCACGGCTCGTTATTACCAAAATATCGCGGTGCTGCTCCTATCAATAGAGCCATCATGAATGGTGAAAGAGAAACCGGTGTAACAACATTTTTCTTACGTCAGGAAATTGATACAGGTGCCGTTATCTATAGAGAAACAATTCCAATTGGTCCTGATGAAACTGCAGGCGAACTGCATGATAAGATGATGGTGATTGGGGCTCAGCTTGTAAAAAAGACGGTAGACACTATTGCAAGTGGTGACGTTAAAACATTGGAGCAAGACTCACTGATATGTTCCAATGAAGTAATTCCTGATGCACCAAAAATATTTCGCCACGATTGCAAGATCAATTGGGAATTGAACGCATTACATATTCATAATCATGTACGCGGACTGAGTCCTTATCCTGCAGCATGGACAACACTGATGCGTGGAGATCAAGAATTGCAGGTGAAAGTATATTCAACTGCGGTTGTAGATACTGATTCACATGCACAAATTGTTGCCGGAAAAGTAAGTGATGATTTAGTGGTACAATGCGGCGTTGGTCGCATACGTATTACATCGTTACAACCCGCAGGTAAGAAACGAATGAGTGCAGAAGAATTTTTACGCGGATATAAATTGACATCATCCGATTACTTTATTTAAAGTCTGAAATACGCTTATAGGGTACGTTTCAGGACCTTAGCCGTCGGAATCCGGCTTTATAAGCGAAATACAGGATTTCAACAGCCTGAAAACCGCTAATAACGGGCATTTCGGGCGCAGTTATTAACAAAACACCCCATTTATCAACAAAAACGCTGTTTTGTAGGCTGTACCCCTTGACAAATGTGGGAATGCGTCTATTTTTGTTTCGTTCAGTAATTAATTCATTAACCAATTAAAAACAAACAACTATGAACAAAGCAGAATTAATCGAAGCAATCGCTAACAACGCGAAGATCTCTAAGGCTGACGCTGGTCGTGCATTAGACGCTACTATGGAGTCAGTATCTAAGGCTCTTAAGAAGGGTGACAAAGTTAGCTTGGTTGGCTTCGGAACTTTCTCTGTAGCTAAGCGTGCTGCTCGTACCGGTCGTAACCCACAGACTGGTAAGACAATCAAAATCGCTGCTAAGAAAGTAGCAAAATTCAAAGCAGGTGCTGAGCTTGCTAAGACTGTAAACAAGTAATCTTAACTTGTTGCTAAAATCCCTTCACCGTATGGTGAAGGGATTTTTTATTTCCCATGATTAACGGAAGTTACCGTCCAAACGATATCATCCTTACCGCTATCTTTGCGCCCAATGGATCTACAAGCAGAAATCAATAAACGCAAGACCTTCGCGATTATCTCTCACCCGGATGCCGGAAAAACAACACTCACCGAAAAGTTTCTTCTTTTTGGAGGTGCAATTCTTACCGCAGGTGCAGTAAAATCGAATAAGATTAAAAAGACCGCTACATCCGATTTTATGGAAATCGAAAAACAACGCGGTATATCGGTTGCTACTTCCGTTATGGGATTTGAGTACAATGGGCGAAAAATAAATATCCTCGATACTCCCGGCCATAAAGACTTTGCAGAAGATACCTACCGCACGCTAACTGCAGTGGACAGCGTAATTCTGGTAATCGACTGCGTAAAGGGTGTAGAGGAACAAACAGAAAAACTCATGGGTGTCTGTCGTATGCGCAACATTCCTGTGATCATCTTCATCAATAAAATGGATCGAGAAGGAAAAGATCCATTTGATCTGTTGGATGAAGTAGAAGCTAAATTGAATATTAAAGTACATCCGCTGAGTTGGCCAATTAGTCAGGGACAGACGTTTCAAGGTGTATATAATTTATACCATAAGAGTTTGAACTTATTCACCTCGAATAAGACCAAACTCTCTGATGACATTTTTAGTGTTGCTGATCTTAACGATCCGATTCTTGCTCAAAAGCTGAAAGAAGAATACTTGAACAAGTTGAAAGGAGATGTTGAATTGGTGGATGGCGTTTACAGTCGCTTTGATGTAAAAAATTATTTGGATGGATCTACAGCCCCTGTGTTCTTTGGAAGTGCTATCAACAATTTCGGTATTCAGGAATTGCTGGATACGTTTATTGAATTCGCTCCTCCTCCAATCGATCGTGAAGCTTCAGAGCGCATGGTGAAAGCGACAGAACCCAAGTTCTCCGGATTCGTATTTAAGATTCACGCCAATCTCGATCCAAACCACCGTGATCGTATTGCTTTCTTGCGTATATGTTCCGGAAGATTTGAGCGTAATAAGTTTTATCAACACACGCGATTAAATAAACAATTGCGATTTACAAGTCCGACGAGTTTCATGGCCAATGAAAAAAACATCATTGAAGAAGCCTATCCCGGTGATGTAATCGGCTTGTATGATAGTGGAAATTTCAAAATCGGTGATACGATTACAGAAGGTGAAACCCTTCATTTCAGAGGTATTCCGAGCTTCTCTCCGGAAATTTTCAAAGAACTGGTGAATAAAGATCCTTTGAAAAGTAAACAACTCGACAAAGGCATCAATCAACTTACCGACGAAGGCGTTGCACAATTATTTACGCAGCAACCCGGCAATCGCAAAATTGTTGGTACTGTTGGTGATCTTCAATTTGAAGTTTTACAGTTTCGTTTACAACATGAATATGGTGCATCGTGCGAATTCAGAATAGCTCCTTTTACAAAAGCGTGTTGGGTCACTTGCGACGACGCTGCAAAACTGGCAACATTCCTGGAACAGAAAGAACGCAGCATTGCGTATGATAAAGACGGCGATCCTGTATTTCTCGCGGATAGCGATTGGGCATTGAATATGGCCATGGAATATTTTGGTGATATCAAATTTCATTTTACCTCCGAGCATAAAACAGCAACGGAACAAACAGCATAACTATGAGCAAAGCCGACAAAATAAAATCTTTTGACCCCAACAGTCCCGGTGATCCTAATGCAAATCTGTTTGGACTTCCATTCACTTGCGATGAAGCTGAAGTGGTTGTTATTCCTGTACCTTGGGATGTGACGGTTTCATACAGTGACGGAACTTCAGCAGGACCGGAAGCTATATTTGACGCTTCTTTTCAGGTGGATCTGTATGAACCTACTATTCCGAATGCTTGGAAGATCGGTATTGCCATGGATGAAATTCCTGAAGAATTGAAAGTGCAAGGTGCACAACTTCGAGAGGAAGCGAAAGCATACATTGATGCATTTACCAATGGTGTTGATGTGAAGGACGACGCTGTGTCACAAGCTATATTGAGTAAAGTGAATGCAGCGACTACAGAAATGAATGCATGGGTAAAATCGAAAGCCTTGCATTGGATGAACAAAGGAAAATTGGTGATGTTAGTAGGAGGTGATCATAGCACTCCGATGGGCATGATACAGGCATTAGCAGAAAAACATCCTTCATTCGGGATTTTACAAATTGATGCGCATGCAGACTTACGCATTGCCTATGAGGGATTCACATTTTCTCATGCGAGTATCATGTACAATGCATTACAGGTTCCTGCAGTAAGCAAGTTGGTACAAGTTGGTATTCGTGATTATTGTTTGCAGGAGGTCGAAATCATTCAGTCGCAACCGGAGCGCATTAAGACGTATTTCGATCGCGACTTGAAGGTTGAAAATTATCGCGGCAAAACATGGGCTCAACAAGTCGATGATATCATCGCTCAGTTGCCGGAGCACGTGTACATCAGTTTTGATATCGATGGCTTGGATCCGAAATTATGTCCGCATACCGGAACTCCTGTAGCAGGTGGCTTTGAGTTTGAACAAGCTGCTTATTTAATTGAACAAGTAGCACGCTCCGGCAAGAAAATTATTGCCTGTGATTTGAACGAAGTTACTCCCGGACCTGAGGGTGATGAATGGGATGCGAACGTTGGCGCACGCATGTTATTCCGTATGTGCAACATGATGGCATTATCCAATAATCGTGTATCATGAGCGATACGAAAGAACGATACGAATATCTCTGTCAGTTCATCAGTGAATCGCGGAAAGAAAAATTTGAGCGCAATGTGTTCGAACGTACGCGGTATATCACATTAGTAGTAGAAGATATTTATCAGGCGCACAATGCCAGTGCAGTATTACGCAGTGTAGAATGTATGGGAATTCAGGATGTACACGTTATTGAAAATCGCAACAAGTACACACCAAATCCTGATGTGGTCATGGGTGCTGACAAATGGCTCAGTATTCATCGTTATAACGGACACGAGAATAACACCATTGCATGTATTCGTGAATTGAAAAAACAAGGTTATCGTATTGTTGCGACAACACCGCATACCAACGATTGCCTCATCAAAGATCTGCCTATTGAAACAGGTAAAATTGCTTTAGTATTCGGAACAGAAATTGATGGCATTTCGGAATTGGTGAAACAGGAAGCCGATGAGTTTGTGAAGATTCCAATGGTTGGATTTACGGAAAGCTATAACATTTCGGTGTCAGCAGCGATCTGTTTATATGAACTCACCAAGCGCATGAAGAAATCCGATGTTATATGGCGGTTAAGTGAAACGGAACAAGAGCAGTTAAAACTGGACTGGGTGCGGGCCAGTATCCAACGCCCCGATTTGTTGGAGAAAGAATTTGAAGCAAAGCAGTGACAATTTTTCTATATTTGATCTGATGCGGAAGCGTAAGAAGGATCGGTAAATGATCCGGAGTTGGCGGAGTGAATGCGAATTGCAGTAACTAAACAGAATTCAATCAGTAATCACCAATAACCAAACCTACATTACTTATGGGACGCGGAGATAAAAAATCCAGAAAAGGCAAAATTCAAATGGGCTCTTACGGTGTAACCCGGCCACGTAAGAAAAAGAAGACAGTGGAGGCAGCAGCGCCAAAACCGGCCAAAAAAGCTGCAGCGAAAAAAGCTCCTGCAAAGAAAGCTCCTGCAAAGAAAGCTGCCAAGAAAGCAGAATAAGAATACCACAAAAAAACAAAGAGCTGTTCTCAACGAACAGCTCTTTGTTTAAGGCGCCAATCGTACCTTATGCCAACTATTATCATCTTGCAAGATGTAACATATTCTGTCGTGCAAACGACTTTCACGCCCCTGCCAAAACTCAACACGATTGTGCTTCAGCACATATCCTCCCCACCATTCCGGGCGCAACACTTCACTTGCTTCAAATTTCTTGGTGACATTGCTCAACATATCATCCAATGCGCTTCTGCCTGCAATCATTTCACTTTGCGGTGAAGCCCATGCTCCTAAACGTGATGATCGCGGACGCTTCATAAAATAAGCATCGGAATCAGCCGCACTTTGTTTAGTCACAACACCTTCTATTCGCACCTGACGTTCTAATTCCGGCCACCAAAAAGTTAAACATGCATTACGATTAGCGGCCAGATCATTGCCCTTTTTACTGTTGTAATTCGTGTAAAATACAAATCCGGATTCATCAAAATTTCGCAACAACAAAACCCGAGCAGACGGTTTACCTGCAGCATCAACAGTTGATAGCACTGTTGCATTCGGATCATGAATTTTGGCATCTACAGCGTCCCGAAACCAATTTTCAAATTGTTGAGTCGGAGTTTCAACGAGCATCGCTTCATCCAACGTAGCTTTCTTAAAATCGTGACGCAATTGATTAATATAATCTCGTAAGTCTGACATACATCTTGAATTTGTGCTAAAGATAGTATTCACAAATCATAACAGTTATGACGTTCCTCATTTACAAAACCGTTGTGTAAATTTGTGCTGTGTTTCCAGAAAACAAATTATCGCCAAGTGCCGGACGAGTTCTAATTTCTGAACCGTTCATGAAGGATCCTTATTTCCGTAGATCCGTTGGTATCATTGCGGAACACAACTCCAAAGGAACTGTAGCTTTTATGTTGAACAAATCGCTCGGCATTCACATTCATGAAGCGATGAGTGATTTCCCGAAACTGCCCATTCCGTTGTATTTCGGAGGACCTGTTCAAAAAGATCAGTTGTATTATATTCATCGTTTAGGCACACTAATTCCTGACAGCTACGAAATTATGCCGGGAATTTGGTGGCAAGGCAAGTTGGATACGATGATAGAATTGCTCAATGAAAATATCGCGTCTGTAGAAAACGTTCGCTTTATGGCAGGTTATGCAGGTTGGGAGAAAAATCAACTTCGTCGTGAACTGGATGAGCGAAGCTGGTTTATAAGTGAGCAAGAAGTGGATTGGATCTTCAACACTGCACCGGATATGATGTGGAAGCAAGCACTAAAAAATATGGGACAAGATTTTAGTGTAGTAGCTGAATACCCCGAAGATTTTTCTGCGAACTAATCTATGATCTTCCGCGTACAATAGAGGTCTATAAATTTGGCATAACGGTTCGCGTCAACTTCATTACACTATCTTAATCAACGACTCAATACGGACGTCATAGTTACGTTTTAGTACTTCTTGACGCGGACTTCCCACAGTTTACTACTTTTGCTCCGTGGCAACGGTCATCAAATTTATTGAGAACGGCATCGAGTGGTTACACGACCGATTGGATAAGAAACAATTTCTCATCCTATCGAGTATTCTTGTTGGACTAACTGCAGGTTTAGCTGCGATCATATTGAAGATGTTGGTGCATGCTATTCAGGAATGCATGACACGCGACTACGGTCTAATTTCTGATCGCTTCTTTTTTCTCGTCGGGCCGTTGCTTGGAATTGTTTTAACGGCGTTCATCGTTAAACGATTTTTTAACGGCAAACTTGGACGAGGCAACAGCAACATCCTTTATGCTATCGCGAAAAAGAATGCACGTCTTCCGAAAGATCAAATGTATTCGCACGTGCTTACTTCCGCACTTACCGTTGGCTTTGGTGGAAGTGCCGGTTTGGAGTCGCCTATTGTCACTACAGGTTCTGCCATAGGATCCAATTACGCGCGTACGTATAAACTTACGTACAAGGATCGCAGTTTGCTGTTAGCAGCAGGAGCTGCAGCAGGTATTGGAGCTGCGTTTAACGCACCTGTTGCCGGAATGTTGTTTGCGCTAGAAGTATTAATTGCTGATGTAACGATAAACGCGTTTATTCCGATCATGATCGCGGCGGCAACAGGAGCGCTGCTTTCCAAAGTAATGCTCGGCGAAGAAATTCTTCTCTTCTTCAAATTGCAACAGCCATTCGATTATCATAACGTGCCGTGGTATGTGCTACTTGGAATCACCACAGGATTTTTTGCAGTGTATTATGCGCGCATGTTTCCGCGTATCGAAAATCTCTTTAAAGGAAGAAAACGTTCTCCGATTCGTGCCGCAATAATTGGCGGACTAATGCTCGCAGGCTTATTGTATTTATTCCCATCCTTATATGGTGAAGGTTACGCGTCCATTAAAGCGTTAGCGGATATGCGTCCCGACAAACTTCTGCACGATTCTTACTTTGAAGGAAAAATTGTTTCGCTATGGGGTATATTGCTTTTTGTAACCGCGATTACTTTTATTAAAGTCGTTGCTACTTCTGTTACAATCGGCAGTGGTGGTAATGGAGGCAACTTCGCTCCTTCCCTATTTGTTGGCGGTTACCTTGGATTTATTTTTTCTTTTCTGCTTCACATTGCACAAATTGTATCATTGCCTATTGCCAATTTTACGATCGTTGGAATGGCAGGGACATTGACAGGGATATTTCATGCACCTTTAACCGGAATATTTCTGATTGCGGAAATTACGGGAGGATATGAATTGATTATTCCATTAATGATTGTGAGCGCGTTGAGTTACACAATTGTAAAATACTTCGAACCCTATTCCATGGATACGAAGAAACTCGCCAAGAAAGGACAGATTTATACGCAGAACAAAGACCGCAATATTCTCAGCTCCATCAATGTGCGTAAAATTATGGAGACTGACTTTCAACCAGTGCTCCCGGATATGACGTTAGGAGAACTCGTGAATGTGGTAGCGCATTCCCAACGAAACATCTTCCCGGTATTGGGTGATAATTTAGAATTACTAGGCGTAATTCGTCTCGAACAAATTCGCGAAATCATGTTTGATCATGATAAATACGACAAATACACCGTAGAAGATTTAATGCAACCTGCTGCCGCTGTTGTCCATCCCGACGAAGACATGTATGCCGTGATGCGCAAGTTTGATGAAACAGGAGCTTGGAATTTGCCGGTAGTGGAAAACGAACAATACCGAGGATTTGTATCGCGGTCGAGTGTGTTTACGAAATACCGCTCTCAATTAATTCGTGCGAGCAGCGATTAAGACTTCGCTACATGCGCATTTAACAACTCGTTGATTTTTTTTGCTGTATTACTGAAGTAACGTTTGTTGCGATACGCGCTAACCCACACTATTCCGTGCACGGCATTGGTCAGGAATATTTCGTCGGAATTCAGCAATACACTTAACGGCAGTGGTACTTCATATACCGCAATTCGGTTTTGCTGAGCTAATTCCATTACTACGGAACGCATCACTCCTGCAACGCAGCCTTCCGACAACGGACTTGTGTATAACACCCCATTTTTTACCGCAAACAAACTGGATCCTGTTGCTTCAATTATGTTTCCGTTTTGGTTGATGAGCACTGCATCATCAACATTCATCTTCTGCGCAAACAGAGCGCCCAGAACATACAAAGCCGCATTCGCACTTTTCAATCCCGACATTTTATTCACCGGTTTGCGCACGTCCTGATACAGCTCTATAGAAATGCCTTTATCGTTAATGGAATAATGATCAGCATCCATGCTCCACATTTCCAGGATCCATGAAGCAGTGTTGTCTGAAGGTTTATAGTTTCCGCCATCGTTACGATACACTGATAATCGTACTCGTGCAGATCCGGTTATTTGATTCTTTTCTGCCAACAATTTGCACCATTCTTCCAAAGATTTGGAAATAAAATTATCCGGAAGCGAATACTGCATTAAGTTGGCACCTGACATAAGACGCTGCAAATGACGTTGAGCAAACTGCAACTTACCTTGCACAAAACGCATGCTCTCGAATAATCCGTCACCATAACGATAACCACGATTGTGCGGAGTAAACAATGGTTGCTCGGAAGCAACAAATGTTCCGTTGTGCAATAAATATGGCAAAGTCTGAGTCATGGAATGAAGATACAGCGTTTCAATTTAATTCCCAATCAAAGAAGGATTCATCAGCTGAAAGATGAACACCTCGAACAGCGCAGGTTTGCACACAATAGGAAATACCAGACCGAATACAGCTCCCCAGAAATGAGCATCATGGCCGATGTTATCTTGACCGCGACGTCCTAAATACCAGGATAGTGCGAGGTAAACAATACCGAAAGCCCATGCGGGAATCGGAATAAAATATAAATAAATGGTATTGTGCGGACTCAGCAAAATAGCCGTGTAAATTACCGCCGAAACCGCGCCGGAAGCACCTAGCGCATTATAGTAACTATTGTTACGATGTTTGAAAAAGGAATATACGGAGGACATCACCAATGCTCCGATGTACAACGCGAGATAAGCTACTTTACCGATGGTTTCACCAAAAATCCATTCCGACTGAAACGCATTTTCCACAAGCGGTCCGAAGAAAAACAAGGACAACATATTGAAAAACAAGTGGGTGAAATCAGCATGTAATAAGCCATGCGTGAGGAATCGCCACCATTGCTTATTACGATCAATAGCATACGCATTGAACATGAATTTGTTCTTGAATTCGAAGTCCTCCATTTTTATCAGAGAGACCGCACATGTAGCAATGATGATGGCGTACGTTAGCATGGTATAAAGTTAAGCATATCACAACACCGCATGTATGGAATGCAATCCAAAATAAGTTAATTAACCATGAACAATAATAATGTTGAGGTCTTCAACTCCAATGAATTGTGTAACTTTCCATCCTTATGTCCATGAACCGGAATGATACAATTGTAGCCTTAGCAACAGCCCACGGTGCAGCAGCTATTGCCGTGTTGCGCTTATCCGGAGCAGTTGCTTTTCGTATAGCGGAATCGGTATTGTTTACCAAATCAGGAAAACC
>JBIJCF010000043.1:0-23597 GCA_044344795.1 Bacteroidia bacterium | reverse complement strand
CACACCGCACATTTTGCGGTGGTGCAAGACAATGGCGTATTGTTGGATGAAGTGGTAGCCACTGTTTTTCGCAATCCGAAATCGTTTACGGGTGAAGATGTGGTGGAGATTTCTTGTCACGGCTCGGTATTTATTCAACAGCAATTGTTGCAATTGTTTTTGCGTAAAGGTGCTCGATTAGCAGAACCGGGCGAGTTTACGTTTCGTGCTTTCATGAACCGCAAAATGGATTTGTCGCAGGCAGAAGCTGTAGCAGATTTGATTGCTTCACAAAGCGCGGCATCGCATCAAGTGGCGTTGGCTCAAATGCGCGGAGGCTTCTCCGGGAAAATTAAAATATTGCGCGAACACCTCGTCAACTTTGCATCGTTAATTGAATTAGAACTCGACTTCAGCGAAGAAGATGTGGAGTTTGCCAATCGTGATGATTTAAAAAATTTACTCTTCACCATTCAACGTTTGATGCTGCGACTCATCGATTCTTTCGAAGTCGGCAACGTCATTAAGAACGGCATTCCTGTAGCCATTGTGGGTAAGCCCAACGCGGGAAAAAGTACCTTGCTGAATGCGATGCTCGAAGAAGAACGCGCTATTGTCAGCGAGATTCCCGGCACCACACGCGATGTGATTGAAGATGAAATTACCATCGACGGTGTGCTGTTCCGTTTCATTGATACTGCAGGATTGCGCAATACAACCGACATCATCGAGTCGATTGGCGTAACGCGTTCGTACGAAAAAATTCGCCAAAGTGCGATTGTGATTTATTTGTTCGATGTGCACGAAATCACCGCCGGAGAATTGAAGCTCGCCATTGACGAAGTCAACACGCACATTCAAGGCGCGCAATTGTTACTCGTTGGCAATAAGATCGACAAAGAAAACCTCGACGAAATTCAGAAAGAATTTGCTGCTTACGACGTGTTGTTTATATCAGCGAAAGAGCCTTTGTATTTAGACGATTTAAAGCACAAGCTCGTAACGCTCTTCGACAGTCGTACCGTAAACGTTACGGAAACAATAGTTACCAACGCCCGCCACGCCGATGCCTTGCGCCATAACTCAGCAGCAGTAGAGCGCGTGATTAACGGCATCAACAACGGCATGCCCGGCGATTTGCTCGCACAAGACATCCGCGAAGCTTTACATTACTTAGGCCTCATTACCGGAGAGATTACTACGGATGATTTGCTGGGGAATATTTTTAGTAAGTTTTGTATTGGGAAATAGACGCGTAAAAACAGCACAAAACAGCGCAAAGTAAATCCATCATTTTTAGGCTTAATCAACTGCTTTTCAACCATTTATTGTGTTGTTCTGTTAGAAAGTATTTTGCGCACTTTCCATGCTTTTACACAATTTTTGTCCCAATTCTGTCCCACTTTTTCGATTGGGACAAAATTGGGACAACTTTTTAAACACGATCATCATGAAAGTAACTATCAGAAAACGAAAAACCAGTCAAGGTAAAAGTTCACTCTATCTCGACTTCATCGAATACGGTGCAAGAAAAAAAGAAGCACTCAATCTTTTTGTATACAACTACCCGAAAAACCGAACAGAGCAGTTTGAAAACAAAAAAACAATGGAGCTAGTGGAACGTTTGCGTGCAGAGAAAACTATATATCTGCAAGATCAGCAATACGGAACCAAACGCATTGACAGCAGCGATAAAAATTTCATTGATTACTTTCAGCAAAAAACCAACGAACGATTTAATTCTTCAGCCAACTATGGTAACTGGTATGCCGTGCTGAAACATTTCAGAAAATGTTTTGGTGATACACTACGGTTCTCTGAACTCACTCCTGAATCGTGCAATCAATTCAGATTGTATCTCGATACCAAGGCCCGCACCAAAGGGAACAAACCATTATCTCAAAACAGCAAGTACTCTTATCTCAACAAACTCAAAGCGTGTCTGAAATTAGCTTACAGAGAAAAACTGCTGAGTGAAAATCTTTCTGACTTTGTTAAAGGATTCAAACAAGACGAACCCAATCGAGAATATTTGACCTTTGAGGAAGTACAACTTCTGGTGCAAACGGATTGTATGTATCCAATATTAAAACGTGCATTTCTATTCTCCTGCCTTACCGGAATCCGCTGGAGTGATATTCATCGACTCACGTGGGGCAATCTTCGCTATTCAGAGAAGCGAGGCTATGAATTATCCTTTCGTCAACAGAAAACAGGTGGCAAGGAATATCTTCCCATCAATGAACAGGCCGTAACACTATTAGGTGAGCGCGGTCCTGATGATGAACGATTATTTGTCGGACTCCGCTACAGCGCATATATGAATGTGGGACTGTATAAATGGATGGCAGATGCGGGTATCAAGAAGAAAATTACGTTTCACTGTGCACGTCATACACATGCGGTACTCTTACTGGAAAATGGAACTGATATTTACACCGTCAGTAAAATGCTTGGACATCGTGAACTAAAAACCACCCAGATCTACGCTAAGATTGTGGACAGCAAAAAAGTTGAAGCGGTAAATTCTATACCTAAGCTGAGGCTTTGATAAGTGTACTAAATTGTACAACTGTTAAAACACCGATACTGCATATCAATCCGTTATGATTTATATTAACAATGCACACGGTGTACAAGATGCGTTCAACATCCATAATACATCTAAAAGTCATGAATAAATAATCAATGGATTACTTGACTCACATTCTGGCTTATACTATATTAGACTAATTAATTCAAGGAACATCCCTTTTTCAAACGTAAATAAGTATGCCTATGGGAACACACGAAAAAATAGTACTTCACTATGGAAGAAAATTTCGAAAAACCACTCTGGCATTACAGCATGCGGGAGTTTCTTAAGCTGCAGAAACAAGAGATAGAAAGCAGTATCATGGAAATGCTTACCCTTGCGGTAAGCACGATCAAGTCCGATCAACCTCAGCCTGAAGACAGCATAGGTATTGAGGAAGCCTCAAAGCTCACAGGACTAAAACAAAAATCAATCTACAGTAAAGTTTCCCGACTTCAACTTCCCTCCTTAACAAGGGGACGACCTCTTATTTTCTCCAGGGCTGAACTACAGCTTTGGATGAAGTTAGGTAGACCGTGCATTGCTGAAATGAACATTAAAAGAAGGAAGGGGGAAATATGAGGTTCAATTATAACCCAGATCCATTAGGAGAGTACCTGCGCGTATGTCTATACTGCAAAGAAGCATTTACTGCTAACCACATGCTCCGCAAATATTGCCCTGAAAAGCATGGCAAGTGGGAATACTGTAAAGCACGAGCTAAGAGGCGGCAGCGAAATATGACCGAAGAATGGATTGAAGACTCACTGATACGAGGTAATGAAAAAATCCTGCAGGAGTTGACGCGTTTCAACAACATCATCTACGTTCGTGCACATCACTTAGATAATTATGGCTATCGTAAAGACGTATTCTTATGCGAGGCTCCAACTGCTATAAAATATTTGTACTATGTACTTCTCTACAACTTCTCGATTAAACTTGCCCGGAGAAAAAACAATGAACTTGTTTATCGAGTCCGCCGGTTGCACTAAAAGTCGGAAAGACATCAATCTTAATGGCCTGAGTTAATCTCTCAAGATCATTATTCCCTGCGCCGGCAATCTTAAACACGTATTGCCGGCTTTACTTACATCTGCACAGCAACAGACACTTCACTAATATCAATGCAGCAAGATTATTCCTGCAATAGTTATTCGTTGTACAACTGTACACAAGTAATATGAGATAATAGCTTGCACATTCATGCAAATAGTAAGTAACCTTACACTTTATTACGTCGATTTACATAAGCACATGATGTCTTAGCGAGATACGTAATCTCACGAATATTTCCGGAAAATCCCGGAGAATCACGAGAAAACCAAGAGATTTCTGAAGAATCCCGAAGATCGCTGTAAAGAAATTCCTCTAATGCTTTTAGCATTACATCAGCTTCAGTGATTAACGCAGAAGTTGATTACATTCACTAAGGCATTGACTTTATATACCGAATATTTACATCCCTTCTATGCGCTTATCTGATTACTCTGCAGGTAAAGTACCGACCTTTGTTTTTCTCCTACCCTTTCTCCTGCTCTCCTGCGGCAATGAAGAACAACCTTCACGGAATAAGACAGTAGTCCGGAAAGACAGCATCTCTTCTCCTGCTCGGCTCCAACCCGTTTACCCCAACTTTCTTCTGCAGCCATATAACGGATTAGATGATGATCTGGTGCAATATGTCTATCAGAAGCTACAACTCGTGCATGACAGCATAAAACTCCTCCCTCCTGCTCCATTGCCTCAACGGGCTTACTATTCGCCTCGTAGTCGTTACCGCGCCGATACGCTGATCATGCTCCAAAGTGAAATGGCTAAACCGGGACAAGTTATCGTCGGTCTTACCCACAAGGACATAAGTACAGACAAAGGAGAATACCCTGACTGGGGCGTAATGGGTTTAGGATATCAACCCGGAGAAGCCTGTGTAGCCTCTACATTCCGTTTATCGAAGAATAATCTGAAAGAACAATTCTTCAAAGTGGTCATCCATGAAATGGGTCACACCATGGGACTTCCTCATTGCCCGGATCAAAGCTGTTACATGACTGATGCGGAAGGAAAGAACAAGACCGATTCCGAAATAGGTTTCTGTACTTCGTGCAAAAAGGTGATGGCGAGTAAAGGGTTTCATGGGCTATAACCTCTGGTTATGTGAACGTGCAGGAGACGCAGAGTTGCCGGATTCAAAAATGAAATACGAAAAGCAACATGAGTTTTACAAACCGGATATTTTCGGATTCCAGGGTAAGAGCTTGAACAAGGAAGTAGAAATACAGATGAGCATGCGTGCATCACTGGTACTCAAAGAAGAATATCCAATGAGCATTCCCTACATCAAACATATCCCTGATACAGACCGCTACTACTTTATGGCGAAGGTGCAAAGCTTTCAGGCTCCCGGCAGGTTTGTACTCGGATTTTTGGAGGATGTAAAAGTGGTAGGCTCAAAGGACTTCATTCGTTACATCAGCCGGATCGTGAAAAAAAATACCTAAAGAAGGTAAATTAAAAGCAGAACGAGTAAAAGCGGAACACTCATGATTCCGATTAGTGTAACCATACATCCCCTGGTAGTTATATTGTAAACTCGATTGTAAGCGGCTTTCTTTGGGTTCGTTAGCCATCCCATACCCCTTGGAGCCTTAAAACCCAAGTTATGGCGAATGAGCCGCTTCACCGATGTCCGGGCAGCAATTCGCTTAGTTAGTGATGGTATGCGGAATCCGAATTTCATTTAGATATATTCCAATTGCTTATCAAATGCCTGCTGTATCAAATCCATTACATCTTCAAGTTCGTTTAAATTTGAAATGCCTACTTCTACATCTCCGTTTCCCCACCTGCCAAGACCTGAAACATCTTTACACAAACCTTTCGGATCAATAACATCTGTATAATCTATATTTAGGGATAATCTTAATCGGACTTTTTGCGGAACAATATCCACGAAATTGGTTGATGATTTGAAGGCGATATAAAGTTTCTTATACTCCTCTTTAACCGAGGCGTCAATGTTTAGGATGCGTTTTTTCAATGCCTGATACAAATCAAGCATATCACCTTTAAGATGCTCATACTGCTCAATCGTATAAACAGTGGTAGCCTTTTCCTCAGCACTGTATTTGCTCAATACTTCATTTTGAAGATTTGGAGCAAACCAAATAGAACAGGCCTTTTCTGCTAGTTCCTTAGCCCGAACTTCAATATTCTCAGCATTCCAAACATCTACCTTTCGTAGAAATTCATTCAGCCTGATAGGCGAATCGTTAAACCCTCCGGTCATTGCTTTCTTTTGTGAAAAGGGCTTATCACTTAACTCACTATTGTATCCGGTTAATGTAAGATTGCCTAATGTGTGTAGATACTTTTCCTGAACCTCTTTCCAATTTTCTCCTAACATACTCTGCCATTCTTTTGAAAGTTCAGGGTTCTGAGGCATGATGTGTTCTATCGTATAATCATCAACATTCACCAGCTCTTTGCGATTGAAGTTCTCCAACTTACTAAGCAAGTAATTTCTGTTTCTGAAATTATATACTTCCTTAACCACCAACTCACGAATGAACTCTGCATCATTGGGGAATCTTTTGTAGCTATCCATTAATTGAAAAGCAGCCTTGACACTTTCCAAATAGCTGGCTTGTTGAATCCCTTTGTAGAGTGTAGCAAAAGTTTTGTTTAAGCTATTTGTAGGAATACCACAGATAGCTCTGCGGAAAACATAATTTTCTACTAAACTGATTATTTCCTTGAATTCATCCTTTGATATTAAACCATTTGAATAATCATTGTAAACCGGTAAAAGAAAAGGATAGCTAACATCAACTTTTAATTTACTGATATTCTTGAAGCTCTTTTGGAGTTCGGAATCAGGCTCTTTGTGCAAAACCATGTTTACATAGAAGCCCGAAAACTTATGTATGTCTTGAACAACTTCGGATATGGTGCCTGGAGCTTTACTGCTAGTAGCGTATGACTTGAAGCTATCGTACACACGGTCAATACGAGGTATTGTGCCGGTCTTAACGGATAAATAGTCACGCATGAACCAGTCAAAAGATGCTGTATATTCATTGCCATAGCTTTGCTCCATTGGAAACCAATACTTTTCGTAAAGTTCAGTTTGGAGTTTAATCTCTTGCCCCATAAGGATATAGTTTCTTATGAGATCGGCTTGTGATAGATCCAACCCGGTACTGTTTAAGCTTTCAAAAATTAATTGTGGATTGTCCTTGTCTTTTTCTAACGCCACATCAACAATGAAAAGCCGTAGAATACCATTGTAAATATCAACAGCGTTTTCTTCGTTTATCTTCTCTTTGAAAAACTTAAAGTTATCAGCTACACGAACAGACGAATCGTCACCAAGGGGTACGCCTTTTATAATGTTGATCAAGGTTTCCTTGTCCCTTCGTGTAAGAAGGAGCTTGTAGCGAAGCTCTCCATCCTCCTCAGCATTGAGCAAATAATAATTTTGAAGCTTGGTGAAATTTGTATCAATAACAACATTATTATCTCTGACAAATTCAGCCAAGGCTGCAATTAACAGGGAAATAGTGGTTAGTCGCTGTTGTCCATCAATGACTAATAACTTAGGAACATCAGAAACTGTGTGTATGCTCTCCTGAAAATAAACTACTGAACCAATAAAGTGGCCAGGTGTATGTGCATCACGACTAATTCTAAGAATGTCATTGAACAATTTATTACACTGAGCAATTTGCCAACTGTAAGTGCGCTGGTAGATTGGAATGACAAATTGTTTAGGGCCTTTTATTACCGTTAAAAAGTTAGCCGATGCTGCTTTCATATTTTCAAATTAATTAACCTTAACCTGGCCATTCATAAGCATTGGCAAGAGCCAATCTCGAAGTTCAGATAATTTATCATTTTCCAAAGCGATGGTATTTTGCTTTTCAAAAACTGGCTGGAAAATCAAACTAAATTCATTTAATACTTTTTCCGTTGGCTTTACAACTTTTAAAGTGAACAAGTCGTCTTTTGTTATAGCACCAAATGTTGTTCCATCGGTATTTCTTCTATCGAATACTTGCTTGAGGTTACGAAGCACCTCAAATAGAAATGGCGTACAATTATCTTTACTGTTTAAAGCAGCCAAACCACGACCAATGCAGCATTCAGTTATTGAAATGTTCATCGTTCCAACAGGCGCACGGACACTTAATAATATGTCGCCTGGTTTAGCATATCTCGATGGATCAGTAGTATATTGTCTTATCGATGGGAAGCGTGATCCAAAATCAGTACATCCCTGGTAAAACACGACCCCCTCTCCATTTTGATTGTAAGATTCTCCAGGAGGCGATTGACCCATTGTAATATTAGCAATATCCTTTAGTTCAGCAGAAATCCATCCCTCTGGTATCTCCTTTTTCAACTCCTCATTCCAGACCATTTTACCACCGGAGCTTTTGTAGGGCTTTCCGTTTTTATCAGGAAAATCAAACTGCACAAACCAATAATCGTAAATGGTCTTGGCCATTGCTTCTAACTCGACATTGATGCGGTTGTTGAGTTCGATTTTGGAATCAAGAACCCTTAAGCACTTTCCAATTGACTCTTGCTGGTCTTTTCTAAACTTTGGAACATTAATTAGGTCGAACATTTTCGCTGAGATTCCAAAAACAGTGCTACCCGAAGTGTTCTTATGGATCTCTTTTTGGCCTGTATCAGACTGTAAATAATATTTAACAAAATAATTATCGTAATCGGCCTTTAGTCTAATTGCAAATAATCTCTGACTTAAAACTATTTTTTCATTACTATCCCAAACCATCACTTGCCCAGCTGGAGCTTCTGATGTTAAAAGAATATCTCCTCTTTTAACCTCTTCTTTCATCCATTTATCATAAAGCTCTTGGCTAGCGTATTTAATCGAGGAGGTATTTTCTAAACCATGAGTTTTAATATTTAATGCAGACAAGGCACGATATCCTGATTCTTCCCATTCGAAACCGAGTTTTTTAGGTGTTTTACCTCTGTAATCAATTACTTTTTGAAAAGTATCGGATAGCTTAATCCATTCCCTATTCATAATTCAACCGTTTTAATTGTTGCTGAATTTCTTTTTCTAAATTCCTTGATTCCGCAAACATGCTATCCAGGTTCGACTGGAAGGATTTCATTTTGGCTGCAAATTCTTCTTGTGTGATGTCCATGTATTCAATTTTGACATCAAAGTATTGCCCGGCACTAAAACTGTAATTTTTTTCCGCTATTTGCTCATAGCTAACGACTACACTAAAATCCTCAACAGCTTTGTGTTCGTTGAATGTGTTAATGATTTTATCTTCTTCATCTCTGCGTAAAACGGTCTTTTGGTTCTTGCCATCTTTAACTGTTTCACCCAATTTAGAAGCATCCATTAAAACAATATCCCCTTTGGTATTTGCTTTATCCAAGAAAAGAATACTTACGTTGGTTCCGGTAGTAGCAAAGATGTTACTCGGCATACTGATTACACCGCGCAACATTTTCTTTTCTACCAAGCGCTCCCTGATTTTCTTTTCTATGCCGCTTTGCGCTGTAATAAATCCTGTTGGGACGACAATAGCAGCTCGTCCTTTTTCAGCCAAGCAAAACATAATGTGTTGAATGAATACAGGATAAATAGCCATGCCTTCAGGTTTTGCCTTTGGAACATTAGGCATACCCGCAAAAAACCGCTCATGATTCTCTTTTGTTTTCAAGTCCTCTACAAAATCACTAAAGTCTAACTTAAAAGGTGGGTTAGAAACAATGAAATCGAATTTCTTTAGTTTTCCGTCCTTTTCCCTGTGATAAGGATCAAGCAGCGTATTGCCCTTTACTATGTTAGGAATGGAATGAACCAGGTTGTTCAGAATCAAATTCAAACGCAATAGGTTTGATGATTTTTGAGAGATGTCCTGGGAGTAAATGGTGCACTTATCCTCGCCGATTGCATGCGCCAGGTTCATCAATAATGTGCCTGAACCTGCGGAAGGATCGTAACAAGTTGCATTCTTAACCTTTTCTGTTACCAGGCAAGATGCCATGATTTTAGCTACTGCATGAGGAGTAAAATACTCTGCATACTTTCCACCGCTATTGGTATTATAGTCCTTAATTAGGTATTCGAAAATTGTCGCATAAAAATCAAACTTTTCATCGAAGATGTGCTCAAATGAAAAGTGCACCAGTTTATTCACTATAGCTTTGCAAAATTCATCTCGCTTATCAATTACATAACGGCTTAGGTTTTCAAAGAGCATGATTTTCTCACCACCGTCTGTTTTTACAGAGAAGATGTCGCTGTTTTCTTTTGCAATATCCGTTAAGGTGCTATCAAATAGCTCAGCAAACTTTGGCTGATTTTGATTCTCAAACAAATAGGAAATGAAATGCTCCGGCTTCAATCGGGCAGTGCTTTCACTCAACTGCATCAATAGCATTTCGTATTCCGATTTCTTATATTTTTTGATTGCAGCTTCCCAACTTTCAGCTTTTGCCAATTTGCTATCCAGCTGCTTTACCTCAAAGGCAAACTTGTCGTTTAAGAATTTATACAGGAATATCTGAGTAATAATCTTAAACTCATTGCCATCATTTCCCAAACCATAATTGGCGCATACGCTTTTTAAGTCGTCAATCAGGGCTTTGGTGTTTCTCTCAAATTCTAATGTTCTGTTCATACTGTTGCTATGCTACACGACCGTAATACTCGTTCATGTATTCTTTTACTATTAAGTGATTTATGGCTTGTGAACGATCTGCATCTAAAGGCAAATCGAATTTGTTTTTGAGCTGGCTGATAACTAAGCGCAATATCATTTTTTCAACGAAGCTCTCATTCTCCAGCACATTGGCATTTTGAAGTATTTGGGCATCTACCTCTTTCTTCAAACTTTGCAAGGCCTCGAAAAGTTTGCTTTCACTATCAGTCAATGGATCCTTTTCCATTAATCGCTTGTGTAAGCGTGCGTATTTGGCATCGTTATCGTATTTCGCTTTCAGCAATTGATTTTTGCGCTCCAATTCCTTTGCTTCATCGTAGATTTTCTCCAGCTCCTTGATATTGGCTTCCATTTCCTCCTTGGTAACCTCGCTCAGATTCTTCTTTTTGAATAAACGCTCGAGCTCCTCTTTCAATGAAATAAATATCGGATCATGTTGGTCGAAATTGCCCCCAAGCATTTCCCTTGTCTTTTGAAGGGTGTTCTTTAGTTTGTCGGCAATAATCATTTCTTCTTCCTTTAGCTTTGTAAAGGCAAACACCACATCCTCCAGGGCTACATTCAATAAGTTGGTTGTGTCCACATTATTTTCTAACGCTTCTTTGGTGTTGATTAAAGCAAGATGATTGTTTGCTTCTCTAGCAAGTAGTGTAATCTTCTGAAAATCTAATTTATCAAGCATTTCGTAATGGCCTGATAAACGAATAAGGTTATACAAGTCCTTAGCGTTGTTCAAAGCCTTAGTCAATTCAAGCATTGTTTTCTTGTCACTGATTTGTGAAATCTGCTGCGAGAAAATCTCTGCATTAGCTGTATCATATCGAAAAAGTACATCCTTGATCGTTCTAATATCCTGATCAATTTCCTCCTTCGACTTAAAAAGATTAGAGTAGTGCTGCATCTCATCACCCAATTCATTTTGCAGCTCATTAAAATAATCGCGATTGGTTTTATCGAATTCTCGCTGTATATCGGCAAAATCAACTACATATCCGTATTTGAAATTCTTATAGGTGCGATTTACACGAGTAAGGGCTTGTAATAGATTATGAGCTTTGATGATTCGAGTTACATAGAGCTTTTTAAGGCGTGGAGCATCAAAGCCTGTAAGTAGCATGTTGTAAACAAATAGTATATCAATCTTACCATTTTTGAAATCTTCGATTAGTGTTTCTCTATCATCCTTTGTTCCGGCATCATGTAGAATAAGAGCTGACGAATGAACCTTACATAGTTCCTTCTGCACAGCACCGTATGATACACCTGGTTCAGCAGCCATAGCCATATTGGGGAGGTTTGAAACAGCATACTTGGCATCAAATATCTCCTTTAATCTTTCGGCCTGCTCGGAAGAATCACAAATCACCATAGCACCAATGGAGCTATCATTCATGGTAATTCGCGACTTTTCAAAATCACTTATGATATAATCCAAAAGTGGCTCTACAAATTTGGGATGAGCATATACTACTTTCCTGTCACCCTGGCCTTTCAAAATATCAATTTCCTCTAAGGCCTTTTTCAATTTGAACTTGTAGCTTGTTTCAATTTCTTCACGAATAAGCCTGAGCGTATATCCGTCCGCAATAGAGGCATTATAGTAGTATTTGTGAATGTAATCTCCGAATAGTGATTTTGAATTATAGTCAGTACCCAAAAGTGGAGTACCGGTGAGACCAATTTTTATTGCATTAGTGTCTGATTCATTCAGGTTGGCAAGGAAACTACCTTTGGGATTGTAACTCCGATGTACTTCATCAAGGAAATAAACTCTTTGAATGTTTATCTGGTAATCGTTGCGACTTACAACATCGCGATCTTCTTTGAATTTTTGAATGTTTACGACTGTTATTTCCGGCTTACCGGAACTGTTATGAAGAGCAGTTGTTTTCTTTAGATCTCTTACAAACTCGTCACGAGAATTGATATTGTGAACTACCAATCCACGACTCTTGAACTCTCGACCTGCTTGAATCAATAAATCTAGCCTATCTACAATAAAATAAAATTTAGGAACGATGTTTCGGTCTCTGAAATAGTGAGTAAGGTATTTTACATTGTAATAAGTTAAAGCCGTTTTACCACTTCCTTGTGTGTGCCAAATAATTCCTTTCTTAACACCTTCATCCAGCTTCCGCTCAATTGCTTTGGTAGCAAATATCTGAGGGTAGCGCATTACATGTTTTTCGAGCCCCTTGTCAGATTTCACATAAGCAATGGCATATTGCAACATGAAAGAGAGCCTTTCAGGTTGAAAGAGCGAAGTGCAAATCCGGTTAGTTGGGGTATTGGGTTGTTTATTAGTTAAAAACTCCTGCGAGTTTTTTATGCTAACCAAATTGTTGTCCTTCAGAATATCTGTTTCAGTTTCTTCTGGTACCGCATTTAGCAATAGACTAAGATCGAATGAATGCTCCTCTCGGAAATAGTTGAACTTCACATCACCGTATGCAGTAGTTGCATAGAAAGCTCCTTGCAGAGGTTGAGATCCATCATCGGCATATTCCATGTTATTGGAAAACACCATTAGCTGCGTGATATTAATGAACTTACGAAACTTCTTATTCTTGAATCGTGATTGTATGCGTTTGTATTCAGCCTGAATACCATCGAGATTATTGGGTTTCTTTACTTCAATAAAAACCAATGGAAGCCCATTTATTAGAAGTGTTATATCAGGCCTAAATTCCTCATCTCCATTTATACAGGGTAATTCAGTAATGACATGTAATTTATTGTTGCTGAAATTCTCAAAGTCAATAAGCGTGTGTCCGGAAGTATTGATGAGCATTTCGTAAAAGCTCTTTCCGAGATCTTCATTGTCAAGGGCAAGGTTGATGTTCTCTAATAGTATTTTGAAATCAGCTCCTTCCATATTTGGATTAAGCCGTTTGATATTCTCTTCAAAAATTTCAGTAAAAATGTTTGTACTAATATCCCATTTGGCCTTTGACAATGGCAAATACTCATACCCCAAGCTACATAGATGCAGTATGGTGGGTATTTTAACTCTTGAGTTTTCGTTGAAAGCCATTTATTTATTTGTGGTTGCTAAAATTTGTAATGCTTCATTCAAATATGGTTCGTCTCCAAATTCCTGTAAGATTTTCTGATTGATAAATTGGATTTGAATTGACTTGTAATCAATTTCAAATAAATCCGCAATCGGTGCAATCATGTGACTTTGCAGTTGTCTTTCCCCATGTTCAATTTTACTGAGCATGGAGATATCAATGCCCACATGATCTGCAACTTCCCTCAACGACATTTTGCGTTCCTTCCGGAGATTTTGCAAATAGCTACCAATCTCAATATCAGATTTCATCAGTCTTGATTTTTTCTTTAGACAAATTTGTCAAAAGTAGCTTTTTAATGCGTGTTTTTTTCAAAATTGTGGGAATCTTTCCTGCCATATAAGGTCAGAGTTCGGAGCTTGATATCAACAGAAATAATAGAGACAGAACGGGCTGAATTATTACACGAAAAACAATCTCAGACCAAGTTGCAACAAAAATTTTCTTGCGAATCTGAAATCTACTCCTACCTTTGCACCATAATCATCAAGATTCTGCAAATAGCAGAAACCAACCGAGTGGAACGCCACGGTGGTAAAGCGATGAGGGTTTTCAGACCAAAAGAGTTCAAACACAATCTCTGAAATTTCCTCTTGTTTACTTGGTGATGAAGAATATGTAATTCATCAAAACCAATAAACTATGAACTATTCATTCACATCAGAATCAGTATCGGAAGGTCATCCCGACAAAGTGGCCGATCAAATCTCAGACGCTATACTCGATGCGTATCTCGAACAGGATCCGGAAGCTAAAGTGGCGTGCGAGTGTCTGATCACAACACAACATCTCGTTATTGCCGGTGAAGTGAAAACTTCCGCGAAACACGAACGAAGTGCAATCGACATCGCGAAAGAAACGTTGGAAAAAATCGGCTATAACAATGATGAATCCGGATTCAATCATCACACTGCCAACTACACGTATTTACTACACGAGCAAAGCGTAGAGATCAACAACAGCGTCATTGAGGGTGGTGCCGGCGACCAGGGATTGATGTTTGGCTACGCGTGTAACGAAACCGCTGAACTCATGCCCTTGCCTATTACCATCTCTCACGTATTGGTACAACGATTGGCCGAATTCAGAAAAAGCGGAAAGATCAAGTGGTTGCAACCCGATGCGAAATCCCAGGTAACGGTGAAGTATGAAAACAATAAGCCGGTTGCAGTGGAACGTGTAGTATTATCGAGCCAGCATTTAAAAGATGTAACACAAGAGGAAATAAAAGAAGTTCTCACACGCGAACTGATCGCTCCGGTGATTGCAGAGTTTCTACCTGGAAGTACACCTCAACTGCTGATCAATCCTTCGGGCAGTTTTACTATCGGCGGACCACATGGCGATACAGGCCTGACCGGTCGTAAGATTATTGTTGATACTTATGGAGGAAGTTGCCCACATGGTGGCGGCGCATTCAGCGGAAAAGATCCAAGTAAAGTTGATCGCTCTGCGGCCTATGCAGCGCGTTATGTTGCGAAGCATGTTGTAGGTGCCGGACTAGCTGAACGATGCACAGTGCAGATTTCTTATGCAATAGGAAAAGAAGAACCCACTTCTCTGTATGTTAACCTGCATGGAAGCAATGTAACTACCGAAGAGAAACTGGTTCCTAAAATTCTTGAAGCATTTGATTTGCGACCGAACGGAATCATCAAGCAACTCGGCTTGAAACGACCGATCTATGAGCCAACCGCTTCGTATGGTCATTTCGGAAGAGCTGGTTTTCCATGGGAGCAACTGGACGCAGGTATCGTAGATTTTCTGAAGCAATAGCTCACTAATTTGTATGTACCGACCAAAACCAAATCTCAGGATGAACATTGCCGTGCGGACTTATCACAACTAACTGCGTCAACAGATTGGATAAAACTTAATTCAAGATGATTTTTTTATAATATGAGCCATCCATAACATCTAAAAATAGCCTAATCTTCTTTAAGTAACTTTTATCTACAACGCATCCGTTAATAATAATTATCCATGAATTTTTACGGAATTAGTTTGCGCGGCAGTTATTAGTTAAATTACTATGATGTATTTCCTCCACAAAAACGAATTAATACTAAACTAGAAAATTTGATGATTTACTTCAGCAAACTACTCTAGTATACAATCAATGTCTTGTATAATTCAACTAATGTACTTCGATCTTCATTAATTTTCCGTATCTTTAATACGTAATACAAAAACAAGATGTATGAAAAAATTATTTGCACTATTAATAATTTCGCTAATTTCTTATACTGCGAATGCAGATCAACTAGCATATATTTCAAGGGAGCAAGCTGACAAAGCTGTTGCTTACCTGAAAAATAACAGTATTACACAAGTTTTAATTTGGTGTGGATGCTGCGAAAAAGACGAACTAGTAAAAGTTAATATAAAAAAGGTATACGCGCGGCATACGGGATCAAGCAACTTTTACGAAGTTGTAATAGAAGGAACTAAGGAGAATGGTCAAGTATTTTCTTCTGCCGTTGATTTAGCATATGTATTTGTGCGGTCGGGTAATTTAGCCAAGTGTCTTGGTGTTCTTCTTGATTTTGATTGTGACCCTTGCACTGTCCCGTTTGATTGGCCCAAATAGATTTATTTCAGCCAGAATGAAGAGTAAGGAAGTATACCAGACCATATAAAATTTAATGGGCTAGAAATAAAGGATTAACATCCTCATCTGTGATTTTTAAAGCTCGAAATGTTAGAATGGTAAGCCGGCATCTCCCGGAGTTTGTGGATAATTTTCCACATTAGATTCAATTATTTCAGAGTAGCTATCAGTTGGGCATAACAACTGATTCAAACTGAACCAACCAAATAAGCTGACAAGGGGTTCATCCAGATTTTCTGCGTTTCCGCAATAGCACTCATATTCTCGAAATAGATCTAAAACCTGAACTAATGTACTGAACTGTTGCGATTCCCTAAGTATATTTATAGCAGACCAATTTAAACCATCCAATTCAATATGGTCGTACCGGTCTCGTTCTCCTTTGTACGCCCTGTACTGAATGATTCTTTTCTGCTGATCATAAGAAAAGTAGTAATAACAAGTAAATGCTACGTCATTCGTTCCTTTCGCCCACGTTTCGAGTTTTTTCAAGAATACCTCGCCCGCTACAGAAGTACTAAACGCGAAAGTGACCTCACTAGATGTTTTTCTTAACAGAACAAATTTATCTATATGAAATTCAGATTCGAATGGCTGATAATCAGATATACCAATATCAAGTTTGAGTAACGATACCGGATCAATCAAGTTAGCATTAGTTCGATTAAAACCGCGAGAATCGCAAACGAAAACAAAAAGTGCAACAATCATACTCACATGCGTTTGGTGGTTATTGAACAAAGCTAACCAACTTAAATATTCATACGTAAGACCTACTGTTAGAGAACTTAAGTATCACTACAATATATGCCCGGATAAGCAAAAACATCTAAAACGACTACCTAATTTGATGCTTCTTCAAATTTAGAATAATAGAGACTGGCTCAATTTGCACGTAGACATTAAGTGTTGAAAACCTGGAATTAATCACTACCATACAATAATATAACGCCAATTATATATCAAAGTGATACACATAAATAAAAATATTAGCGACATTTTAAGCTTTAAGATTTTCTCCCCCTCAAGTGAATAAAGACGACACAAATACCGAAGTAATAATTTCAACACCTTACTCAATCTCACCAGGCCTTTATTTCTATCATATATTTAATTCGAATTAATCGGAGTACTTATTTTAGCAAAGAACAATTCAATCCGAATAACAATAATGTATTATTCAAATCTTAAAATTTATAATTCAAGACTAATAATTTTCATTAACCATTCTGCCATCTTAATTTCCCCAAAATGGCTCATTAGTGCCGTCTTTAATTTGCTTTGCTTGCTGCAAATAAATTAATTTTCCAATCACACGTGTTTGTTGATCTTCAAAAAAGAAAACACGCAAGGTTAATGCTAAGCACAGTAATGGAAGACCAATAAATAGATAATAAAGACCGATTCGCACATTGATAAAATATGCGATTACCGAAGGTATTGTGATTAATAAACCAAAACGGAGATAATACTCCGTTAGAAATTTAAGATTGATAAATTTCCTTCTGGGATTTCTCATGGCTTCACCATAAAGGTCGTACCAAAGTATACCTCCTTTATCAACCGGGGTTAAAAGTACTTTTCGTTTTTTCCCACTAAAAATTGGTAAATACTTAATTACAAAACACAATCCAATGCACACCCCTGAAAGTACTAGTGTCAATTTGAAATAATCGCTACTGAATAATAGTAGAAGCAAGGTCCAAGAGAGAAACGCAATAGCGCACCTTAACATTAAAGCAATACGATGGTCTGAAAATAGGAGTGGTATTTGCATCAACTATTAGTTTTTCAATTTAATAATATACTTTAGAATCGTCAGTTGTCTATTCGTGTACTTAAATGCACATATCATGATACTGGAAATTGGCACATCATTCCTATTAATTACGGAACTATCATTTAAATATTGTCCGTTATTCGACTTTCAGTTAACGATTAAACGGCATTAGTAGCAGGACAAATCAAACCATACAATACGAATGGTTATTTGATGCACTTTTCTATGCAATTAGTACATAACTGAGAATACCTACAAAGGCGCTTAATCGTTAGAATCTTGCGCAGACAATATAGCCTAGTGACATCTGAATATACGAATACAAGTATCGCGATAAAGCCTAACTAAGCTATATTCTAGCGTAAAAATAACTTGAAAACTAATTCTCATTAGTGAGCATACAATAATCAAATAAGTATTTCGTTCTATCTTGAAAGTGCTTGCAAAAATATCACTAGCGACCAAAGCAAGTGCTTCGAAATATAATTGCAGCGAATACCATTTCAAGTTTTGATTCCCCTTAATGGGTACCCTTAGCACAAACTGTAAATAGGTATTGAATTGTAAATTTTTCAATTTGATTTTGCCTATAACATGGAAAAATATTAAAGCTCTCTAGAATAATTCATTTCGATTAAGTTGAACTAAACTCTATAACTATGAAAAAGATGCTTGTCCTACTCCTGCTATTTTTGCACGTAGCTGTATTCGCTCAAAAAAAAGGAACCTCTTCTGATCCTCTAATCATAGCAAGACTGATTAAATATTCGGTTATGATCCAGGATACATCCACACTGACTACGCAAATTATTAGGAACGGTGCTGAAACTACACTTGCCGATTTGTCGTTATATAAAACGCCCGAATATTTGGATGCCACATCTTTTAACCAACTGATGCATGTAATGGACCAATTTGTGAAAGATACGAATGCTGCCGTATATGATTATAATGGAAGAAAACTCTCGCACACAGAAGAAGCCCGAAGGATAATGAAATGCGATTCGATCCCGATTACAACATATGATCAATTTGGTAATGAAGAAAACAAAATGGTTTGGTTCTGCGATAGCACAAGATATAGAAAGGCTACGCGAATTGATTTCACGGAATGTTGGACAATCGACCAAAAAAGTTTTCAAATAAATAAAGAAATACTGTGTTACACGCTCTGCTACTTCGATATAGAGCGGGCCGTGTGGATGCCAATTCTCACGATTTATAAAGACAAACTTGCTGCTGAAAGAGTAGCTATACTGAGTGGAAACCGTTAACCATTAACACCTAGCCATATGAAAATTATAGTCATTAATATAGCGCTGCTGCTAATCAGCGGTAATTGTGTAACCCTTTCAGGTCAAAACGCTGTAACGGCAATTGCCGTTGACAAGATGAACGTTGTGTATGTTGGTCTGGACAATCCTCTTACTATACTGTGCAGTCAGCGGTACGACAGTATTTCGACAGATAATGGGATGATCAGTAAAGATAGTTCCGGCAGTGTAGTTTATAATTTGAAGCCTGAACGTGCGGGAATAGCTCAAATTATAGTATGGATGGGGCGAGATACTGTGGCGAGTAAAGTAATGAGAGTTAAAAGAGTGCCCCAACCTGATATTTGTATCGCGGGAGTTGCAGAGAGAGACGGAAAGATTGAACTTACCAAGGGAGAACTCGTTACTGCTTCCGGAATTAATGCAATGATCGCAGGATTCGACTACGACGCAAAATGGACAATTACGGGATTTACGATTACATTACTGCGTAATGGCGTAGTTAAAGAAATCAGATCCTCAGGCAGCACATTTACGCAGGAAATGAAACAACTAATGCAAACTATGAATACGGGCGAATTTCTTTGGATCGATAACATACGAGTACTGGCACCGGACGGAACTCAAATGGCGATGACGACGGTGAAAGTGATCGTTAAATAAAATAGCAGTAGCGTTGTTTAAACTTTTTGTTTCAATGATTTTTTTAAAAAATCAATTTATTAAGAAAACATTCACTCTGATTTAGTTTTTTTAGCAGGAAAATTAAATAGCAGTGAGGTTAAAATTGGCACAAAAAATATAGCTACCGTTAAAATGGAAATACCAATATCAGCGCCATGGCTTGCCAGAAACTTACTGAATCCAGATTCGGGGTAAAAGTGTTCGAAAATCGAAAAGGATAATTTCAAACCCAATATTGCGATGACCACAAAAGCTGCTGTTTCCAAAAATGAATACGTCTCCATTAGACGGACGAACCATTGAGCAATAAAGCGCATAGCTAAAATCCCAATGAATACTCCTAAACAAACTAGAATAATATTATCCGTAAAAGCCACAGCTGCGAATACATTGTCAATAGAAAATGCCATGTCCATTAGTTCCACTAAAGCAACAGTAGCCCAAAAACTACCTAAAGCACCAACTGTCGATTTGTAAAGCCAATTGCTACTTTTATCTAATGTATCATCCTCTTTACCTTCGGTTTGTTTTCCTTTCCAAAAATCGTAAACGAGATAAAGTAAATACAGCCCCCCGAGTGGCTTTAGCCACCATATCTGAATTAAGAAAGATGCAAATATCATCGCAAGACCTCTAAATATATATGCTCCCCATATTCCATACTTGAGAGCTTTGTTTCTCTGATGTTCTGGTAAATCCATTACCATAGTGGCAAGAACTGCGGCATTATCAACTGAAAGTAAACTTTCAATAATAATCAGGTTACCAATTATTGCTAATGAAGCTCCTGGATTGTCGAGTATTTGTTGAATTAGTTGTTCCATTTTGCTATTATTTCAATATTAATTAAAATCTACGTTTTCAAAAAAAGCAACTTCACGATGAACCTAGTCGATTAATCAAGTTTACTATAACTAAAATACACCGGTTATAAGTGTTAATGTGACGGTTTAATAAAAACTTCCACGCGTCTGTTTTTTTGCCTATTAAAGTCTGTAGTATTTGGTAAAGTAGGGGTTTGATCACCAAAACCCTTTGAAAAAATAGGGTTTGTTACGCCATTTAACAATAAAAATGCCTTTACAGCATCAGCGCGTTTTTGGGAAAGCTGCAAATTATACTCAGGCTTACCAATATTATCTGTATGACCAAAAATTTCAATAGTAGATTCCTTATTCTGATTAATTTGATCAACCACTAATAATAAGTATTTCTCAAAAGATTTTTTTATCGTAAATGAATTAAAATCAAAGAACAAATCGTTAGCAATGAACGAAGGATATTGGGTATTTTGTAAATGGTAAATATTTGTTTCGAATTCGCTGTTTAATGCAGCTATTTGTAAACCATGTAATTCATAACCGGGTCTATAATTTGTCTCTCTTACACCACCATCTCCTGCCACTCCACCTTGTGTTGGCTTAAAACCAAGTTTATAGGCCGAAGCAACGAATGCATCACCATTGGCAGTTTCTTTATAACCCCAGTCGTCGTTTGCTGAATTTGCATCTTCAACTACAAAAGGGCCTTCCCATTTGGTCCAATCATTTACCGATTTCCTCTTGAAAGCATATACGTCCAAATCAGTTTTATTATTTACATAACCATTTGAGCTAAGATATAATGTTAAACCATCTGCTGATAGCCAAGGCGTGCGTTCTGCGAACGGAGTATTGATGTTGTTCCCTAAATTTATAGGAACAGACCAATAATCACCTTCTTTTAGGCTGACATAGACATCAGTATTACCCCAAAAACTTTCATTCCATTTCCACCCTTTTTTATGATATTCTCCAATATGTCCTGGTCTGTCGGAAACGAAAAGAATAAATGATTCATCACTGTCCATGAATCCATCAGCTTCCGTATAAATTGAATTCACTGGTTCAGGCAGGTGGTTAATTTGGTAATCAGATCGTAACTTTCTAATCATAAACAAATCAGTAGTTTGTACGCCGGCATCCTTGTCCTTTTTAACACCTAATTTTTCCGGATAATTACCTGTCACCAATAAATCACCATTCGCAAAAACTTGCGTAACAACTTCATGCCCATTTGTATTCATAGAAGCGAGCGGTCGAGCATCTTCCCAAATTCCTTCTTTACGATTACTAACAAAAATATCTTCTCCTCCGGCTGATTTTTCTTTCGTGAAATCGAGCTTAAAATCGAAAAAACCAGTCCTATCCATAGCTGAGAAGTACAGGGTATTTCCATCGGGTGAGATTATTGGCAAATACTCGTTTGATGAGGTATTAATAGCGTGGCCAAGCTTAATTTTTTGTCTATTAATACCCGATTTTAGCGCAGATAACTGTATTATTCTTTTAGTGCTATCTACTGAATCAACTGAGGATTGAGAAAATTCATTATTTACCTCTTTGTTGGTTTGATTGCCGCCACACCCAATTAACAAAAAAAGAAAAATATTTATTGCTAAACGTAACTGAAAGTAACTGTAAGACATTACTGCTTTTAAATTCATGAAAGTAGAGACTGAATTAAATTTAAAATAGCAAACGCAATGATAGCGATACCTACAATTTTACACGCAATATTTGCAAAAAACTGCGGAGTGTTTTTTTGATACTTCCGTTTCTTGAAAATTAATTGTGGAAGTACCATCCAAATGAATAAACCAAGTACTATTTTTACGATAGCTGAAACCATATTAACCTATGGAAGAAGTGATTCAAGCTTTTGGGGGAAAGATTTCGCCTTATTTTTCAAATTCAGGAGTAAATTTCTTTCAGTTGCATCAATTACTCCATCGCTTTTGATTTTCTCATATAGCCAATCTGCCTCATCTTCATCAATTTCACCTGGAGAATTTTCATCTTCCAATAAATAATTTGATAATGCTTCAACAAATAAATCCGACCAACTCGGGTCATTTTGATTTCCAGATACAGCATTGTTAAGTTCAAATAAGAACTCCGCCTCTTCTTTACTAATTAAGCCATCAGCATACAAATTAGCTTGTAGTTCTTTTACTTCAGCTGCATCAATAAGACCATCGGCTAGAAGTTCATTTTTTAATTGTTCTAATGTTTTCATATTATCAATTTAAATCAAATAAACAGAGATGCCCCTCTTTATTCTATTAAACCATTTTTATACATTTCATTAACTTTTGCTTGGATTGCCTCGTACTCATCACCTAAAGCTTTTCTTCGGTCGGCACCATTGCCAAAGACGCCACTAATAGCCCGTTTTGCTTTATCTTCTATGGAACCTGACGTCGATCCAACAGACGAAACAACGGGTATTGACGAGGCATCACTTTTATTTACAGCAGTAGTTACATCTTTCGCAGGCTGAGTGCTACCATCAGTAGACTGATCTTGCGGTAATCCACTCGACTGTGATGCAACTGGTGCTATTGAATCTGTCTGTTCAACATCTGCTGCAGTAGCTTTAATTGTTGGAGCAGGTGCACCATCTGTTGGAGCGACGGACGCATTGGTATTCATTTCTTTGGGCTCGACAACAATCTTTTCACTATTGAAATGCCACACTACTCCTGCAGCGATTAAACAAATCGCTACAACTAAAATAAATACTTTTGATTTTTTTCTTTTTAAAGAAGGTTTTTCATCCCGATTAACAGGTACAGTGTCAGGTTCACTGTTGTGATGTTCATCAACCTTTACATTGGAAGTATTACTGTCTTCGCTTTTCGCTAGATTGAAACCTTTCTTCTCTGCTACCGGCGAATTCATTTCCGGATCCTTTTTAATCTCAGACTTACTCAAATTAATTTTCTTCGATGTACCATCAGCCTTAGATGAATGATTGTCATCCGAACTTTTATTTAGGTTAAGTGCCATATTACAAGTTTTATAATTAGAAATATTTTACTATTCAAACACCAAATTTTTAACCTCCACTTCCCGATA
>JBIJCF010000071.1:0-3128 GCA_044344795.1 Bacteroidia bacterium | reverse complement strand
CCGGCGGCCAGAATGGCCACAACTTCGGTTCTTGAAGAAAGTCGTGAGGTGAAAAATATAACCGCAATAAACGTGAAAAGAGGGGAGAATAGATTAGCGAAGTAGGGAATAAAATTGAGGTAGTAATCGAAGATAATTTCTGAAAGAGCAACATCATGCGTGATGAAGTCTTCTATTTTTTCGGAAATGTCAAACACGATCACAATCATGATGATCATCAGAATAGAAGACACAAACGTGCCCAGAAATTTTCTGAGGATATAACGATCGAGTATGGTCAGTCCGGGAATTTTCACAGTTTATGTTGCAATATCGGAACAACAGAGTTCTTCCAAGAGTTGAACGTACCGTCTTGAATTTTCGTGCGTGCGGTTCTTACCAAATCCAAATAAAATCCAAGATTATGCACTGATGCGATCATCGCACCTAAAATTTCCTCCGAATGAATCAAATGGCGCAAATAGGCTTTAGAGTATTTCAGATCTACCCATGTGGTTCCTTTTTCATCAATCGCCGAATGATCGTTTTTCCATTTTTCATTGCGTATGTTGATGATACCATTCCAGGTGAATAACAATCCGTGACGTGCGTTACGAGTTGGCATCACACAATCGAACATATCAACACCACGGGCAATACCTTCCAGAATATTTGCAGGAGTTCCTACGCCCATTAGATAACGCGGTTTGTCTGCCGGCAGAATATCAGTAACGAGATCAGTTAAATCGTACATCTGTTCTGCGGGTTCACCCACCGAGAGTCCGCCGATGGCATTTCCTTCTCGTTCTTGTTCACTGATAAATTGTGCCGACTTTTTGCGCAAGTCTTTGTATACACTTCCTTGTACAATTGGAAATAAAGTTTGACTAAATCCGTATTTAGGTTCAGTGGAATCGAAACGGGCGATGCAGCGTTTTAACCAACGGTGCGTCATGTCCATCGACTTTCGTGCATAGTCATATTCGCATGGATAAGGCGCACATTCATCAAATGCCATAATAATATCAGCACCAATCGTACGCTGAATGTCCATCACGTTTTCCGGTGTGAACAAATGCAAAGAGCCATCAATATGCGATTTGAATTTTACGCCTTCCTCAGTTAGTTTTCTGTTATCAGAAAGTGAATACACCTGATAACCGCCGCTGTCGGTTAATATCGGACGGTCCCAACCGTTAAAGCCATGCAACCCACCTGCTGCTTCCAGGACATCAAGTCCGGGGCGCAGAAACAGATGGTATGTATTTCCAAGAATAATTTCGGCATTGATGTCATTTTGCAGCTCACGTATATGAACAGCCTTTACAGTGCCGGCAGTGCCTACAGGCATAAATATTGGCGTCTGAATTTCGCCATGGTCAGTAGTAACTACGCCACAACGCGCTTTACTATGAGAATCGGTATGAGTCAGTTGAAATTTCACGTGGCGCAAAGGTAACGCCTAATTCAACTATTTCCTGCGATCCTCACCAATAGAAACCTTCATCAGTTTAGTTTCCTCTTCGTTAAACTGGAAGTAGATGTAAATCTTATCCTTCGACAAGCGATAGTTTCCGGCACCAAATGCTTTTTCGCGCTTCCACTTTTTAAGTTTTTTAAATACTTCGGAGGATTTCAACTCACGACGGACCTCAAGTTTGTCGATTTTCAAAATGCCCTTGTACGTGGTTGTGGCACCAACTGAACTGGTTTCATCCACCTGATAATAAAACTGTATTTCAGATAATTCACCATTGCGCTTTTCGTTGTATTTACGCTCAAATACTACAACACCCAAATCGTCGTACGTCATGACGTAATTCGATTTGTTCAACACACGATAATCGTCCCCCAAAACATCTGTGCAAACTAAAGATTTCCAGTTTGGCGTAATATTTTTCCCATTGGCAGAGAATACTCCTTTTTTGATGGTGAAATTTAAGTTCTTACTGTCTGCTGCAGTAAATGCTGTTGCAATAAATAATAATACGACGGCGATGGTTGGGGTGAGAAAACGCTTCATAAATGATGATTTTAAGGTTGATATAACTCAGATATGGTAATTTACATATTCTGTCTGACGTGCCGTTGTTCTTCAAGTTCGTCATGTGTTATGCATAAATCTTATAAGTCGAAAAGTCACTGGCAACTGTTAATTTCTTTGTTCAAATCATGCATGAAGATGGACCGAGCCCCTATGTCGGGGCGGTTACCTTTGTTTGCCCAATGATAGCAACTATTCTCCACGATATTTTAACTCCCGGCTTATTCATGATCCTGTTTTGGGTGATGGTGTCGGCTTTGTTGGTAATGATTTGGTATTGGCTATGGTTCTATACCCGCGTGTATCGTCATAAACCAAATGCAATACTCGATGATTTACCGGAAGTTTCTGTCGTGATATGCGCACGTAACGAAGACGATAATCTGGTGAATTTTTTGCCTTTGGTATTACAGCAGGATTATCCGAAGTACGAAGTGGTAGTGGTTAACGACTGCTCACTGGATAATACTGAAGATATTCTCAAGGAATTTGCTGCGAAATATCCGTTTCTAAAAATCGTTACCATCAAAGAAGACGAGTATTATCAGCACGGTAAGAAAGTTGCAGTGATGATGGGCATTAAAGGAGCTGCAAACGAACACATCATTTTGACAGATGCGGATTGCCAACCTGCTTCGGATCAGTGGTTGAAACGCATGGTTGCAGGATTTACGCCCGGTAAAGAAATTGTTTTAGGATATGGTGCATATTTTCGCAATGCAGGGTTGCTGAATAAATTGATTCGATTTGATACCGCAATAATAGCACTTCAGTATTTGGGATTTGCATTAGCCGGAAGGCCTTACATGGGAGTAGGAAGAAATTTGGCTTACACTAAAACGTTGTTTTTTAAGAATAAAGGTTTTGCATCGCATTATCACATAGAATCCGGTGATGATGATTTATTTGTCAACGAAACTGCGACAGCAAGCAATGTAAGTGTTGAAACAGATCTAACCGCGGTTACGTATTCGGAATCAAAAGCGGAGTGGAAAGGTTGGTGGCGACAAAAAAAGCGCCATCTACAGACCGGACATCGCTACAAAGCTTATCACAAGGTCCTTTTAGGTTGGTATGCTATTCAGCAGTGGTTATTTTTCGCGGG
>JBIJCF010000007.1:0-111617 GCA_044344795.1 Bacteroidia bacterium | reverse complement strand
AAAAGTCGGTGAGGTCGGCTTCGAGAATTTCCGGAATACGTTGCGGTGTAAGTTGCCTATTGATGACTTCCGGCCATAAGCGATAACACACTCCGGGACCTAATCGCCCTGCACGCCCTGCGCGTTGTGTTGCCGCATCCATGCTGATGCGTACTGTTTCCAATTTCGTAAATCCGGTTTGGGCATTGTACTTCGGTTTGCGCGTATAGCCGGAATCTACCACAACACGCACGCCTTCTATAGTTAGCGATGTTTCAGCTATTGATGTAGCAATAATTATTTTTCTTCTTCCGAGTGCATCCGGTTCGATAGCACGTTGTTGTGCATCAAAATTCAAATCGCCATACAACGGATATATCAGCGCATCGGGAAGATCGCGTTCCAGCTGTTCCGCAGTGCGAATGATATCGCCTGATCCGGGCAGAAAAACCAAGATGTCACCACTCTCTTTTTTCCATGCGGTTTTTACAACGTTACAGGTCTGTTGAGCAATTGATAAATGTGTAGGTTCTTCGACATAATGAAACGAGATAGGGAATATTTTTCCTTCCGCTGACAGCACCGGAGCTTGGTCTAATGCGGCCGATAGACTTTTGGTGTCCATTGTTGCCGACATGATCAGCATTCTTAAATCGGGACGAAGAATTTGTGCTGCCTCGCGTGTCAATGCTAATGATAAATCGGAATGAATGCTGCGCTCGTGAAATTCATCGAAGATGACCAAACCATATTCGCTGAGCGCATTGTCATTTTGCAACAGGCGCACCAATATCCCTTCAGTAACCACTTCAATTTTCGTTTTTTTTGAAATGGCTTGTTCCATGCGCACACGATACCCTACGCGCTTCCCTACATCCTCGTGTAGCTGAGAAGCCATGCGTTTCGCAACTGATTTAGCAGCGAGCCGACGTGGTTCGAGCATGATGATTTTTTTATCACCCAACCACGATTCGTTCATCAATTCCAGCGGAACAACCGTACTCTTGCCCGCTCCCGGAGCGGCTTCCAGAATAACCGTGTTGTGGTTATTCAGTGTTTCTCGCAATGCAGGTAGTTGGTCGTATATGGGAAGACGAGCATTCACGCAGCAAAGTTAACTGCAAAGAAGTGACGTTAAAGCAATTATTCCGGTAACGCACACATTCTGCTTATCTTTATGCTATGCATAAAGCAGGATTTGTAAATATCGTCGGTAATCCGAATGCCGGTAAAAGCACGTTGATGAATCAATTGGTGGGCGAGCGTTTGTCTATCATTACATCGAAAGCGCAAACTACGCGTCACCGCATTATGGGAATTGTGAATGGAGAGAATTTTCAGATTATCTACTCGGATACTCCGGGCATCTTAAAACCTAAGTATAAGATGCAAGAAGGCATGATGCAGTTTGTTGGAAGTGCGCTGGCAGATGCCGATGTCCTGCTGTTTGTGGTGGATTTAACCGATGATGAATTGCCGGACGAGCAAGTTTACAATAAGATCAAGAATTCACCGGTTCCTGTTTTTTTGGTGTTAAACAAAACGGATCTTGTGAAAGAAGATCATGTGAATGCACGCAGTGAATTCTGGGAAAATGAATTACCTAGTGCAACACAATTTCGTGTTTCTGCATTGAAAGGAAATCATCTGGACCAACTGCTGGAGTCGATTATTAATGCACTTCCTGAACATCCTGCCTATTATCCGAAAGATGAATTAACGGATAAGCCCGAGCGTTTTTTTGTAGCAGAAATTGTTCGTGAGAAAATTCTGGAACAATACAGTCAGGAAATTCCTTATGCTGTAGAAGTTGTTGTGGAAGATTTCAAAGAATCGGAATCCATCATAAAAATTCGTGCTATCATTTTCTGTGAGCGTGAAACTCAGAAAGGTATTTTACTGGGACATCAGGGCTCGGCCATAAAAAAAATGGGCACTGCAGCGCGTATAGCCATGGAGACTTTTCTTCAGAAAAAGGTTTTTCTTGATCTGCATATCAAAGTGGATAAGCAATGGAGAAGTTCTGAGCGAGAGCTGAAGCGATTCGGTTATTTGCAATAATCTGCGCTATCGCTTTAATGAGTACCTTTGCAGCATGTCTAATTTGATTGCTATTGTAGGTCGCCCGAATGTTGGGAAATCTACGCTTTTCAACCGTATTACCGGATCTCGTCAAGCCATTGTGGAAGAAACCGCAGGCGTGACACGTGATCGTCATTATGGTCATGCCGAGTGGAACGGAAGAAAATTTTCTGTTATTGATACCGGCGGATACGTTCAAGGTTCTGATGATGTTTTTGAGGAGGAAATCTGTCGCCAGGTGAAAGTGGCTATACAAGAGGCTTCTATGCTCATGTTTGTGGTGGATGCGATGGAAGGAATTACGCCTTTAGACGAAGATGTTGCTGAAATTATCCGACGCAGTAAGAAGAAAGTTTTTTTGGTAGCGAATAAAGTAGATAACCACGAGCGTCAAAGTTATGTTCCTGAATTTTACGGTTTGGGATTAGGCGATCCGATTGCAGTTTCCAGCGTTAACGGCTCAGGAACGGGCGATTTGTTGGACGAGATTGTAAAGAACTTGGGACCTGAGGAAGAGATCATTGAAGAAGAAGTGCCGCGCATTGCCATCGTAGGTCGTCCGAATGCAGGTAAATCTTCTATTGTGAATGCGTTGTTAGGTCAAGATAAATTGATTGTAACTGATATTGCAGGAACTACACGCGACGCGATTGACACACGATTCAAAGGATTTGGCTTTGATGTGGTTTTGGTGGATACTGCAGGATTGCGCAAAAAGAGTAAGGTACATGAGGATATCGAATTTTATTCGGTGATGCGCACAGTTCGTACTATTGAAGATTGTGATGTGATTATGTTGGTGATTGATGCGCAGGAAGGATTTGAATCGCAAGACATGAATATCTTTCAATTAGCAATTAAGAATAGTAAAGGTGTTGTGTTGCTGGTGAATAAGTGGGATTTGATTGAGAAAGATCACAAAACTACATTGAAGTTCGAAGAAACGATTCGCAATAAAATCGCACCATTCAACGATATTCCGATCATCTTCACATCTGCTACGACGAAGCAACGTGTGATCAAAGGATTAGAAGAAGCAGTAGCTGTTTACGAAAACAGAAAGCGACGCATTTCTACGTCGAAGTTGAACGATACTATGTTGCCAATTATCGAGCGCACACCGCCTCCAAGTATGAAGGCGAGTTACGTGAAGATTAAGTACGTCACACAGTTGCCGACACGTACTCCTGTATTTGCATTTTTCTGTAATCACCCGCAGTATGTGCGTGAATCGTACAAGCGCTTTTTGGAAAACCAGTTACGTGAAAACTTTAATTTCAAAGGCGTTCCAATCGGAATCGTTTTCCGTAAGAAGTAATCTTCCGCAGTTTTGAGTATATTCGGGGGAAATCCTGAAGTATGCGTATTCTAGCACTTATTGTATTTACCGGTTGTTTGGCATTGACGCAATGGTCCTCCGCGCCATTTGCTCAAGCCTATGTTTCGAAAGGAAAAGATACGTTAACCGCAACGGATAGCATTCTAATTAATTGGTTGGGTAAAACTGCCGTTACAAGCGCTGTTCCAAAAATGAATCGTTTTTATTTCTGGTTGGAGCAACAGGAAATTGATAGTGTATTGCAACAGAAAAATTTGCTGCGTCACGCACAGCCGCAAACTACTATGGAGTGGTTGTATCAATCGACCTTGATGGAAGCTCGTTTTGCTGCACAACCAATCGCACAACAGTTACGTTCTAGTGAGCGTATACGTAAACGAGAATGTTGGTCGAATATGTGGTCGTTTATTACGGAAACTCATGACAGTGATCCGCGAAACCAGTTGGTAGAGGTGGTTCTTGAAGATAGCGCTTGGATAGCGCTGTTTCGACCGGAAAGTAAAAAGCCTTTTGTTGTTGTTGACACGAAAGGGAACGTAATACCTGATTTGGAAGCACTGCGTCATTCTCGTCGAATAGCCGTGGTGTTATTTCAGGCGGTGTTAACATCCAAAAAGCTTGATGAATTGCGGGAGCGCAAGTTGCGTTTTTCTATGCCCGGCAACAATACAGAAACTGCACATTTCAGAAGTTTCATGTTGGTGAATGAGACCATGATTAAAAGTTGGCATCATGCAGTACCGGGATTACAGGAGAAGATGCTGAGTGAAATAAAGTATTTGTTATTGTTGGATGCCTGGATGTCGGATTCTCCGAAGAATCAGGCGCAGAAAGGGAAGAATGGTAAGGTAGCTTTGGATAAATGGAATTCGAGCAGAAAATTGAAGCGTGTTAATGATATGTTCTTTGCGAATTTACGTGTTACAGGTAATGCCGGAGTAGATGCAAATCCTGTCGTTGTGAAGCGCTGTATTGCGGAATTGCGCGAACGTTGGCCAAATCAGAAAGATGCCGTAGAACGTTATCCTTCCAAAGGAATTCGGTAATTATAATTTTCTTACCCGCAAACCCCAATAACGCGGCGCTTCCATGTCGTAGTAAGGATCTACGATGTTGTACTTTAATTTGTGACTTTCACGCATCAGAATTGCAGTGATGATGTAACTCTTTCCGGCAATATAATAATCTGTTGCAGAATCGCCGGGACAAGGCACGCTTACAAGGTAAATGTTACGTTGAACCGTGTTATCCACGAAAGTGGTGTGTTGAAATTTCATGATCAGATACGACTGTTTTTCTGCGCAAGTAATTTGCATCACCGGTGTTTCCAATAATTTCATAGTGAACAAAACGGAATCGCCTTGCTCCAATAGGTCCGGCTGTGGGCGCGCAATGTCAATTTGAACCGAATCACGCGATTGTCCTGTTTTTACAGCTTGTGTTAGTCGAATAAAGTAGCAGACAGAGTCTTTTTTTGAAGTACCATAGAACACAAAGAAACCCTGAGAGTTGGGGGATAATAAGGTTATTGCTTCATACACACCAACAGGATACGCAGCAAGTTGTACGCTAGTTTGTCCCCGTTCATCGGGACGAATTCCTTGCGGAGCTTTGCGCTTACGCGATTTCCCGGGATTTGTGTATTGTGCAATTTCGAACGTGACCACATCGCCGGGTTGTGCAGTTCTCCCGGAGAGATTTTCGATGGCGTAATTAAAATTATTGACGTGAGCCTGTAAAGTTTGCTTCGTCCAGTGCGGAGGCTTTATCACACGACCGGAAGTTTGCGAGAAACAAATCGCATTTGTAAAGTATAAGACTAAAATGAGAAAAAGTCGCATGATCAAAGATCACACGACTTTTTCAACTAACCAAACAAGCGTTTATCGAAGTACGTTCACGTGAGTGATACGTTTCATTCTTCTTAAACCATCACATTCTGTGGTGTATTCAATTCTTACGACATACGTATCCATCTGTACATATTGTCCTTTGTATTTGCCGTCCCATCCTGCATTAATATCGTTAGAGGTGTAAATTAATTGACCCCAGCGATTGAATATTTGCATTTCAAAAGTGTTTACCGAACTGCCAACCGCAAAGAATCTATCATTGGTGCCATTTTCGTTGGGAGTGAAGGTATTGGGGACATATAAAACGCCACCGCCTGTTTCGCCAACTACTTCAATTGTATCTGAGAGATTACAATTTGAATTATTGATGACATTTACCCAATACGTTCCGGGTTCAGTTACGATTATTGTTTGTGTAGTCATGCCGTTGCTCCATAAATATTGCGAGCCTGGATTACCTGCATCTAACGTGACGCCTTCAATTACTTCACATAACGAAATGGTGCTTCCCAATGCAACATCGGCCAAAAGTCCGATTACAATGGTGTCACTTCCAACACATTGACCTGCACTTACCGTTACATAGTACGTGCCGGCAGTATCAACAATCAGTTGGTTCGTGGTCGATCCGTCCGACCAAACATAAGTGCTATTTGTCGTGGTCACATCTAATATTAAGGTTGCGGAAGGGCAGATGAGCGTATCATTACCCAAATCAGGTGTTGGAAGCGGTGTCATCAGAACCACGATCGAATCACGGAACGAACAATTACCACTACTTACATCTACCCAATAAATTCCTGCGGTATTAGCGATTATTGTTTGTGTAGTGGCTCCTGTATTCCAATTGTATTGCGAACCTGGATTTCCTGCGTCGAGAAGTAGCGAAACGCCTTCACACACCGCTGTATCACTGCCGATGTTCGGAATACTAAACGTTGATATGACAATAGTGTCAGTTGCAGAACAAAGTCCATTATCGACCACCACCCAATATGTTCCGGCTACGTTGACATTAATGCTTGCGGAAGTAGCTCCGGTACTCCACAAATAGGTGCATCCAGAATTAGTTGCATTTAAAGGAATATTAAACGGGCCGCAAATGGTGGTGTCGTTACCCAGATTGACAATTGGTTCGGGTAAGATGGTCATGACCAAATGAAATGTATCTGCAAAATTGCAACTGAGTGAATCAATTGCGATTAGTGTTACTGTGTAAGTGCCCGCAGTTGTCCATGCATGTGAAGGCGCTGCGTTGGTGTCAATAGGCGAACCATCGCCGAAATCCCACAAGTAATTTAAGGCGTTCAATGAACCGTTACTGAAATTTGCTGACTGGTTTACACAGACTGTATCGGATGGCGCGGCTGTTGCAGTAGCATTAACACCTACAGCCTGAAAATCGATTTTAAAAACAGCTACGTCATAGCTTCCCGCTAAATTGTTTGGAGCATAAGCACCGGGCGTTGTTGGGTAGTTCATCGCACCCTGACAAATGGCTTCGTATACAATTCCATTCGGGTCGAAGCGCGACGTGCCGCCGTCAACATGTTCCCAGCCGCCGTTTGCACCAAAGTACGTTGCATACACCATCGATGTTGCATTTTGATCCAGTACTAATAAATAGAAATCGTTACCGTCAGTAATGGGTTGAATGCAATTGGGACTTACCGTGTACGCACCGACAGCTCCCCAACCTGCGGCATAAATATTTCCGCAGATATCAACCATAAATGCCGTTGGTGAAATTTTATTCATTGTGGTACCATCACCAAAAACAGAATGCACGGAGCGTATTGTTAACGCCTGATTGAATTTAGAAATGTACTGTGCACTTCCCGGAACACCGTATGCGCCGGAAGTTGGCGCTTGTGGCGCATCGGATTGCCCGTAAATAAATACATCGCCATTTTGATCAAGATCCAGAAAGAAAGCATAATCGGGAGCTGCAGTCCCAACAATGGTTGATGCGCTTAACACACTGGCATTACCACCGAGGTAAATAATAAAACCATCATGATTGCCTTGAGCTGTGGTTTGATAAGCTCCTCCGGTTGTAGGGAAGTTATTGCTGTTCGTCGCACCTGCAACATAAACATCGCCTGTGGATGTGAGTCGTAAACTGAAACAAGCATCATCGTTTGTTCCTCCAACGTATGTACAATAGGTCATTGCGGTAAGCAGCGGATTCATTTTAAATACAACACCATCTTGCGCACCGTTTTGTGTGTTATCGTATGATCCCAGAGTTACAGGAAAGTTGGTAGAACGTGTTACGGATGCGATGTAAGGATTTCCTGCAGCATCTACAATTACCTCACCGCGATAGGTGTCGCCGTAGTTGGGTGCAACTGTATTGTTACCATCTTGTCCGCTACCTCCAACAAACGTTGAGCCGATTAACACTGTTCCTGTAGTGTTAAACTTCGACACAATGATGTCCATATCATTGCCGGAAGTTCCGTTAAATGTTTGATCAAAAGCACCTACGGTAGTTGGGAAATTGTTACCTGCTGTAGTTCCATACACAAACAATTCATTGTTCGCGTCCACCACCAAACTGTGCGGATAATCACTGGTAGAACTTCCAAGGTAAGTCGCATACAACAAGGCAGAACCGTTGGAACTTAACTTGCTGATCGCAATATCAATCTGTCCGCCAAATGTACTTTGTATTGCACCTGGAGTTACGGGATAACCTGGACCGAAAGAAATAGCACCTGTGTAAATATTTCCGGCGGCATCATATGTGGCACAATGCCCGTAATTGGTTGCGGTTGAACCTGAATAAGTAGATGCTACCAAAATCGGGTCAATAATTAATGCAGCATTTTTATCGTATCCGTTAGGAAATTCAAAACCAACTTCACCGTTCGTAATGCGATAACGGCATTTCACGATTTTTTTCTCCCCATTAATGGTTTGATACGCTAGAGGAATGTGTTCTGTAATTATACCTATGCTAGTTTTCATTACCAATGCGCCTGAACGATCGATAGAGAGTTGTTCAATTCCTTGGTAATTCCATCGAACCACGGAAGCATCTACTCCCTGTGCCACAATAAAGTCGTATTTCAAATTATTTTCCTTCGCGTAATACAACACATCCACTCCGGGATAGAGGTCGAAAATTCTTACCTGTTCATAGAGTTTTATGTCCGAGCGCCAGCGGGCTTGTTTGCCTTTGTAATAGTTTCGATAATCGGGGTATTGACCGAAATGCTGTATTAAAGGATCCGACGCAGCGCCGAGAAAATTCATTTTATACGCATGGAGATTCACTGTGGCAAGAGGATCCATGTTGGTTTTATGGTGCCCTTCTTCGTGAATGGCTTCCAGCTGAGCCGGATTATATTGAACAGTGGTAATTGTGCTTTTTTCGATAAAAACACGTGCTCCCGGAATGTCCGTCATGTATTGAACCTGCTGCGGCCATTGGCCTGCATTGTTCTCAAAACGAATTCCTGAACCGCTGATTTTGCCTTCCTGAACGTGTTGTGCATTTAAGCAACAACCCATCAGTACAGTAAGTACAATTGCAAAATAATTTGATCTCATGTGTTTCATAAGTGAAGTCACTAAGTTTGCCGTTCAGCACCTCACGCGTTCTATGATGTAAAGTACTTCAATTCGACACGTAAATCAAACTCATTTTTTGTAAGTGGTCAACGTAGTGTGACTTATTTCTTACGAGTTCAAAATTCCTGTAACCTACGATTATGAAGCTCCACCGAACAAGAAAAAATGGTACTTTAGCGCTCTGTTAATCAAACATTAAAACAACACATTATGGCCTATTTGTTTACTTCCGAGTCAGTTTCTGAAGGGCACCCGGATAAAGTTGCGGACCAGATTTCGGACGCGTTAATTGATCATTTTTTAGCTTATGATGCTTCATCTAAAGTAGCTTGTGAAACGTTGGTAACAACAGGACAAGTGGTTTTGGCAGGTGAGGTGAAGTCGGAAGCTTACCTGGATGTTCAGGAAATTGCACGTGAAGTAATTCGCAAAATTGGTTACACTAAAGCGGAATACATGTTCGAGGCAAATTCTTGCGGTGTGTTGTCTGCTATTCACGAACAATCGCCTGACATCAATCAGGGTGTTGAGCGTAAGAAGCCTGAAGAACAAGGCGCGGGTGACCAGGGAATGATGTTTGGTTATGCGAATCGCGATACCGATAATTTCATGCCATTGCCGTTGGAGTTGTCGCACTTGTTGTTGTTGGAGTTGGCGGCTATTCGTCGTGAAGGAAAACAAATGAAGTATTTGCGTCCGGATTCAAAGAGTCAAGTGACGATTGAGTACAACGATAATCACCAGCCTGTACGTATTGATACAATCGTAATCTCTACGCAGCATGATGATTTTGCTACTGAAAAGAAAATGCAGGAGCAAATTGAGAAAGACGTGAAAGCAGTTTTGATTCCGCGTGTGATGAAGAAATTGCCAAAGCGTGTTCAGGCGTTGTTCAACAGCAAAATCGTTTACCACATCAATCCTACAGGTAAGTTCGTAATTGGCGGACCTCACGGTGATACCGGTTTGACAGGTCGTAAGATCATTGTAGATACGTACGGTGGAAAAGGTGCTCACGGTGGTGGTGCATTCTCCGGAAAAGATCCTTCTAAAGTAGATCGTTCCGCAGCATATGCTACTCGTCACATTGCGAAGCATTTGGTTGCTGCTGGTGTATGTGATGAAGCTTTAGTTCAGGTAGCTTATGCTATCGGTGTTGCTAAGCCTGTTGGTTTGTATGTGAATACTTACGGCACTGCAAAAGTTAAAATGTCTGACGGTGAAATTGCGAAAGTATTGGAAGGCATGAAGGAGTTCGATATGCGTCCTTACTTTATCGAAAAGCGTTTCAGCTTGCGTACCCCTATTTACAGTGAGACTGCAGCATATGGTCACATGGGTCGTGAAAGCAAAGTGGTTGAGAAGGTATTTAATAAAGGGAAGAAGAATGAGAAGAAGATGAAGGTGAAGTTGTTCCCTTGGGAAGAATTAAATGCGGTGCCTGCGGTGAAGAAGGCATTCAAAATTAAATAAGCGAATAGTCCTAAAAAAGGCTGTCGTAAGACAGCCTTTTTTGTTTGCATCAGAAAATTATTTCTTCCCTGTCAATTCTTTAAAAACATCCTCCAGTTTGCGTTCCTCGCGGTTCATTTCCAATACTGCGAGTTGATGATCCACGGCGAACTTGAATATGTCTTGACGCAGATCGCGTGCTGTAACGGTAACTATATGATAGGTGTTGTTTGATAGTTGCTCCACACTTTCTACACCCTTCAAGCGCTTCAGCTTGTTGACATCAGCAGGTGCACTGAATTCAACGCGTATTACAATTCTGTTGTCATCGCCTTGTTGCAGAACTTCGGTTTCTTTATCGGTAACAATTTTCCCTTTGTTGATGATGATCACACGATCGCAAAGAATTTCAACTTCTTGCATGATGTGTGTGCTCAGCATTACGGTTTTTTCCTTGCCTACTTGTTTAATCAGTTCACGAATATCCGCTAACTGATTCGGATCAAGTCCTGTTGTAGGTTCGTCTAGAATTAAAACCTGCGGATCATGTATTAAAGCCTGAGCCAAACCAACACGTTGACGATAACCTTTGGAAAGTTGCCCGATACGTTTGTGCTGTTCCACTTCCAAGCCGGTAATATCAATCATTTCGCGAATGCGCTGTTGTACGTTATTTATTTTGTGAAGTCCTGCTATAAATTCCAAGTATTCCTTCACGTACATGTCTAAATACAACGGATTGTGTTCGGGTAAGTATCCTACGCTCTTGCGCACATCTATGGATTGCGTCATGACGTCGAAACCGTTAACTGAAGCCTTACCTGCACTGGGTGGAATGAAACAGGTAAGAATCTTCATCATGGTTGATTTTCCGGCACCGTTCGGTCCCAAAAAACCTACTATTTCTCCGGTCTTAACTTCGAAAGAAACGTTGTCTAACGCGCGCTGCGTGCCGTACAACTTACTGATATATTCAACTTTTATAGACACAATCGATAAATTTTAAACGAATTTACCAAATACTTATTGCAGAACAGATATGAATTGTGGAAATACATCACTTCACGGGAACTTGTACCTTTAATGCAATGAAAGGAATTGTAATCAGATCAACGGGTAGTTGGTATACGGTAGGAATTGAAAAAGACGGTCGTGTGGAGCGCGTGGAATGTCGTATTGCGGGTTTGTTTCGAATTAAAGGATTGAATGTAAAAAATACCAATCCGTTTGCGGTTGGTGATGAAGTAGAGGTGGAAGAGGATAAAGGGGATTATGTTATCACCAAATTGCACGAACGTAGGAATTACATCATCCGTCGTTCCACAAAGTTGTCGAAGCAGACGCACATTATTGCAGCGAATATTGATCATGCTTATGTGATGGCGACACTGATAGAGCCGAGAACATCAACCGGTTTTATCGATCGTTTTTTTGTTACTGCTGAAGCATATGCTATTCCGGCCACAGTAATTTTTAATAAAAAAGATTTGCTGGAGGAAGAGGAATTGGATTATGTGGAACAATTGATGCAGCTCTATCGAAATCTGGGTTATGGTGCGTATTTGATTTCTGCTTCGGATAATGATGATGTGAAACAGTTACAGCAGCTTATGCAAGGCAAGATCAATTTAATAGCAGGGCATAGTGGCGTTGGAAAGAGCACATTAATCAATGCATTGGAGCCTTCATTGAATCTCAAAACAGGAGAAATTTCTCGTGTACATAGCAAAGGAATGCATACTACTACATTCGCAGAAATGCACGAAATGAGAGGAGGTGGATGGATTATTGATACACCGGGTATCAAAGAATTGGGTATTGTAGATATGGAGAAGGAAGAGTTGTCACACTATTTTCCTGAAATGCGCGATTTGTTGGGAGCGTGTAAATACAATGGTTGTCTCCACGACAGAGAACCGGGTTGTGCCGTGATAGCGGGAGTTGAAGCCGGGAAGATTGCATTGACACGGTATGAATGTTATTTGCAAATTCTGAACGGAGAAGAACTGGAAAAGGAGTACGATTAAATTGGTGTTATGCGGATATTGATTCAACGCGTTAGTGAAGCTGCTGTCCATGTTGAGGAGAATTGTATTTCTTCCATCAATACCGGTTTGTTGGTTCTTGCCGGATTTGAAGCAGAGGATACAAACGAAGATTTATTTTGGACTGCTCAAAAGTTGGTGCAGTTGCGAATTTTTAATGATGAACACGGTGTCATGAATTTGTCGGTGAACGAGGTTGATGGAGATATAATTATCGTCTCACAATTCACGCTGCAAGCTGCAACTAAAAAGGGAAATCGACCTTCATATATCCGCGCGGCAAAACCTGATATCGCTATACCATTGTACGAACAATTTATTGCAATCGTGAGTGAACAACTTGGGAAACCTGTTGGAACCGGAAAGTTTGGTGCAGATATGAAAGTTAGTTTAATTAATGACGGACCTGTGACTATCTGGATTGATTCAAAGCAGAGGGAGTAATTCGTTTATGGGAATAATTATATGGCTGCACTAGATACGATGCTGATGCGTGCGTTACAATTAAATCGTGTGGAGGCGCACGGAATGATAGAAGGAAGATTCATTCAGGTGAATGGTGTAACGGTTACCAATCCCAAATTGTCTGTGCTAAAGACGGACACTGTAAAAGTTACAGGTGTATCGAACGGGTTAGTGCAAAATGGTCAATCGTTAAGTTATCAGGTTTATAATAAACCGCATGGAGTGGAGTGCACTTTAAACGCTGCCATACCGAATTCCTTATGTCGTCGGGTGGAAGGACTTGATTTATATCCTGTCGGACGTTTGGACAAAGAATCGGAAGGTTTGGTATTAATGACCAACGACGGACGATTGTATAAAGCCATTACAACGCGTGATACTATTGAAAAGGAGTATGAAGTAACCGTTAACCGAAATATTTCGGATGCTGAATTGTCGCAGCTGGCTTCGGGAATTGAAATAATGGGCAGTGTTACTTTACCTGCGATTGTTGAACGTTTTGATAACAATAAATTTCGAATTATTTTAAAAGAAGGACGTAATCGTCAAATTCGAAGAATGTGTTATAAATTAAATTTAAATGTAACAAGGCTGATCCGAGTTCGAATTCACGACTTGTTGCTGGGTGATTTAAAATCGGGTGAATTTCGCAACGCCACTGATGTGGAAGTTGCACAGCTACGGAGTTTATATAGCGACCGTTTTATTGCGAGTTAGTTACATCTTGCAAGCTTTCTTTCCAGGCGCGCAACTTCAATCCGTTTTGTGAGGCGTAGTTGTTGGTGGGTATATGACGCATCTGTTCTAGTCCTTTAACGGAATCAAGAGTAATGGGAAGCTTAATTCTGAATAGTGTAGCGACTGTAATTACCCACTTAATGAACCAAAATGGAACTCGTACAAAACGAATCTTCTTGTTTAGCAATCTTCCTATTTCACTATAGAACGTGATGTAAGGCACAGGATCTTCTTCCGCTGCAACGAATACGCCGGAACGATTTTTGTTGATGACCAATTCAATAAACTTGCACAAGTCGTGCACGTGGATGGATTGTAAAGGCTGCATGGCATTTCCGAACACAGGAACAGTATTCTTTGTCGTGAGGTATTTTTTCATTTCACCGAATAAGCCACCATTGCCAATTACTAATCCCGGTTTGATAACTACGTGTGTAGATATGAACAGTTGTTCTATTTGGAGTTTTTGTTGCCCATAAACTGAATTCGCGTCTTCCAATGCCGATAGACTCGACAGGAAAATAATTTTACGTGTGACATCAGCTTCAGCCCATTTCAACAAGCGTTTAGCTGCATTTACGTTTTTTTCGAATGCATCCCGATCATCTTGGGCCTTGATATAAGCAGCATGTATGATATAATTAGCGGCATTTACCGCTGACGGTAATTCATCTTCAATGGTGTATTGAACAACTGTGATGTGTGGATGTGAAAATTCATGTTTGGAACGTTGCAATGCAATAACATGCCAACCGCATTCTGCAAAGTATTTGCAAAGGTGCTGCCCGATGAAGCCTGAAGAGCCTGTTATTGCAATTGTACGAGACATGTTGCAAGATACATAAGGATTAAGCAGATAGGAAAGAGCGCATGGAAATATTACCATGCTGAAACCCTTCGAAGATGTATTTCTTTTCTTCTTTAGCACTCATTGCACCGCTCACGTACAATAAGGGCAAGTAATGATCATTGGTTGGAACCGCCAACTGTGCTACTTTCCCAAACTGCATGTAATTGATGAGGTTCTTATCATTACCGCTGTCGAGCGAAGTTTTAATCTTCGTGTCGAACTCGGCCGCCCATGCATCAACAGGCCCGTTGATATCTGGGAAGTTAGCCATTCCAAGATTATGTACAATATTTCCGCTTCCCATAATCATTACACCTTTGTCGCGCAAAACACTCAGTTCTTTAGCAAGATTGTAATGATATTCGGGTGACTTATAATAATCGATACTTATTTGATATACGGGAACATCTGCCTGAGGCCAAATGTGTTTTAGAATTGTCCACGCGCCATGATCTAAACCCATATCGTGATTTTCGTGAATTTGAATAGACTTAACGGTTTGGATAGTTTGTTTCGCCGGTTCAGGCGCACCGGGAGCGGGGTAATTAACTTGGTACAATTCTTCCGGGAAGCCGCCAAAGTCGTAAATGGTTTTAGGCTTCGCCTGCATAGCAACATGTGTTCCTCGTGTCAGCCAATGCGCGGAAACCATTAATACTGCTTTGGGCTTTTCAATGGTGCTTCCCAATTTGTTCAAAGCCTGTGTGAAGCTGTTGTTGTAAATGGCATTCATCGGTGAACCATGTCCGATGAAAATGGAAGGCATGCGTTGTGAAGGCGCGCCTCCTTTAAGTTGCTGAAGATCTGTTAACGACATACTGAGTGCTCCGATTCCGCCTGTGGCAGTTAGTTTTATCCAATCACGACGATTCATGATACAAAGATAAAATAAATATATGTATCTACATATAAATAATATTAAACCCCGGAAGCCACGCGATGTGCGTTCGCCATTAAGGTTAACGTTAATCCTTTTGCGGGAAGAAATGTGAATCCGGAACCATCAGCAACATAAACGTTTCTAGTTCCGTGGAGTAAACCGTTTTGTTGTAGCGTTAGATGTTGATGTGTTTTAGAAAACGGCAACGTTCCTGCGTAATGAATACTTGCACCAATTTCGGGTGCGACAGTTTTTAACGGAAATGCACCAAGCTTGCGCAACGCCCATCTAAAGGAACTTAAACGTTGTTGAGAATTACGTTGTTGTTGTGCTGTACGCGTATAGTTGTAGTGCATGCGATCACCGGTAAAGGAATCAGTTGCGGGAAGAAGTTCAGTGTATTGTCCTTCACTAATTTGTTCGGGTAAATGAATTCCTGCGATGAGCAGAGCGGGGGCGAGGTATTGCATCAGCGCACGTCCATCCTGAATGTTAAGCGGAGTTTCGTTCAGTAAACGGAATAACATCAGAGAACGATATGTGTACAAGCTCGCCATGGCGATATCGTTACCTGCTGCGTTGTTGTCATGAAACAATGATAGTTGTGCATAACTATATTGCTGTATTGCTCCCGCTTGTCCCAGCATCGACGGAACAAGACATGGCAAATAATAGTAAGGATTGCACAGTAGTGGCACACGCTTTTTGTATTCGGAAGAACGCAATGCAATTCGCGCTGTTCCTAATGCGCCGCTGCACAATACTAGTTTGCGCGCTCGAAATTGTTGTGCTGTTTTACTCTCGATATGCACTGCATGTACAACAACATTATCATCGCTCTTTTCAAATTTTGTAACTAACCAGCCTTGCTCTAATTTGAAATTCGATTGGCGTTGCAATTCGCGAATGGTAATCCACGGACGATAAGCGGAAAGCTCATGGTCGTCATAAAATTCCATGTCGCGTAGCTTATTCCCTCTGCGATTGTCTTTATCCTGAGATAACAACGCTAATGCAGGTAGTCCAAGATGAAAATGTCGTTGTTGCAAAATGGAACGATTCGCGCGGTAACGTTGCGCTATTTTTTGTGCAACGGCATCTATCGGTAAAGCGGGTTGAATATGCTGAAGATGTCGGAACGTAAATGGCTGTGCATCGTCTGCGTCGCCACTTATTCCGATACGATCTGCTACGACTTGATATGCATGATGCATTGCTTCCGCAGGCAAACCGCATTGTTCGAGTTCTTTTTCTGAAAACACGCAGGAGCCCAAACCCCAACCTGCACCTAATCCGCCGAGAGCAAGAGTTTCCATTGATGCAAAGCCTTTTGAATGAGAAGTAAGTAGTGCGTTTACATCTTTAAGTAAATGAGCGCGCGCGGGAGTTAGTTGCGCTCCTGTTCCTAATTGTTCAGCGGGTAAACTTTCGAATTGTTCACCTAACAGATAACGGTATTGTCCTGTATCTGTTTTTCGAAGTTCGGTGAATGATAATTTAGGAGAAAGATGGCGATAATGTTGATCATCATTGCCACCGTCCAACATAAATACTTTATAGCCACGCTCCAGGAGTGTTTGCGCAGCCATTGCTCCCGTGCAACCGGAACCCACAACGATTACATCAAACACGATTTCAGACATAGCACAATGATAATAAAGATATTTTTCTGAACCGATAAAGATGCGCTCTCCGCCTTTGGAACAACACCTTCAGAATTTAAAAAATCCCAAGTTTATAACTTGGGATTTTGAATATGCCGGTCTTTATCGCGGTTCGTTTTTTTATCTAAATTTTTCACTAAAGCAGCTTCCAGATCAATTCCTGTTTGGTTGGCTAAACAAATCAGTACGAACAATACATCTGCCAATTCATCTGCTAAATTCTCGCCTGTTTCAGTGGCTTTAAAAGATTGCTCTCCATACTTTCTGGATATGATGCGGGCCACTTCTCCCACTTCTTCCATAAGTATTGCAGTATTGGTGAGTTCATTAAAATAGCGAACGCCGTATTGTTTGATCCAATCGTCAACCTTGTTTTGTGCTTCCTGAATATGCATGTTTGAAGTTTTTTCAAAGATGCAAATAAGTTCTTACAAAGGCTGTCCCTCCTGCACAATGTGAGTAACCTTAAACTCTGTTCGTCGATTGAACTGATGTTGCTCTTCAGTACATTTCACGCCGTCATCGCATTCGTTCAGTAGTTTCGATTCGCCATAACCCTTCGCGGTAATACGATCTGGTGCGATGCCTTTTGAAATAATGTACTTCACAGCCGATTCGGCACGTCGCTGAGAAAGTTTAGCATTGTATGTATCACTTCCGCGACAATCCGTGTGAGAACTCAATTCAATTTTGATTTGAGGATTATCTACCATGATCTTCACGAGCTTATCCAATTCAATTGCTGCGTCCGGACGAATGTCGGCCTTGTTGTAATCGTAATAGATGTTATCCAAACGAATCGGTTTGTTAAGGATAATTTGCTCAATAGTTAAGGTAACGAATGAAGTATCCATCAACTGTCCGTGGAATCCACCGGTATTCACCGCGCCGTATGCTTTGAAATAACCATCCTTCGTAGTTACAGCGGCATAGTTGGTAGAAGAATCAGCTTGGAAGAAAATTTTACCGTTCGCATCAGCAGTCATTTTTTGTAATGTGCCTTTGCGTGAATGAGAAACTTCTACAACAGCATTAGGGACAAGCGCTCCGGTGTTTTTTTCTTTTACTTCAATAGAAACAAAATACTTCGGATCCAGACGTTGAAAGTGATAGATGTCGTCGTGCCCTGTATTATCACCGCGGTTACTTGAAAAGTATCCGGACTTACCATCTTTCTTAAAGGTTATCCCGAAATCGTCGTTAACGGTATTGAACGGTGCTTCCATTCGTTTTACAGCAGTAATGTTCGCGCCTTTAACTTCTGCTTTGAAAATATCTAAACCTCCTGCACCGGGATGTCCGTCTGAAGAAAAGTACAAGTGAATTGTGCCCGGAATCGGTTGTTGAATAGTCGGAAACATTTCTTCTCCGTTAGTATTCACAAGTGGTCCTGCGTTGATTGGTTTGGACCAAGATCCGTTTTCGAGGTTACAATAGTAAATGTCAGTTCCACCCATTCCTCCCGGCATATCTGATGCAAAGAACAACTTCTGACCATCAGGAGAAATTGCAGGATGACCACAAGAGTATTCAGGAGAATTCATGCCCAGACATTTAATAACTGTCCAATTACCATCGCTGCCTTTTTCTGCAACACATAATTCTAAATGGTTATCGTTGTCCTTAGCTTTTGCAGGATCTTTTTCCAACATATAACTTCTGGTGAAGTATAGCTGCTTACCGCTTGGTGCAAGTACTGCAGGACCTTCGTGTAAATCAGTATTAACGTTACCGCTCATCGGCGTTAATTGTTCCGGTTTATCCGGATTAGCAAAGTATACATCCAAATATCCATGACCTGTCCATGACTTGTGCTGTTCTTCTTTCTTAACAGGAGCTTCAGCAGTAACTAATAATGTATCACCCGTAATGACAGGACTGAAAACAGAACCTGCAACGTTAAAATTAATTTTGGTGAGTACATAAAATGGAAGCAGACCGGAGTGATGCAAAGATGAATCGCAGGAGTTCATCTGATTGTTTACTGCACGATTTCCCGGATCACTCTGAAGATATTTATCAAACCATTTTTTGGCTTCGGAATACTTTCCGTTTTCTTTCAATACGCGTGCATACGTTAATTGATCATACGGAGTAGTTTCAGGCGAAGAAATCACTTTAGCATAAGCTGCCTCAGCTTCCTTATGCTTGTTGACCTTATAGTAACAATCCGCTAAGCGGAATTGAGCCTTCGTATTATCAGGATGTTCTTTTACAACATTCTCGAATAATCCTGCAGCAGTTGCAAATTCATAGTTCGCGTAGTGCTTTTCTGCGGCTTTGAACGTTCTGTTTCCGCAACCTAGTATTGCAGATATGGCGAGTGTCGCGATAAATCCGCGTAATGAGGTGATGTGATTCATAGTCTCGTATGTTTTAAAAGAATCGTGGTGATTTGTAACGAATTTTCTCTTCCTTAATGAAGTCCCACGCAATCATAATTTCATGTGAACCGCTGTTGTAGCGACGCAAGTCGGTTAAGGCTATGTCGTATGCATATCCAATTCGTAGTTTCGGTGTTGCTTGATATTCGATTATTCCCTGGATGCCGTCATTTGTTCTGTACGAACCTCCGATCCATAACGTTTTATACATCAATACATTTATATTGGCGTCAAACTCTATCGGTGCTCCGGGTACATATTTCACCAGTCCCGAAGGTTTAATTTCAAAATTCTTTCCGGCCGGAATTACAACACCTGCTGTGCCGTAATAGTGCCGTTCTAGATTAGGTGCGCCGGCGATGTTTAACGCGAGTGCTGTTCCTTCTTTATAATTAATCACATTAGGAATGCTAACGCCTGCAAAGAAACGTGGCATATAAAAATATATACCTGCGCCGCTGTTCGGGAGAATTTTTCCGTTCACGTTTTGCATGAATACTTGATCTTGCTGATCCCAAATTTGTAACTCTGTTAACTTGGCACGATAGTATGTAACACCTGCACGCAATCCAACTGCTAGTGTTGCTTTGTCAGACAGTTTCAGGTGATACGAAAATGTACCCGCGACTTCACTTCTGCTGGTAACGCCAATGTTATCATTCATTACAACTCCGCCGACGCCAATGTTCTTTATAGAAATTGGCATATCGAAACTTAAGAAGCTGCTGAAAGGTGCTCCATCAAAGCCCATCCATTGGCGGCGTCCTAGTACGGTCAGGTTCGCGTAGTCATGACTTCCCGCGTAGGCAGGATTCAGAAAATGGCCGCTAAACATATATTGCGTTACCATCGGATCTTGTTGTGCGCACATTGCTGTTCCTGTGAACAAGGCTAATGTGAAGAGTATAATATATTTTGTTTTCATGATCATTGAAGTTTAAGGTGGTTATTGTCGGCGTAAGTCAACGAATCCGGTTAATATGATCTGACCGTTGTTAACGTTTAGGATTACGAAATAAGTTCCGTCAGGCAGATTCTCTCCGGTATTGGACGTTCCTCTCCACTGGTTGTTATAGTTCACTGCATCGTAAACCAGATTGCCCCAACGGTTATAGATTTCCAATTTGTTGTCTTTGAAAGCGTCTAATCCTTCAATTACGAAAGCGTCATTTTTACCGTCCATGTTCGGTGAGAAACCTGTAGGCATATCGATATCAACAGGTTCGCGCAATGTAACCGAATCGGAAGTTGTACAACCGTTAGCGTCAATTACGGTAACGAGGTATGTTCCTGCACCAATACCTATAAGATCTTCTGACGTTTGTCCGCCTGACCAGCTAAACGTTAATGGAGCTGTTCCACCTGCTGCGGTGACATCAATAGCACCATCTGTAGCCTGATGTGCACTCACATTGTATCCGTTAGTATATGTCAATGGAGAAGAGGACATCGTTAACTGTGGTGGTTCTGCAACGATGAATGTATCTGCAAATACACAGTTGTTCGAGTCGTTAACAAGTACAGAATAAACTCCCGCAGATAAACCAGTCTGGTCTTCTATTACAGATCCATTTGACCAAAGAATGTTGTAGGGTGGAGTGGCTCCTGTAATTGTCATTTGAATGGCTCCGCTTCCATCACCAAAACAAAGCAGGTTAGTGGACGATGTTAATGCGACTATCGGAGAGTTTTCCGAAATGGTTATTGCAGAATCAATTGTGCATCCATTGGCGTCAGTAATTACGACGTTGTACGTTCCGGCACCTAATGTGTCGATATCTTGCGTAGTAGCATTGTTTGACCACAGATAAGTATATGGTATTACACCGCCGTTAATTGTTAAGTCAATAGAACCTGTTGTAAATCCGTTACAAGGTATATTTATATGATTCTCGTTAAGTGCAAGAACAGGAGGTTCTGTAAGTGTTATAGTCGTATCGAACTGACATCCGTTTGCGTCTGTTGCAATAACAGTATAAACGCCTGCACCGATATTCGCCAAGTCTTCAGAAACATCACCGGTATTCCACACGTAGGTGTAGCCTGGTGTTCCTCCAGTAGTCTGAACATCAATTCCACCATCTGTGCTTCTCCAACAGGATACATCAAAACCGTTAAACGATCCGGTGGATACAATAGATGATTCTAATATCACAGGTTCCAAAAGAGTAAACGCGATAGTGTCCTTACATGCATTTGCATCTGTAACAACAACATAATATGTTCCTGCTGTCAGATTTGTTACATCTTGCGTGACAGAAGAGTTTGACCAAGCGTATGTGTAAGTTCCAAATCCGCCTACTACCGATAGGTCAATGCTGCCGTCGTTAGCACCGAAGCAGGTAACATTTACTCCGCCCGCATAAGATGCAATTGTTCCGGATAACACAATTTTATTCGGTATGAAGACAGTATCAGTTGATGAAGTACAATTAGATGAGTCACGAGCAATGATGATGTAGGTATTCCCCGTTGTAAGATTCACGGTGTTTACACCCGGCGCCAGATAAGTTATACCGCCATTAGTTGAAATACTGATCGGTCCTCCATTCCCACCGGTAACGTTAACGGTTACGGGGATTGAAGTAACGTTATCACCAATGCAAGGATTGAAATTGATAGATGAAATTTCCACTTCAGGGTTAATACCTATCGGTAATGAAATCGGTAAAGTACATCCTAAAGAATCGGTAACCTGAATTTGATAAGCACTATCTGTTGGCAATAGGATGGAATAACTTCCAACCGGTTGGTAGGTGGTGCCGTTATCGTATGAAACCTGATAGTTTACAATACTGTTGCCGCCGTCCGGAGTTACTTGCACCAAAGCTTGGCCACTTCCAGGTAATGGGCAATCTACAGTTGCTGTTGCTGTCACTACCGGAGGTTGCGGAACATAATAGGTGAAAGGACTTGATTCGGTACAGCCGTTCAAATCGGTAATAGTTACCGTGTACAATCCTGAAGTCAGGTTGCTTAAGTCTTGCGTGGTTTGTCCATTCGACCACAGATAAGTGTATCCGCCATTTCCACCTGATACTTGTAAGTCGATGATACCGTTGGAGTCTCCGTTGCACAATGCATCTGTAATTGAAGGTGTAGCTACTAATAAGCTCGGTTCGGAGATGATTGCAGAAGTACTTGCCGTACATCCGTTGGCATCCGTTACAATAACATTGTAATTACCTGAGTCCAGGCCAATTTGATCCTGAACCGCTAAGCCGTTCGACCACACGTAGGTGTATGGGAAAGTACCGCCGGTAATGAATAACTCCAAAGTACCGTTGTGGTAACCGAAGCAGGTTACGTTAGAACCGGCTGCGCTGATAGAAAGAGGAGAAGGTTCGGTAATGGTAAACTGTACAAATGTTTCACAATTCAGCGCATCTGTAACGGTAACTGTGTAAACACCTGCAGGCACGTTGCTGATAGAGGACGTTGTAGCTCCGTTACTCCATAAATATGTCAATGGGTTGTTAGCGAATAATACAGTTACCACCGCACCTCCATCAGAGCCTCCGTTACAGGAAACCGGTGTTGTGTATACAGCGGCAGTTAGATTATTACATGGAGGCTGGTTGATGATTACCGTATTGGTAGTTGTACATCCATTAGCATCGGTAACGATTACAGAATAGGTGCCTGCAACAAGGTTGTTAATTGTTGGTGTAGTTGCTGAATTGCTCCACAAGTAAGTGTAAGGTGCATTTCCGTCAAATGCGTTAACTGTTGCGGAACCATTGTTGCCGCCGATTGTGGTTACGTTGGTTTGTGTAGTTGTAGAAGTTAGTTCAGTTGGTTGTGTAATGGTAACGTTTACGATATCGACACAACCATTGCTTAAATCAGTCACGGTTACCTGATACACACCGGCAGGTAAGTTGGTTGCTATGGCGTTGTTCTGGACAGGATTGGAATTCCACTGGAATGTAAATGGACCTGTTCCTGAGTTTACAACCGCAGCAGCAATGCCATTTTCTCCGCCGAAACAGTTGACATTGGTTGAAGTTGCAGAAGCCTGAAACGTATTACAACGAGGCTCATTAACTACAACACTGGAGTTGATGGTACAACCATTAGCGTCAGTAGCAACGACTGTATAGATGCCGAAGAATAAATTTGAAATACCTGCAGTGCCATCACCGGTTGGGTTGCCCGGAGACCAATTGTAAGTATATGGTCCTGTTCCTCCGCTAACAATAGTTGCAGCAGTTCCATCGTTACCTCCATTAGTGGTTACATCTGTACTGCTCATGGTGATAGTAAGAGGTGCAGGAGCAGTAACGTTCGCACAATCCGTTGCTGTGCAGCCGAGTGTATCGGTAACGGTTAAGCAGTAGGTGCCTTCACCTGCCGTAATTGAGGTTGAAGTTGCTCCGTTGCTCCAAGCAAAACTTAATTGTCCCGCACCGCCTGCTGTTGTTGAACCTAAAGTGGTTGTTCCTCCATAACAGTTCACCTGAACATCTGAAACGAGCACCTGAGGTGCAGGCGGAAAGAATAATGTAATTTGATCTGCGACATTAGAACAGCCGAAGCCGGGGAATCTTGAGGTCAGCGTAAGGGTTATTTGCCCTGCAGCGTATTCCGCAGGCGTGGGAGTGTAACCTACTAATAATGAAGTATCGTTAGGTGTAAATGTCCCTGCACCGCCCGTCCATTGTCCACTTAAGGCATTTGATACAGACCCATTAAGTACAGCAGTTGAGCCGACACAAAGGACTTGATTAGGTCCGGCGTTCACAGTCGGAGGAGGTACGGCAATGGCGGTAACGGGAATGGGTGTACTAGGACAGTAGGTGGCATTGTAAAGAATATCCCTAATCTCCAAACTGTAACTGCCCCCAACGTTGGTGGAAAATGTGTTTGTAGTTGATTCCACACCAAGCGAAGAATTTCGCCATATAAATGAATACGGAGCAATTCCCCCTGTTGCAGAGCCGGTGAAGGTTACTCCGGGTCCTCCAACACAAAATTGTCCTACCTGTGGTGACGCGCTCGGAATTAGTTGTTCAAAATTGTATACACGGACAGTATCGCATACCGCTACATATCCGCAAATCGTCGCAATAGGGTTGCCACAAACCAAATAGTCCACAAAAGGAACTGTACTATTCTGTGGTGTATAAATTACTGTATCTCCTTGAGTAGTATTTAACCAAGAATTAAATGCTCCCGCAGGGCCTGGAAAAATAGAATTCCATGTGGGACGGTTGCCGATTTGATCGATCATACCCAACAGGACAAGTGGAGTTGAACATCCTACGCGAACACTATCCGGCTTCGGAAATGTCGGCTTCGCTATAGAACGTATATAATAAGCATTCGGATTATTTCCGGGCTTACAAAACGTAACATAGTGTGGTCCTACTCCTGAAATACAAATAGGAACACCCGGTAAGGTCTGCGGGCCGCAATTTACCTGATAACGTAAGGAACCACTTGGTATAGCTTGGTTAGGATGGTTGACTATGTCAAATCCCATTTCAATCATTGCAGCGCCGGTGTCCAGAGTTACTTCAATGGATGTACAATTGGCATCCGTACAACAATCTCCTTGTCGACTATGCAAGGGAATGTACACGATGCCTTGCGGCTGTCCGGTTAAGTTGACTTGCCAGAATGGCACGTTGGATTGGCACGTTGGTGCCTGTGCGTTCGCTGTCATCAGACCTAATAAGAGATGCAATACAGCAAGAGTTACTTGTTTTTTCATAAGAGGGCGTGTTCTGATTAATACAGCACAAAACTGCAGACCCAAAAATTATATTATCATGAGCACGGTCATAACATCAGCTGATTGTGATCAGGTAATGACGTGTTTTCAATTTATTAAAGACGATTGTTAGTAAGTGCAGAGCATCATGTTTCACCTATATTTGTCTCACTTTACACTAAACGCTCATGGATTATTCCAAACTCAAGCGCCGCGCGTCTTATCCGTTCGAAACAATTGCTGTTGCAGTTGCATTTTCTCCACGATTGGAAGCGATAGTTACAGAAGGTGCGCTACTGGCAAAAGTCTGCAATGCCAAACTGTTACTGATACATATCGGAGAGCGCACACGGAACAAAGAATCGAAGTTGGATGATTTGGTTACCAGACTTCAACTGAAAGAAGACCAGTACAGAATTCTATGGAACGACGGAGATCCTGTGGATTCTCTTTTGCATTTGTGCAAACTTAATGTAGTAGATTTGCTCATTTTAGGGGCAATGAAGAAGGAGTCTTTGCTTCAATATTATCTGGGTTCTGTTGCTCGAAAAATTTCTCGTAAAGCAAAATGTTCAGTGCTCTTGTTAACGGATCCTTCCAAGGATGGTACCGGATTTAAGAAGATGGTCGTGAATGGTGTAGAAAATCCGAAAACAGTTCATACAATTAATACAGCGGTTTATTTTGGTAAATGTGTTCAAACTGCGGATGTATTTGTGGTAACGGAAATTCATCAACCGGGATTAGCGATGACCATGGCCGATGAAGCCACTGCAGGAGAAATGACACGCATTAAAAAAGAAAACAAAGCGGAAGAACTGGAGCGCGTGCATGCTATCGTTACTCGCTGTCAGCGACAAGGAGATATGGAAATTTGTGAAAAAACAATTTCAGGAAAACCGGGGTATGCTATTCGCCATTACGCTGAACAGAAAAAAGCGAATTTATTGGTTGTGAATTCTCCTGATCAGAAATTAGGAATCATCGATCGCATTTTCACACACGATATCGAATATATTCTTGAAGATCTTCCTTGCAATGTGTTGATTGTTCACTCGCGCGTTAACGAGTCTATATAATGGAGAAACTCAGTAATACTGATTTAGTTGCGCTATTGTTAGCTATAGGTACTATGCTGATACTTTCGCGTATTGTTGCGGAGTTGGGCAAACGCTGGAAAATGCCGGTAGTAATGGGAGAGTTACTTGTTGGTATTGCATTAGGTCCAACTATTTTGGGAACATTTCACCCCGATTTATTTAATACATTATTTCCACTTAAAACCAATTCTCATTTCAGCATTGCGCTCGATGGTATAGTTAGCTTATCAGTAATTCTACTGTTGTTTGTTGCGGGAATGGAAGTGCAATTGCCTGTCGTCTTGCGTCAGGGTAAAGCTGCAATAACTACAGGTTTAGGAAGTATGATTATTCCCTTCACGACCGGTTTTGCGATTGCCTGGTGGAAACCGGAATGGTTCGGATTAACAACAGCGCAAAGTGAAGGATACATCTTTCCGATTTTCCTTGGAACAGCACTATCTATTTCTGCCTTACCGGTTATTGCTCGCATTCTAATGGATTTGAATCTTTTCAAAACGAACATAGGCATGATCATCATTGCTTCTGCCATGTTTAACGATTTGATCGGTTGGTTGGTATTTTCATTCATATTAAGTTATGCCGGAAAGAACGGTGCAGAACACATGAGCGTATGGACTACAGTCTTTGCTATTCTTGCGTTTGGAGCGTTCATGCTGTTTGTAGGAAGAAAATTAATTGACAAAGCACTGCCATGGGTACAGACCAAACTATCATGGCCGGGTGGAGTGCTTGCGTTATGTATGAGTGTCTGCATGTTTAGTGCAGCGTTTACAGAAAGTATTCACATTCACGCCATTTTGGGCGCATTCATAGCCGGAATCGCTATTGGTGACTCCGTGCACTTACGTGAACAAGCGCGCGAAATCATTCACCAATTTGTAACCAACTTTTTTGCGCCGTTATTTTTTGTTTCCATCGGTTTGAAAGTCAACTTTATTGAACATTTCGATTGGTTAACAGTAAGTATCATTTTAGTGTTGGCATTTGTCGGGAAAGTTGCAGGCGCCGGAATTGGGGCACGATTGGCGGGAATTGATCATCGTTCTTCCATGGCTATCGGATTTGGACTAAATGCCCGTGGCGCCATGGAAATTATTCTAGGAACATTAGCATACGATGCGGGATTAATCTCACAAACAGTTTTTGTTGCGCTGGTGATCATGGCATTAATAACCAGTTTATCCAGTGGTCCATTAATGAGACGTTACACCACAGAATTAGCATAATATGTTGGGCTTAAAAATGGCAACCGATCCGCGTTGGGTAAATATCGTGGAAAGTAATATCGACGAGATTCTTACCGATCATGCGTACTGCGAACAGAAGGCTGCTTCTAATGCAATTTCTTTAATTATTCACTATCCAGAATATTCGGATTTAGTTAAAGAAATGTCGGCAATTGCGCAGGAAGAAATGTTGCACTTTCAACAGGTTCACGATTTGATTATTGAGCGAGGTTGCGTGCTCGGGAAAGAAAGAAAAGATGATTACGTGAATGAGTTGTTGCACTTTATTAAAATTCCAAATAGAGGTAAAGAAGAAACGTTGGTAGATCGTTTGTTATTTGCAGCGATGATTGAAGCGAGAAGCTGTGAGCGTTTTCGTGTTTTATCGGAAAACATTAAAGATGAAAAACTGGCAACGTTTTATCGTGAACTTATGATCAGCGAAGCAGGACATTATACTACGTTCATCACCTTCGCGCGTCAATACGGCAGAGGTGTGGATGTCGATAAACGTTGGAAGGAATTTCTGGAATACGAAGCTGAGGTAATTGCTCGCTACGGTAAAAAAGAAACGGTTCACGGGTAATGGGATCCATCCGCACACTATTGGCGTTGGCCGTTGTGGTGTATCACTCGTATCACATTTTTGGTGAACGTTTGGTAGGCGGAACTGTTGCCGTACAAGCCTTTTACATGATTTCAGGATTTTATATGGCGATGATCCTGAATGAAAAATACAAATCGGGCAAAGGTTCATACAAGTTATTTCTGACAAGTCGTTTCATTCGTATTTATCCTGCGTATTGGGTTTGTTTGTTGCTTTCATTGCTTATTAGTTTATGCGGATTGCTGTTTTTTGATAAGCAATTTTACCTCTACTTCTGGACTGCACAATGGGATCAATTAAGCACGATTACCATCATCGAATTGATTGCCGCGAATGTGTTGCTAATTGGTGCAGATTGGTTGTTATTTGCTGGACTCAACCGCGAAACAGGAATGTTATATCCAACGACAGATCCATATGGAACCAAACCGATGGTATTTCAGTTTTTGCTGGTCCCACAAATTTGGTCAGTAGGTGTGGAGTTGACGTTTTACATAGTTGCGCCGTTTATCCTGCGTTCAAAATGGTTTGTGCAATTGTCCATTTTATTAGGCGCTTTGGTGTTGCGGTATTATTTGTCGCATCAGCATTTTTTGTATTACGATCCGTGGACGTACCGATTTTTTCCAAGCGAGTTGGCATTGTTTCTTGCCGGCAGTTTAGCGTATCTCGTGTATCGTGAAATTCGAGAACAACAATGGAATAAGAATGTGCTGAAAGGTTTGTGGCTACTCATTCCGATTTTAGTCGTTTATTATCCACATGCTGATTTTATGAAGGAGCCGGTGCGCATGTGGGTATTCTACCTGATTTTCTGGGCGTCATTGCCGTTCATTTTTTTGATTTCCAAAGATGTAAAATGGGATCGCTGGATCGGGGAATTGTCCTTTCCGATATACATCAGTCATCACTTTATAATGTTTTTGTGGCGCCAATATTTTTTCACGAATACGCAACACATGGCTTGGTTCGGAGTAGCTTGTGTCGTTTCCAGTTTTTTGTTCGCGATTCTGTTGTATTATTACGTGGTCAAACCGATCGAAAATTACAGGCAACGACGGATTGCCGCACAACTGAATGTATAGTGCTTTGACCATAATTCTGCCTGATTTTTAATAAATTGCAGCATGAAAAATATTCTAAAGAGCACCTTATTGTTATTGGTCGTTGTTATTGCCGGCTGCGGCGGTGGTGAAAAAACAACGCTCAAAATCGAGAATGTTGAATTTACGCTGAGCGGACCTTTGTTTGAAGGTTCTAATCCTGCGCAATACACTTACGCGGTAGATCTAAAATCTATTCTTGGCGATAAGTATGCAGAAGGTTCGGAAATTACCGGAGCAGTGTTGAAATCTGCTCAAATTACGGCTGCAGATTCTGCGAATTTCGATGGCATCAATTCTTTCGTGGTGAGTTTAGCCGGTGATAATCCTGAACTTAAGATGGTAGAATTGGCGGTATTGAATCCGGTTGCAGCAGGTTCAACTTCGGTGAAACTAGCGCCGTCAACGGAAGCAAAAGCGGATGATTTCTTTAAGGAAAAGCAGTTTTATATTGTCGTGGATGCCGGCGTAGCAGCGGATATTGAAGCCGATATCACCTTCAAAGGCACATTTGAATTTGAACTTACTTACCGGTAAACGAAATTTGGGAATACAATTTGTATAACAGATCTTATTCGTCAAACTAAAATCTATAAAGAATGAAAAAGTTTATTGTTGCCATGGTCGTTATCCTCTTCGGGGGATTGTTTTCGGGATTTGTGCAAGACACCAAAGACGGTGATCGTTTGTTGGGTGTTTGGGAGCCCAGTAACGGACGTGCCCGCGTGAAAGTGGAAAAAATCGGTTCGAAATATTATGGGAAAATAGTGTGGTTGAAAGAGCCCATCGATCCGGAAACCAATCAACCTAAAACCGATAAGAACAACCCCGATCCGAGTTTGCGTAATGTGCCTTTGAAAGGATACCGTATGCTGAAAGACTTCGTATACAAAGGGAAAGATGAATGGGCTGACGGCACCATCTACGATCCGTTGAATGGAAGTACCTACAGCTGCACCATTAAAATGACCGACGAAAACACGTTGGAAATTCGCGGTTATATTGGAGTTTCCGCATTAGGAAGAACCGACATCTGGAAACGCCTCGTCGTTAAGAAATAAATTTATGTTAAAACGCTACCCCGCTTACCTGCAGCATTCTTTATTGATCTGCGGACTGATCCTATTATCGCAACATTCTTTTGCGCAAGTTGACACGGCTAAAGCAGGAGAAGATGAAGATTACAGTCAATATGATAACGTCGGTTTTGCAGACGATGGAGCAAAACGTTTCTGCAGCCCGAAAATAGAAGGATTGAGTCCTGCAAAATTGATTTCCGTAGGATACGATTATCAAATGGGTTATCAAATCATCGCAGATTCCCTGCGTTCGCAAGCAGCTGCAACACCTTGGGGTAATTTCAATCCTGATACCGGTGAAGTAGCCTATTCGCATGGCTTGCGTTTGGGTTGCAATATTCCGGTGATCTCCAAAACCAGTTTAGTGTGGCAGTTGGGTGCGAATTATTGGGAACAACAATACGAATTCAAAAATCCAGAACAGCTGTCCAATCCCATGCTGACTTCCTTAAGAAATTACGGGTTGCGCACCATGGGCATCAATACCACGGTTTTCAAACCGTTGAACGATAAGCAATTTTTGTTGTTCCAGGGATCGGCTGATTTAAGCGGTGATTTTCAATTATCGAAATTGATGCCGGCGAAATATTTAAAATATTCTGCTGCTGCTATTTGGGGAAAACGTCCGAGCGAGCGCAAACAATGGGGTGTAGGTGTAGCCAGAACCTATCGTGTAGGCGAACTGAATTACATTCCGATTGTGTTATACAACTGGACCGACGCTGCGAATAAGTGGGGCACTGAAATTTTATTCCCTGCACGTGCGCATGTGCGTCGCACTATTAACAGTCGCAATATGGTGTTTGCCGGTTACGAATTGGAAGGGCAGAGTTATCGTTTGTGGCGCTCTAACGAACCAACGGCAAACATTGATATGCGTCGTGAGGATATGGAAATACGTCGCGGGGAAATTCGTTTACGCTTGATGTATGAATTCTCGCTTAAGAGTTTTGTATGGGTTTCTGTTCAGGCCGGATATCGCATCAACTACCGTTATGATGTAGATCGTTTAGTGGATGGAGCTGAAATTTATCGCGGCTTTGGGTTGGTAAGTGACGCTCCTTATGTCATGGTCAACCAATTGACGAACCCGCTTTACTTTAATATTAGTTTGAATTTAGTAAGTCCTTAAGAGTTATAGTTGATGTGGTGGTGGAGTCCCTATGCTTCGGGAGTTGAAACCACCACCTATCTTATAAACCGCTAACTCATCTTCTCCACCCAAATTTTCGGAACGGGTGTTGTGCGTTGTTCTTTGTAATTATAACATACAATAACGGAAGTTCCACCTGCCATTTCGGTTTCCGTACCGTCGGCGTTTAAACGCATCAGCGCATAATGCAATTCAAAGCTGGTGTTGCCCGCGCGTACAAACCAGGTGTCCACGGCAATTTTATCTTTCAGTAACACCGGCTTTTTGTAATCCACCGACTGGTGTTTCAAAATCATACCTTCTGTTTCCCAGTCAATTGGTACTGCAATTACTTCCCGGAAATACTCAATTCGTGCTGTTTCAAAATAGGTCAAATGATTCGCATTGTTCACATGCCCAAGGGCATCTACATCCTTAAAACGAATTTGAATGGGCGTGCGGTGCTTCTTCACGTTACTTCTGATCTAATGATTCAAAAACAGAATTATTGCTGATGTATTCGGGTACCATTTGTTTCATTTGTTTAACAATGGCGACGTTATCCTGATCATCGAATAATTCAATTAATTTTTTTAATTGTTGTTTCATTTCGTCATAAGGATATTCCGTAACACGGGCAATCATTATTTTTTCGTGATGCGTCGGTAACGTATTCTCCGAATTATTTAGCAATTCTTCGTACAGCTTTTCTCCTGGACGTAAACCGGTATATACAATCTTGATATCCTTATCCAGTTCCAGTCCGGAGAGTTGAATCATTTTCTCCGCGAGATCTTTAATCTTCACCGACTCGCCCATATCGAAAATGTAAATTTCCCCGCCTTGCCCCATACAGCCCGCTTCCAACACCAATCGGCAGGCTTCGGGAATGGTCATGAAGAATCTGGTAATTTCCGGATGCGTGATGGTTACAGGTCCGCCGTTTTCAATTTGTTGACGAAAGCGTGGAATTACAGATCCTTGTGAACCTAAGACGTTTCCAAAACGAGTAGTGATAAATTTCGTGGTAGTACGCACCGCGTTTAACGACTGCACATACATTTCCGCAATTCGTTTGGAGGCGCCCATCACGTTTGTAGGATTCACCGCTTTATCAGTAGAAACCATTACGAATTTTTTTGCACCGTATTGTACCGCCAAATCCGCGCAGATCTGGGTTCCCAGCACATTCGTCAGTATCGATTCAGATGGATTATTTTCCATCATCGGTACATGTTTGTATGCAGCAGCGTGATAGATCAACTCGGGACGAAACGTACGGAACACATTTTCCATCCGCTCTGTATTCCGCACATCGCCCATCACCACCTCAAAAGAAAGTTCCGGAAAATGATCTTTCAATTCCAGTTCCAATTCGTACAAGGGCGACTCTGCTTGGTCCAACAAAATCAAATGTCCCGGTCGGAAAGACGCTACCTGTCGCGCTATTTCGCTGCCTATAGATCCTGCAGCTCCCGTAATCAGCACGGTTTTATCGTGAATCTGCGCGCGAATGTTATTCTCATCCAACTGAATCGAATCGCGTTCCATCAATTCTTCAATTTTCACTTTACGAATTTGACGGAAACTTAAATTGCCATTAATCCAATTGCTGACCGGAGGAACATTCAGAACTTTCGCGTTGTATTTCAAACACAATTCAATGACTTCCTGTTTGCGTGCAGCAGGCATGTTCTGAACGGAAATGATGACATGCGCCACATCATTACTTTTCAATAAGTCGGGCAATTTTTCCGTTCCGTAAATAGTAACACCTTCTAATTTTTTACCCACTTTCGATGGATCATCATCAATAAAACCCAACACTTTGTATTTCGTTCCCGCGTCACGATCCAGTGTACGTTTCGTAATAATACCCGATTCCCCTGCACCAAAAATTAGTACGCTGCGTTTCTCACGATTCGGGTTTTTGTATTCCATCCACAACGATTTAAAAATCAGTCGGGAACTGATCATGGCAAACGTTGTCGTAAGCGCTTCGATGGCAATGATAGTATGCGGAACAATATAGATCTGTAATGCTGTCCGAACCGTAATTTGGTTCAGCACCAAGAATAAAACAGAGCCGCCCAAAACTGTAATCAGAATACGAATGGCATCGCGTTGTCCGGTGTAACGCACAATTCCCCATGGAATGCGGGCTATTAAGAAACTTGCGCCGCGTATAGCAAGAACTGTAGGAATTAGAATCGGAAACTGGTTGATTTCAACTTGAGGTATGCTGAAGTCAAAACGTAGCAAGAACGCCACCAATAAACTCAGGACGACAATGCCCAAATCAATGAGCCATACGATCCATCGCGGGGTATATCCTTCGTTGAGATTTAGCACGGGGTAAAGTTAACATATTCATACGTTTTGTTCTATAGAACGGACGCGCCAAAGCGGGAAGAAGTGACTGAATTGAAAAAAGGCTTCGTATTTTCGCGATATGTCGTTACGAAAGGTGCTTGTGGTTGCTTCACATCGTCCGGGAAGGGCGCCCAATCAACGCTTTCGTATTGAGCAGTATCTCGATCATTTGCGAGATCACGGGTTCGAGTGTACGTTGTCGTATTTCATTAACGAGAAAGACGATGCCGTGCTTTATACCAAAGGTCATTACTGGAAGAAATTTCTTATTCATCAAAAATCACTTGCGCATCGTAAACGTGATTTGAAAAATATTGCTTCCTACGATTTGGTATTTATTGTGCGCGAAGCACTGTTAACTGGCAATACGTTTTTTGAAGAAGCATTGGGCGATTTGGATGTTCCGGTGATTTATGATTTTGATGATGCCTTATGGAGATTGGATGTGTCGGATGCGAATAAATTGATTGGTTGGTTGAAAAATCCTGCCAAAACTTCTAATCTGATTGGCCTTGCAGATGCCGTTGTTGCCGGTAATCAGTACTTAGCGGATTATGCGAGTACGTTTAATGATGATGTGACGATTATCCCCAGTACAGTGGATACAGCATGGTATAAGCCACTACCGCAAAACACGAAAAGTAAATTTGTGATTGGTTGGAGTGGAAGCATTACCACTATTAAACATTTTGAAGTTGTAGTTCCTGCGTTAAAACGGATTAAAGCGCAATACGGCAATCGTGTTGAGTTTCGCGTAGTAGGCGATGGGAATTATCGGAATACGGATTTGGATATTACCGGAGTTGCATGGACACCACAAGTGGAATTGGAGCAGTTGAGTCAGTTCGATGTAGGATTAATGCCTTTGCCGGATGATGAATGGACGAAAGGAAAATGCGGCTTAAAAGGATTGCTGTATATGTCCATGGAAGTACCTCCTTTGATGTCGCCTGTTGGTGTGAACACTGAAATTGTAACCGCCGGCGTTAATGGATTTCTGCCTGATACGGAAGACGAGTGGGTAAAGGCAATTCAGTTTTTGATTGAACATCCGGAGCAGGCCAAGGAAATGGGAAAGCAAGCCCGCAAAACAGTTTTAGAACGGTATTCTGTGGGTGTGTGGAAGAATAAGTATCTGGAATTGTTTCAGCGAATGACGCAAGGGAGCAAGGAATAAACGTAAATTTGGACTTCTAAAAAATACATCATGTCAGAGACAACAACATTAAAGAACACTGCTTTAACAGCTACCCATATTCAATTAGGAGCCAAGATGGTTCCGTTTGCAGGATATAACATGCCGGTTTCCTATGCCGGGCTAAATGAAGAACATCACACCGTGCGCAATGGAGTAGGCGTATTTGATGTTTCGCACATGGGTGAATTTATTTTGAAAGGCGATAAAGTGTTGGATTTGATTCAATACGTAACTACGAATGATGTAACACAATTGTTCGATGGTCGTGTTCAGTATTCCTGCATGCCGAATGGTAATGGCGGTATTGTAGATGATTTACTTGTTTATCGCATTGACGAAAAGTCGTACATGTTAGTGGTGAATGCGTCCAATATCGAGAAAGACTGGAACTGGATTTCCAAGCACAATACATTTGGTGTAGAGATGAAGGATATTTCAGATCGCACGTCGTTATTGGCTGTACAGGGGCCGAAGGCATTGGAAACCTTGCAGAAATTGACGGATATTAATTTGTCGGAAGTGCCTTACTATCACTTTAAGAAAGGCAAATTCGCAGGAGTGGACAATGTGTTGATTTCGAATACCGGTTATACCGGTGCCGGTGGATTTGAAGTGTACTTCGATAACGAAGTAGCTGAAACCATCTGGAACGCCATTTTTGAAGCAGGAGCTGAATTCGGAATCAAGCCGATTGGTTTGGGAGCGCGCGATACGTTGCGTTTAGAAATGGGATTCTGTTTATACGGCAATGATATTGATGACACTACATCACCAATAGAAGCGGGATTAGGCTGGATCACAAAATTCAATAAAGAATTTATTGATAAGTCAATATTGTTGGAGCACAAGGAAAAAGGTGTTTCCCGTAAGCTAGTTGGTTTCGAAATGATTGATCGTGGTATTCCGCGTCATGATTACGAAATTGCTGATGCACAAGGAACCGTGATAGGGAAAGTTACTTCCGGCACACAATCTCCTACGTTGCAAAAAGGTATAGGTATGGGTTATGTGACAACAGCGCATGCAAAAGTTGGCACTGAAATTTATGTGAAGGTGCGTGATAAGGCGTTGAAGGCTGTGGTAGTGAAAATTCCGTTCCTGAAGAAGTAAACTTTTTTATGAGCGAACAGAAACCGCCAAAAATAGACGCTTGTTTTTCTCCGGCGTTGTATCCTGTGTATGCAGATGCAGACAGTATTGTTGTGGTCATTGATATACTTCGTGCAACTTCGGCAATTTGCACAGCTTTGCATAACGGAGCTGCACGGATTATACCCGTGGCTACTGTGGAGGAGGCAAAAGCCTTGCAAAATCAGGGTTTTTTGGCAGGAGCAGAACGTGATGCCATTAAAGTAGAAGGATTCGACTTTGGCAATTCACCATTCGACTACATGGATCCTTCGTTGGCGGGAAAAACAATTGCACTTACTACTACTAATGGAACGCAAGCTATAGAAGCAGCGCGCAATGCTAAGATGGTTGTGGTAGGTGCATTTACCAACATCACGTCACTGTGCAATTGGTTGCATGAACAAAATAGCAATGTGTTGTTGTTGTGTTCGGGTTGGAAGAATCGTTTCAATCTGGAAGATTCATTATTTGCAGGTGCAGTAACAGCAGAGCTCATCAAGCGTCGTCCGGATTATCGTTTGGGCGATGGATGCTTGGCGTTGAACTATCTGTATCAGATGGCTGAAAAAGATCCGATGAAGTTTTTAGCGCGGGCTTCGCATAAAGAACGTTTAGCACGACTGAATTTGAAGGATGATATCCGTTATTGCCTACAACCCGATTTAACTACTGTTATTCCCGTGTTGCAAGGTGATTCATTGGTGGTGTTAAAGTAGATCTATTCTAAGTTCTGCAACTCCGTTATTTTATATTTAATCTATTCAACTCATAAGCTGAACTGCGTCCGCCTTGAGGAAGTTTGATTAAGACGTTGTGCTTAACGAGCTCCTGTATGTCGCGCAACGCGGTGTCTTCCGAACACTTGCAGATTTTCGCCCACTTCTGTGTGGTGATGTTTCCTTCAAATCCCGACAACACCTTTTGTATCATTTTACGTTGGCGTTCATTGTTTAAATGCGTTGCGTGTTTCAAATAAAAATCGTGACGGAAAATAACGGCGTGTAACAGTTCTTCTGAATTGGCTATTGCACGTTGCAGGCATCCCAAATACCAATCCATCCATTCCGTTATGTCTAGCGATCCCTTTTGAGTTTGCTCGAGTATGTCGTAATAAAGTTTGCGTTCTTTTTGTATTTGCACTGACATACTATAAAAACGTTTAGACTGGCCGTCAGATCGCGCCAAAAGAAGATCAGTAAGAGCTCGTGCAATACGCCCATTGCCGTCATCAAATGGATGAACTGTAAGAAATTTAATGTGTGCCAATGCTGAAGTTATGATCCAATCAGTGTGCGATGTATTGACTTCCTGCAAGAATGATTTCATTTGCTTGGGAATAACTATTGCCGGCGGCGCCTGAAAATGCACACGTTGACGACCTAATGGTCTGGAAACCACTTGCATGGGGCCGGTTGAATCATCCCGCCATTTTCCGGTTACTATTTTGTACGCACCACTATAATCGTCGGGGAACAGCGACCGATGCCAACCGAACAAACGACTTTGAGTTATTTTTTTATCGAAATTTTCGGTGGCATCTAGCATCATATTCACGAGACTATCCACTTGCCTTGAGGAGCGAACAAGTCCGGGAAAATCCAAGCCAAGTTGTCGCGCAACAGAAGATCGGACTTCGGGCTTGTCCAGCAATTCGCCTTCAATTTCTGAAGATTTTACAATGTCCATGGTGCGCATTTCGACGTGCGCCTCCTCTTGCAATTCAAATCCCAAGGCGTTCATTTTTCCGATCAACTTGCCTTGCTGATGGCGAATGGTAAGGAGTTCACGGGTAATGTGCTGCTCGTCCCAATATAAATCGGGCCAGTTTTTATGTTGATAGATGTACATTATTCACCGCATAATTTACGGTAAAAATAATTATTTTGCAGTAGTTATGCGATTAAATACCGCAATAAATGCGGTGAATAGGAAAGTTATTCACCGCAAAAAGATATTACGTGATGTTCGCTTAACACGCGAATGCGTCGTTTGACGTATCTTTGAGCTATGCGTAAAAGTTGGAAATGGATCGTTTCGTCGGCACTGGTTATTGGTGCTGTCTTGTTTTTCTTGCCCGATTCGCAACCTGCACATTCTTGGGGATTCTTCGGTCATAAGCGAATTAATCGTATGGCGGTTTTTACGTTGCCCCCGGAAATGATCGGCTTCTATAAAAAACATATCGAGTATATCACGGAACATTCGGTAGATCCTGATAAACGCCGTTATTCGGTGGAAGGTGAAGCTCCGCGTCATTATATCGATATCGATCATTACGGACCGAATCCGTTCGACTCTGTGCCGAAGTTCTGGAACAAAGCTGTCGCCAAATATTCGGAAGACACTTTGAACGCTTATGGCATTGTGCCGTGGTGGATTGATGTCATGACGTTGCGCCTGACCAATGCATTTCGCGAAGGAAACGTCGATAAAATTTTACGCTATTCCGCAGAAATCGGGCACTATATCGGTGATGCGCACGTGCCGTTACACACCACAGAAAATTATAACGGTCAGTTTACTAATCAGCGCGGTATTCACGGCTTTTGGGAATCGCGTGTGCCGGAACTGTATGCGGATAGTTACGACTACTTTGTTGGGAAAGCTACTTACATCGAATCGCCTTTAATGCGAGCATGGGACGTCGTACGTGCAAGTCATAATGCGTTGGATTCTGTGCTATTGTTCGAAGCGCAATTAAATGCAAAAACACCTGCTGATAAAAAGTATGCATTCGAAAATCGCGGTAATGCGACGATCAAAACGTACAGCAGCGATTACAGCAAGGAATACAGCAATATGCTGAACGGTATGGTAGAACGACGCATGCGTGCTTCAATAATTATGATCGGAAGTATTTGGTACACCGCTTGGATTAATGCCGGCCAGCCCGATCTAGTGCGACTAGAAACTAAAGAAGTCAGCGATTCTGCAAAGAACGCACAAGAACGTGAAGAGTATATGTGGCAGAATGGTAAACTGAAAAATGTAAAAGGTCACGAAGACTAATTGACTTTTACATTCCATTCCGGCACTGTGGTCATGTAAATATGAAATTGACCATTGCTCAAAAACTCAATTCTAAAAAATACCGGCTTCGTGTCATTGGAATGCGTCATGACGAATGGCGTATTGTGGAACTTCGACATTTTACTTCCTGATCCGCCTAAGATGAAATGTCTGTTACGCGACATTTGAAAATATTGCAAGTTGTGATCATGTCCGGCGGTGTAAATAATATTGTTGTATTCCTCAATAATGCGCAATAAATCACGACGCATTTTTTTATAACGTGGGTGTTTCATTTCTTGAGATAATACACTGTTGGCGCCAAGTAAACGGAATACTTGAAACGGTGTGTAATTCATGAGCCATTGTGTCGCTTTGTGCTTATTGCCGGCAGTTGTTTGCTTAAGTGCGTTGTGAACGGCCCCGGTTTTCCTTGTTTAGGATAAAATCCACCATGATCGTTATTCGATAATTGTTGCGCTCGCATTTTTAATACGGAGTCCACAAAAAGTTGCTGGCGCATGATAGCTTTTTTCCCTCGTGGGGCTTGTGCCAGTCAGTCGTGATAGCCGGGAATAACAAAAACTTTTTCTACTTTACTCACTGCGTTCAATTGTGTAAGTAGTTTTTGTTCTGAACTTTTTTTGCCGTTTATTCCTTTAGGATAAAGGTTATCGCCCAAAAAGATAAAGGACGTATTCGGTTTACCTACGGACATTTTTTCTAATAGTTGAAGACAAAGACTGGGGCTTTTATCGTTACCGGCGTCACCAATCAGAAACACGGTGTGCGCGATGTTGTCGTTCTCTGCATAACATAACAGCGAACAATAGCATGCGATTATGCTAGTCAGAAATTTCATAAGAGCAATAAAATTCCGCGGCCTACAACGTATCGCCACACGCCGCGAATACCATGCCATCCGGCAATAATGATATAGGCTTTGGAACGTTGACGTGGCAAAAACAAATCGACGTAGTCGGTTTGTGCTTCAACAATGGCCGTCATGTAAATTATTTTTCTGCGCAGCGGATGATGTGATTTACCTAAAGCGAGTGCTCCATCTACATATGGCAGCAAAAAAGGATATTTCAACACTTTTTGCTGAAGTCGTAATTCTTGGGATGTTGAAGTAATAGGGCGATGTTGAAGAGCTTGTTCGTATAAACTCAATACCTGCTGTGTTGGTGTTCTTCCGGACAACACATAGCATGCTAGTATTTCACCTTCAGAGCGCATTATTTCTTTTTCAGTTGCTCTTTCATCAATGCGATGTCCTGCGCGAGTTTTTTGTTCTGTTCCTGCAATTTAGAAACGACAATACTCAGATGCAGCAGATAAATCAATATCGCGAAAATGGCACCGGTAAAGACAAGGTTGGGTGGCGCGTATATGCCCAACGCATTGGACAATACATCCAGTCCTGATCTCCAGATGGAGAACACAATCAACACTACCGAGCAAATGATCCAGATGATGGCATACTCTTCACGAAGTTTGCCTTTCACGATCAATCGTGCAATGAACGCCAGAAAGGCCAGCGAAACGCCAATAGCAATAAGCTGAATCTTTTCCATAGCTGTTGTTATTTCTTTTTCTTTTCTGAAGTCCAGGTGTCGTAATTGCTTAACTGTTCACGTCGCAATACTTGTGGACGACGCAACGGCTCAACAGCTTTTAATGTGGCGTGGCATTCTGCAGGCAATTCCTGATACAGTTTTGTTCCTTTTGTTTTCCACGCAATCATTTCGTCGGTAACATCTTTTACAATTTTACCGGGATTGCCCACCACTACTTTGCGCGCAGGAATTTGTGTTTCTCCTGCAACAAAAGTTAATGCGCCGACAATACATTCATCACCGATAATCACATCATCCATAATTACAGCATTCATTCCGATCAATGCATTTTTACCGATAGTTGCGCCGTGAATAATGGCTCCGTGCCCGATATGCGCTCCTTCATGTAAGGTAACTGTTGTTCCGGGGAACATGTGAACGGTGCAATTCTCTTGAATGTTGCATCCGTCTTTGATGATAATTTGTCCCCAATCGCCGCGAATTGCTGCGCCGGGTCCAACATACACGTCTTTACCGATAATTACATTTCCTGTAACAGCTGCTTGCGGATGAACAAACGATGATGGATGTACCACCGGAATAAAACCATTGAATTCGTAAACCATAAATCGAATTTAAGTAAAATGTGTACCACTCAGTGATTCTGACACTGAATCGTTTTCTTCGGCTTCAATGAAAAACAGCACCGCAGCAAGATGCCGACAATTCAAAATGTTATCGGGATCACAAGTACAAAAGAGATCAGTAAAAGTATCGTCATCACGACTAAACGTTACCGCGTGTGTGTTTACTTCATGCACCGTGTATTCAAAGTAGTCAGGTAACAACTCACGCGGGCCTTTCACCCAACCGTTTTTATTATACATATAACCGCGCCACAAAGCTGCTTCGGACATCTCTGTTCGAAAATTTGCGAGCGTTAACGGTTCATCCATATCAGCACTTTTCAATAACTACTGCATAACCTTGACCAACACCAATGCACATGGTGACTAGTGCGTAACGTTTGTTTTGTTCGTGAAGTTCAATAGCGGCTGAATTCAGAATTCGTGCGCCGCTCATGCCCAAGGGATGTCCGAGTGCGATAGCGCCTCCGTTGGGATTAATGCGGGAATCATTATCTGCCAATCCCCATGAACGTGTACAACCCAGACTTTGAGCCGCAAATGCTTCGTTTAATTCAATAATATCGATGTCATTCATGGTTAATCCTGCACGTTGCAACGCCTGATTGGCGGCTTGAACAGGGCCAATGCCCATGATGCGCGGTTCAACTCCCGCAACACCGGATGCAACAATACGTGCTAAAGGTTGTAAGCCGAAACGCTTCATACCTTCTTCAGAAGCTAATAACAATGCTGCCGCTCCATCATTCAAGCCGGAGGCATTTCCTGCAGTAACTGTTCCATCTTTTCGGAAGGAAGGCTTTAATCCGCTTAATCCTTCCAACGTAGTTTTGGGTTTAACAAATTCATCTTGCGAGAAAACAATCGCATCGCCTTTTCGCTGTGGAATAGTAACCGTGGTTATTTCTTTGGCGAAACGACCTTTGCTCTGTGCAGCTGCAGCTTTTTGCTGTGACCACAACGCGAATTGATCTTGATCTGCTCGGGAAATTTTATCACGATCTGCTATGTTCTCAGCTGTTTCACCCATTGCATCAACACCGTACATTTCTTTCATTTTCGGGTTGATGAAACGCCATCCGAAACTGGAGTCGAACATTTGTGCATCGCGTCCATAAGGTGTAGATGTTTTCGAAATTACCCACGGACCGCGCGTCATGTTTTCTACGCCACCTGCAATCATCAGATCGCCTTCGTTACACATAATAGTTCGCGCTGCAGCCATGGGAGCAGTTAAACCTGAAGCACACAATCTGTTAACTGTTTCACCGGGAACTGTTACCGGAAGTCCTGCCAGCAATACCGCCATGCGCGCCACGTTGCGGTTATCTTCACCCGACTGATTGGCACATCCAAGAATCACATCATTAATTGCTGACGGATCTACGGAATTATATTTATTCATCAATTCGCGAAGTACATGTGCTGCTAAATCATCTGTGCGAACTGCAGCCAGTGTGCCACCGAAATTTCCGATTGCGGTGCGAATGCCGCCAACGATATATGCTTGTTTAGTCATAGTAGATGTAATTGAGTGTTATTGTTCTTCCGGAAACCAATCTTTTCCGGTGCGATATACAGTGCCTTTAAATAAAGCCACGGTTTCATTTTTTTGATTTTCTACGTGAACGTGATAAATGCCGATCTTGTTTGAAAGGCTCATTTCTTCTGCAGTTGCGGTAATGACATCACCTTCACGCAATGGCTCGGTGTGAGAAATACTGGTTTCCACTGAAACAGCCATCCGACCGTGTCCGTTAGAAGCAAAAGCCAGCGCACTATCGGCAATAGAATAAGTAATGCCACCATGAGCGATAGCAAATCCGTTGAGCATTTCTTTGCGAATAGTCATGCGCAAAACGCAACGGCCGGGTTGAACTTCTATACGTTCAATTCCTAGCCACTGACTAAACCAGTCGTTGTCGAACATGCGGTTCACCACCGCTTCGGCCAATTTGGGTTGATCCATGTGCGAAATTAAGCATTCCGCAGGGTTTTGTTACAGGGATGAAAGCAGTACAAATTTGCCATTCGTGATCACATATTTCTTCGTCCCGATGGTGACAATTTCACCTTCATTCAGTTTTGCGAGGTCGGTTAAATCCTGATCCATTGTATGCACAGAACCTCCTGTGGCGCGAGCGATATAGAGGTAAACCGTGTTGGTGACGTATTGTGTAAAGATGCAATTTGAATGTTGGGTAATGTGAGTCGAAGTACACTTGAAGGTCAAAAAACGGTGGAAATCATCACCTGTATCCTGCAAAAGTATCCTTACCAATATTGGTAGTAGCTTTCATGAAAAAACAAGTTGATCAAGAACTTCTTTTTCCGAATTTGATTTAAGAAAAAAAACGATGAGCTGATGTATTCTCGTCGTTATACTTTTAAATACGTTGTTCGTTATTTCATCTCTTTCAACATGTACGCCGATTCGTTGACGTAAGGATCTTTCTGCAAATTCTTGATCATTTCTTCCTTTCGTGCAGTGCGTGCCGTGTCGTTGCCCAAGGCTTTTTTGTCCACTGTCAACATCAGCACATTCATGCCTTTAATCGGATCTTCCAGTGCTTTAAAGCGTTTATTTTCTTCATCCAGCTTGTCCTTCTGAGCCATGAATGTTTTCAGCGATAACGGTTCTTCCGTTTGATCCTTCTCGCGCTTCAGCTGTTGCGCCTTTTCGCTCATCAAATTGAAATACGGATTATCTTTCACACGTTGCTGACTATTCTTTTTCAAGTTATCATAAGCCGGAACATTCTTCCACAGCACATAAGATGCGGTTGGTACTTGATCCCATTCCATCGGATAATCCAGATCGCGCTCACCATTCTCAACAAACTGATACATGTTCGGTAAGAAAATGTCAGGCGTTACACCTTTCAATTGTGTAGAACCTCCGTTTACGCGGTAGAATTTCTGGATGGTAATTTTGATGGCTCCTAATGGTTCCAGATCAACGTTGTTGCCTGAATTATAATCATCAAGATTAAAGAAATTCTGTACGGTTCCTTTTCCGAATGATGAGGTAGAAGAACCTACAATTAATCCGCGCTTATAATCTTGCACCGCAGCAGCTAATATTTCAGAAGCAGATGCACTGTTCTCGTTAATTAAAATTACCAGTGGTCCGTCGTACACCATCGTGTTCTTATCGTTGTCGTCATAAACACGAACGCCGTTGCTCTTGGTTTTTACTTGCACAACAGGTCCTTGTGGAATAAATAGCCCCATCATTTTAATAACTTCAAATAATGATCCACCACCATTGTCTCGCAAATCCAACATTACGCCATCTACTTTTTCGCCTTTCAACTTTATCAGTTCTGCTTTCACATCTTCAGAACAAGTGCGACCTGCACTTTTATCTTTCGTGAAATCGGCATAGAAACTAGGTAACTTGATATAACCGAATTTCTTTTTGTTCTGCTCGATGATTGCGCTTTGTGCAAATGTTTCTTCCAGTACCACGATGTCGCGGATAATGGGAATGATAATGATGGAACCATCAGGTTTTTCAACGGTCAGTCGGACTTCTGTTCCTTTTTTACCGCGAATTAATTTAACGGCATCATCAACACGCATACCATCAATGTCCACAGGTTCTTTATCGCCTTGCGCCACTTTCCGAATCATATCGCCGGCTTTCAACTGTCCTTGTTTCCATGCAGGTCCGCCGGGAACTAATTGAGTAATTTTAATTTTACCGTCCTTCTCTTGAAGTGTTGCGCCAATACCTTCTAACTGACCGGACATGTTAATGTCGAAATTCTCTTTGTCTTTCGGCGGATAAAATTCAGTGTGCGGATCGTAAATGCCGGAAACAACATTCAGGTAATACGACATACGATCTTCACGTTTCAGTTTTTGCAAACGATCGAACCAATCGTCCTGGTTCTTTTTTACTTTCTTACGTGCTTCGGCTTCCAATTCCACATCAGACTTTACAGGCTTTGTTGTTTTTACTTTAATTCCTGCACTATCTTTTTCCATGATGATGGACTTGCGCGCTTTATCAAGATTCTTTTCAGATGTTAATTCCTTATCCTGATCTTTCTTCATGTCCACAAAACGAGCCAATACTTGATACTTCAAGTACTTTCTCCAGTATTCTCGTTGAGCCTTCTTATCGGCAGGAAAAGTCAGCTTATCAGGATCTAATTCTACACTTTCTTCTGTTTCAAATTCGAAAGGAGCCGCAAGAATTTCTTCATAGGTCTTACGATTATCAGCAATTCGTTCGTTCAGAATATTCAATGACTCATCAAAGAAATCGAAACGCTGTTCTTTTACTTGTTCGTCCAAACTATTGTAATGCTTGGCTTTTAGGTCGTCGATATCGCTTTGCAGAAAAAACTGTTTACGGAAATCGGAACGCTTGATGTAAAGATCAAATGCCTTGTTCGAATATTCATCGTTGATGTCAACAGGGCGATAATGGGATGAGTTCAACGCGCGAACCATCAATTCCAGAATCACTTTATCTTTTCTTGCTTCTTCAGGACCGCTTAATGCAGCTGCACAGCGCGTTCCCAAAATAGTGTAAACGCCTACACCTAAAATTACAGGAAGCGTAAATAGTATAATTCTCAATTTCTTATTCATAGTAGATATTTACTGTCTAACGAAGTTATACAAAAACCGTGCAAAGCTTGGTTAAGATGTGTTAAGCGGTTGCAAACAAGGATTAGTAATGGTGTAACGAAAAGGATACTTCGTTATTGTCCTTTGCTGATACCCTGAACTAACTCAATAAAATCGGGTGTTTCCCAGTCAAAACCGCCCACTTTTTCCATACAGATGCGCCCGTGCGGATTGAGAAGATACGATGTCGGAATGGCGTGTATGCCCAATTCTCCAAACGGTTTCGTGGATTTCCAATACATAACATCAATGCCTTTGGTATCTACGTAACGTTGAATCTTCTCAATCGGTTCATCGCTCACCAAAACAAAAACCACTTTCGAGCTATCCAGTTGTTTTCGTGCACCTGCAATCGACGGCATCTCGCGCAAACAATCCGGACACCAAGTGGCCCAAAAATTCACAAATACGGTTTTGCCTTCGAATTGCTTCAGTGAAACTTGTTGTCCCTCCAAGTCGGTTAATGCAATCGAGCGGAAGTCAATGCTCGGAGGTACACGATACCGCTTAACCAAAAAGAAAGCGATTCCTAATCCTGCAAAGAGGAAGGTCAAGGTGATCCACTTATTCTTGATCATGTTAATAGGCTAACACGTTTTCGATAACCGCTGCCACTTTATCTGCGTTAGGCAACATAGTCGCTTCCAAAGTAGAGTTCAACGGAATTGCCGGCATGTTTTCAGCACCAATTAATTCCACAGGAGCATCCAGCTGTTCGAAACAATATTTCTGGATTCTTCCGCACAATGCTTGCGCAAAACCATTGTTGTATGGTTCTTCAGTCAGCACAATACAACGACTATGTTTACGAACAGTTGCGAATACCGCTTCCTCATCAATTGGAGACAAACTGCGTAAGTCGAGAATTTCCACGCGATCTGCAAATTTCCTCGCAGCATTCTTTGCCCAGTACACTCCCATGCCGTATGTAACGATTGTAACCGTGGTTACGTTTTGCAAAACTTCCGCTTCCTGCACAAAGCGCGCCTTTCCGATAGGAATCACGTAATCTTCATCAGGTTCAACGGTCTTCGCATCTTCGGTTCCTTTGATTTTAGACCAATACAAACCTTTGTGTTCCAATACTATCACAGGATTCGGATCGTAATAAGCAGCTTTTAATAATCCTTTCAAATCGGCACCGGTAGAAGGATACACGACTTTGATGCCACGAATATTGCACAACACAGATTCCACACTCGAGCTGTGATAAGGTCCGCCACTACCATACGCACCAATAGGAACGCGAAGTACCATGCTTACCGGCCATTTACCGTTCGATAAGTAACTGGAGCGGGAAACTTCAGTAAACAATTGATTCAGTCCCGGCCAGATGTAATCTGCAAATTGAACTTCCACGATGGGTTTCAAACCAACGCAAGACATACCAACTGTTGACCCGATGATAAATGCTTCTTGAATAGGCGTATTGAATACACGATTATCGCCGAACTTTTGCGCCAAAGTTGCCGCTTCACGAAATACACCGCCTAAACGTCCACCCACATCTTGACCGTATAACAACGACTCGGGATGTTTAGCCATGATTTCCTGAACTGCAAACAAAGCGCTGTCCACCATCACGGTTTTATCTTTGCCTGCCGGTTCACGAACGCCTTTTTCTTCTGTGATCGGAGTAGGAGCGAAGTCGTGTGTAAACAAATCTTCCGGACGCGGATCTTCTGCTTTTAGTGCTTGTTCGTAATCACTTTGTACCAAGGCTTTCGCACGTTGTTCAATTTGCTCCAGTTCTTTCGCGTCGATGCCGTTAATGATTAGCTGATTTCTCAGTTTCGGAAAAGGATCTCGCTTCGCTGCTTCTTCCAAATCATCACGATACCATTCTTTACGAACTCCGGATGTGTGGTGATTAAGCAAAGGAACTTTAGCATGAATTAAAAATGGACGACGCTCCTTGCGAATTGTTGCAATCACATCACGGATGGTTTCATACGACCGGAAAAAATCGGTGCCGTCAATGGTGCGAGTTTCTAATCCTTTAAATCCTCTCGCGTATTCTGTCGCATCCTGCGCACGAATTTCTTTCGCGTTAGCAGAAATGTCCCACTCGTTATCTTGAACAATGTACAGAATGGGCAATTTCTTCAACACAGCCATTTGAAAGGCTTCCGCCACTTCACCTTCTGTAATACACGCATCTCCTAAAGAACACGCCATAATCGGATTTTCTCCGTTGTAATCAGGTGCTAATCCCTGCAACTCCAAATATTGCAAACCCATGGCAACACCTGTACTCGGAATCGCCTGCATACCAGTTGCAGAACTTTGCATGGGAATTTTGGGCATATCATCCCGCTTTAAACTCGGGTGACTGTAGTAGGTCCTGCCACCTGAAAACGGATCATCGCGTTTCGCAAGCAATTGCAACATCACGTCATGAGGCGTAAGTCCTATACTCAACAGAATGCTATCGTCACGATAATACGCCGATAAGAAATCTTGCGGTTTAAGTTGCAATCCTAGCGCAATCTGAATGGCTTCATGACCGCGTGAAGTAGCGTGAACATATTTCGCCGTAATTTCTTTGTTGGCTTCATACAGCTCGGCCATTGCCTTTGCTGTGCATAACAACTCGTATGCTTTTAATGCGGTAGATACCGGCACACTTCCAGATTTTGCTTTCGCTTCAGCCACGTTCAACGACATATTAATTTAAAGATCAAAAAATCGCTTTGTAAGCTAACGAAGATACGGATTTGAAGCCAATTGAAGGAGGTCGTTATCACTCCGAGTTAACATAACCTTCATATGGACTTAATGCTATGGAAATCGTTAAAATTCAGTTATGAAATAGTTTTGTTCTCGTGAAACATGTAGCTCTGTTCATACTTGGTTTTCTGCTCACTGCGACGCTCTTTGCTAACGGTACAGGGCCCGCAGTGATGTTCGTTTCCGGAACTGTAACTGACGCTCAAACGCAGGAAACGCTTGCAGGAGCAAAGGTTTGCGTGAAAGGAACAAGCATCGTTACCTACACTGATTTTGACGGACGTTTCTTCTTGCCTGATTTACCTGCAGCTTCGTATACATTGGAAATTTCTTGTGTTTCTTACCAAGGAGAAACTGTAATTGCAGATACTCCTGATCACCGTCCCGAGGTGAGTGTTAGTTTGGAAGCGCGTTAATTTCCCCCAAATTCATCTTGTTTAGTAAATTAAATACACTGAATATCAGTTATTTAGTTCGTTTGTAAACTTTACGTTACGTAAACTTTATGCCCAAGCTACCTTTTGGTGTGAAATTCGTTCAAGCTCATAGGAGTTAACGGATGTTTCACTTCAAATAAAGAAGGTAGTATGAAGAAGGTAGCAATGCTGATGATGTTTCTGGTAGGAATGCTCAGCGCATCAATCGCACAGGAAGTTCAGTTGAAGAACGGCTTGTATGTGGACGCCAATGGAAATGCATTTACGGGTGCATTTGTTCAGAAGTATGAGAACGGTGCAAAGAAGGCTGATCTGAACATTATTAATGGAAAAGCAGAAGGCGTAGCAATATTTTATTATGCAACAGGAGAAAAAATGGAAGCCGGTCGTTTCTTGGCGGGTTTGCGTGATGGCTTATGGGAAAGTTGGAATGTGGTCGGAATCAAAATCGGTGAAGCCAATTATAAGAACGGTGTAAAAAACGGCGATTGGAAAACCTGGGATGATGCAGGTCGTTTGCGCATGGAAATGCATTATGCAAACGGAGAAAAAATCGGCACATGGAAAATGTGGGATGAAAACGGTGTATTAACCGGTGAACGCACGTACGGAACGAAATTGTAACCGCGGTTATGAAATAAAAAAAGGGTCGGCAAGTGTTGACCCTTTTTTTGTTGATGCGCTAATCGTCCTAAAATAAGTTGACACAAAAGTTGACTTATGCCGAGTAGCAAGTATTTAATGAGAGCATAAAGGAGCTACAATTTCGAGATTTAAGGTTTAATTGTCAGGTCGTGTAAGTGTTTTATCACACTTACATGTAAATTAAGACCACTTATTGATTCCAAGATTTTAAAAAGTCTTGTTGCGTTTAACTTGTATCTCGATATAGATAAACCGATTTTTATGGCTCTAAACAGACTTTCATACATTTTACTGGTCATCTCCTTTTGTGTAATTAGTAAGCAACATTTGAACGCTCAAGCGGTTATTTGGACAACACATCTGGAAGACAAAGTTGTTACTAGCCATCAAAAATTGGCAGACACCTTTTTTTTGGCAGGGACATTTGATTCGTGCTCCAGAAGATATCCGGTTTTAATGACCGTTGATGCAACAAACGGATTCGTTTTAAGTTCTCATCGGTACGGATTTCCCGTGTGTGTTAACCAAGGGACAGGCGACGCATGGTTTTTGGAGTGTTTTAATGATACTGTTTATTACAGTTTAACAGCACCTGATTCTACATTTCCTAATTTAGATTTAGCGGTCTTCGGTAATTCTTCACAACCCTTTGATACTATTTCAAATTGTGATTTGCCCTTCTTTAACTTAACACCATCGCAAACGCATTCAAAAATTATCAATGAGGGCTTTGAAGTTAGATCTATCAACTCAAATGGCTCAACTATAGATTCTCTGTATGTGCCGGGAACCAATTGGATGACGGTTGTATCGTATAAATCACACAGCAATATTTACGCGTTTAATAGTTGGAATTTAGCTTTTGGCGCGGACAGATTAGTGGGGGCTGTTGTGGACTCCGCGTTTAATATAGTAGCATCCGATACAATTGATCCACGCAATGGCCCTGAGCGAATTATTGACGCTAAAATTTTTCCTCAAAATAGTGCGTGTATCATCGCAAGTACTAATACCGTTAATTTCGACGGCAAGCTTCATCGTTTCGATTTCTCGGGTGATTTTACACATCATAAGGCATTCGGAAATAATATAATTACAGATGTTTTATATAGCGATGACAGCTTATATCTTTTCGTTCAAGTTGCGTTTATGCAATCAGGATTTGCTTGTATTTATAAAATTTCACCACTTGATCTAACGGTAATAGATTCAGTAGTTATTACTGCTAATGTGAACTACAATATGGCGTTGGCAGTAGGAGGTGATGGGTATATATATGCTGTAAATAAAGCGTTTCTAAATACCTTCCGCATAACTAAGTTGGATAACAATTTAAACAGTCTGGGATTCGTTAATTGTCCTGATACTTTGGGAATTTACAACCAATCGTTGCAGGTGACTGCCGCACCCGGCGGATTAGTTTGGGTTTCTGCGCAATCGTCAGTAAATAATCGCAGTATATTTTTTCACGTTAACACATTAAATGTGGGCAACGCGGAAATGCACAATTTTTGCGACATTGGGAACTCTGTGTTACAGGCTGAATTTTGGAATAATTTACCTTCCAATTGTTATCCCATCGAGATATCCGTGTTCAATATGAACGGGCAAAAATTGTACGAGGTGTACAATCCTACGGGTTGGAATTATACGCCTGAACACACGGGACTTTATTTGATATTGCTAAGATTTGACGATAATCGAGTTATTGCCCAACGAAGTATGATGATCGCAAGAAACTAGCGTACCTTTCTTCGCAATTTATGGCTCATCATAACTCACCACCACACGCTCTGTAGCCGGATGAGCTTGACAGGTAAGCACGTAGCCCTGTTCAATTTCTTCTTCGGAAAGTGCGTAGTTCGCGTCCATGGACATTTGACCTTCCATCACTTTAGCGCGACACGTACAGCAAACGGCACCTTTACAAGCAAACGGTGCATCCAAATCATTTTCAATGGCTACATCTAAAATTGTTGGACCGTCTGATGATAAGTCAACATTCAATTCCTGGCCGTCCATGATGATCGTCACTTTCGACATGATCTTGCCGCCGGTGCTTGCTGCTTCTGCTTTCTTTACGGCTTCTTCAACTGCCGTGAAATATTCGATGTGAATTTTTTTCGTGTCAACTTTTAAATCGTTTAGCACGTTCTTCACGTTTTCCATCATCGGTCCGGGGCCGCAAATAAAGTATTCGCAGTTGCCGGTTAAATCACCGTGATTTTCGAGCAAACCTTTCACCTTTGCTTGATCCATCATGCCGCAATACAGTGCCGCATGACCGGCAGGAGCATTATCATAAATGTAATGTATGCTCAAACGGTTGCTGTTACTGCTTTGTAAAGCGTCTAATTGCGATTTAAAAATGGTAGATGCTTCGTCGCGGTTAGCGTAATACAAAGTGATATTGCTGTTCGGTTCGCTTTTTAGCGCCGTTTTAATAATGGAGAACATCGGTGTGATACCGCTTCCGCCTGCAAACAATTGATAATGCTTAGCGTTTGCAGCATTCATGTCGGAATAAAAATTCCCCATCGGCGTCATCACTTCTAACGCATCGCCTTTTTTCAGGACTTCGTTCATCCAGGTGGAAACGCGACCGCCGGCGACTTTTTTCACTGCCACACGCAGTTCATTATCAATAACCGGGCTGCTGCAAAGCGAATACGAACGACGTAATTCTTCACCATTAACCATCACTTTAAAAGTCAGGTACTGACCTTGTTTATATTGAAATTCGGAAGCCAAGGCAGCCGGAATATCCATTACAACAGACACACAATCGGCGGTTTCGCGTTGAATATCTTTTACTTGAAGCGTATGAAAACGTGCCATAATATGATTTGAATTACGCGCAAAAATAGGATTCTCAACGAGGATGAACAAAGTATGCGACGAATTGTTGTGAGAAAGTAGCGGAAAAAGCCACTGGCAGGCGTTTTACGATTTTTAGAAGGAAGTTGGTGCAGAGCCCGGAATAAAATGGAAATCATACGGGGCGCTGACATTTATCATGAAACAAAAAGACGCCGTATTCGCTATATTTGTACGGAACCTTAACATAACGTTCGCACTATGGAAAATGTAATGGAATTAGAGGCGCAGTTTCAGGCCAAGATTGATCGCGGGGAGTTTATTGAGCCTAAGGACTGGATGCCGGAAAAGTATCGGAAGAATTTAATTCGTCAGGTGTCGCAGCACGCTCATTCGGAAATTATCGGGATGCAGCCGGAAGGAAATTGGATCACACGCGCTCCTAGTTTGCGTCGTAAGGCAATTTTATTGTCTAAAATTCAGGACGAAGCAGGACATGGGTTGTATCTGTACTCTGCTTGTGAAACTTTTGGCATTAGTCGCGAAGAGTTGATTCATCAATTGCATACCGGCGCTGCAAAATATTCTAGCATATTTAATTATCCGACGCTCAGTTGGGCTGATATGGGTGCAGTGGGATGGTTGGTAGATGGAGCGGCGATTGTGAATCAGGTTTCTTTACAGCGTACTTCTTATGGGCCTTACGCTCGTGCTATGGTGCGTATTTGTAAAGAAGAAAGTTTCCACCAACGTCAAGGGTATGAACTGATGTTGGCGTTGTGTCGCGGTACTGCCGAACAAAAAGCGATGGCGCAAGATGCAATGAATCGCTGGTGGTGGCCATCATTGATGATGTTTGGGCCGCATGATGCAGAATCAGCGCACTCTGCTCAATCCATGCAGTGGAAAATTAAACGCGAATCGAACGACGAGTTGCGTCAGAAGTTTATTGATAAAACTGTTGCTCAGGCAGAGTTCCTTGGCTTAACCATCCCTGATCCGGATTTGAAATGGAATGCAGAACGCGGCCATTACGATTTCGGTCAAATTGATTGGGAAGAATTCAATAATGTTGTTCGCGGAAATGGTCCTTGCAATAAGCAGCGTTTGAATCACCACGTTAAAGTGCATGAAGAAAATGCGTGGGTTCGTGAAGCAGCGAATGCTTATGCGAAAAAGAACGCCAAGAAATCAGAAACCCTTGTAGCTTAATTCCCGTTACCTCCAAACCACAACCACTATGAGTTCAAATGACAATCAGTTTCCGCTTTGGGAAGTATTCGTACAAGCCAAATCCGGTACTCCATACAAGCATGCAGGAAGTGTTCACGCTGCAGATAAAGAAATGGCGATCATGAATGCGCGTGATTTATATACACGTCGTAACGAAGGAAATGCCCTTTGGGTTGTACCTTCAAATGCAATCGTCGCTTCCAGTCCGGAAGACATGGGATCATTTTTTGAACCTTCGAATGATAAAGCATATCGTCATCCGACATTCTATGTCATTCCAAATGAAGTTAAACACATTTAATCCCGCATCATGAGTCAAGGAACCAGTTCAGCCCTGATCAAATTTGTTGTTCGTTTAGGCGATAACAATTTGATTCTTGGACATCGCTTATCCGAATGGTGCAGCAACGGACCGTTTTTGGAAGAAGATATTGCCATGTCCAATATTGCGTTGGATTATATCGGTCAGGCACGTGTTTTATATTCTTACGCAGGACAATTGGATGGTGGCAAGAACGAAGATTATTACGCATACGAACGTCGCGAACATGAATTCACCAATGCTTTGTTATGCGAATCAGGGAACGGTGATTTTGGAATGACTGTTGCTCGTCAGTTGTATTATTCGGTTTTCGCTTACGCATTATGCAATGAGTTGCTGAAAAGCACAGACGAAACTTTAGCCGGTTATGCAGGTAAAGCTGTTAAGGAATTAGCTTATCACGTGCGTCATGCTACTGACTGGACATTGCGTTTGGGTGATGGAACAGAAGAAAGTAACAAACGTATGCAACACGGCATTGATGAATTGTGGATGTATACACACGATTTATTTGCCACGTTGGAATCCGACAAAGAGTTAGTTGCTGCCGGAATTATTCCTGATGTTACTGCAATGAAAGCTGCTTGGTTGGAACATGTTAAAGACGTGATTCAACGCGCTACGTTAACCATACCTGATGTTAACGCTTGGCAAATGGAAGGCAGCAGAACCGGACGGCACACAGAAAACATCGGTTACATTATTGCCGAATTACAATACGTCACCAGGGCCTATCCCGGATGTGAATGGTAATAAGGGACACGCGGAAACAATTTTGTTGGCCGCGTGTTTGCTGAATGGAGGAACGTATGACAAAGACAATTCAATTAAATACTGCCGAGCGCGATCCTGAGTTGTGGGCCATCGCCGATACTGTAGTTGATCCGGAAATTCCTGTTTTAACTTTAGTTGATTTGGGTGTGGTGCGCAATTTGAAACGCATCGATAATGGTGTAGAAGTTACTATCACGCCAACTTATACAGGTTGTCCTGCGATGGATGCCATGGCTGCCGATTTAAAGCGTGCATTTGAACAACGCGGCTTTGAACCCGTAACAATGAAAACGGTGTTAAGTCCCGCATGGACCACCGACTGGCTGAGTGAACATGCAAAGAATAAATTAAACAATTACGGCATAGCACCGCCACCCAATTCCAGCGCAGATAAAAATGCATTGTTAGGAAAACCCAAAGAAGTAAGATGTCCGCGTTGTGCGTCAAAGAATACCACAATGATCTCCAATTTCGGATCAACAGCGTGTAAAGCCTTATGGAAATGTGAAGATTGTAAAGAGCCGTTTGATTATTTCAAATGTATATAAGACGAAATCCAACTGTCTCGTGTAATTCTTTACAGATTACAATTAAATTTTCTGAATCAAATAATTCGGTAATGCACTCACAACGCGATAACGTGGGTCCTGTTTAATTCGATTCATGAGCCGTGCGCTGCCAAACGGAAGATGATCGGCGCTATCGTCTAAAAGTATAAATCCGCCTGGTGCCAAATGTTTGTCAACTTGTTCGAAGTCGTGCGTTGCTGCCTCCAACGAATGATCCCCGTCTATGTATGCAAAACATATAGAACCTCCGGTTTGCACTGAATTCCCGAAGATATCTTCGCGTAAAGCAGATGTGTTCCAGAGTTCAAAAAAATCCTGCGAGGTCATTTCAAAGGAATGTGGCAGTTGCTGTGGTTGCAGAAACTGCATCGCATTCATGAATGCCGACTTCATATAGTGATGGTAACTTTCTTTGGTTACACGTTCGCTGCCGTCAATGAAATTCGTCTTTTGTCCTTCCGCGGTATAGCTTTCATATATCCAAGGATCGGTGGTGAAAAACTTGGTGTTGCATTGATGGTGATGCATTAACCATACGATCACTGATGCAGACAATCCTCCGTACGAGCCGATTTCCACAACAGTTCCTTCTTTCGGCATATGCTGGATGGCATAATTCATCTGAAGAATGTTGCCATCGTGTAACATGCCTTCACCGATTACCAGAGAGCGAATACGACGCAAGTAGTCGTCTTTTAGCAAAGCCTCGTTATGAAACCGGTAGTTATTTCGAACCTCTTGCCACCTGCGAACCAATAAATTCATACTGCAATAATAATGTATTAATTGGCGATAGCTTTACGCACGACACGTAGGTGTTTTGTTTTATCGGATCGAAAATTCCATCATGCACATATCGTACCCTTCAGCCCAATAGTTCGGATGAACTTCTTGTACTACAAAACCCGATTTCACATAAAATCGAAATGCATGTTGTGAAGTACGAACTATAATTCGCTTTACCGTTGGCATTGCATGTAATATTTGCAAACGATGTTCCAGTAACAAACGGCCATAGCCTTTGCCTTGATAATCCGGGTGGATCAAGTCCCAACTGATTTTTGCGGTGGTGAAGTTGTTTTCGAAATTAATGCCTCCGCAACCGACGATGTGTTGATTCACTTCAATAACGAAGTACTGCTCTATTTCATGCTTAAGGTAGTACTCGAAATCGGAAGTTTCTTTGGGCGCGAAATAGTGTGGTGTTAACAGCTTTATTAGCTGCATCACATCAACGAAATTTTGACTACTATATGGATGGATAAATACTGATTGCACAATATGAGGAACGTGAACTTAATTAAAATGGTATGTCTATCTCATACTTGAATGAACAGTGCTGTAAAACGCTATTCTAGTGAAGTCGGATACCTGCCACGCAAACATCATCAACTTGATCATGATCACCACGCCATTTCTCAAATGCTTCAAATAACTTTACCTCCTGCTGCCGAAGTGTTCGGCTATAAGTCTCAATCAGTATTTGTCGAGCCCTTAAAGTGGTAAGTTTCTTACTTTTTTCACCGCCAAATTGATCTTTAAAGCCATCCGTTAACATGTAAATTATGGTTTCACTCTCAATACTCAAACTCTGAGTCGTAAACGGATTCATCGTGTGGTAAATACCAATCGGTTCTTTGTCCGGTTTAATTTCTTCAATTCGCAGTGATCCTAACTCATCTTTTTGCAGAAGCCATAATGGGATGTTCGCACCTGCCCACATTACGTTAATCTTTCCCGTTATTGGATCAATTCGAAATTTCTTTTGCACTCCTTCAAGAAGTAATTCCTCTGATTTAACGATTGGAATGCTTATCAGGGAAATATCCATTCCATCATAAATGAACTCATCCGTGTGACGAAATTTCATGATCACTTGTTCTCGCGTAAGGTCCAAAATTTTTCCGGGGTCTCCATCCGGAACTATTTCTGCAATCGCATTAAGCGTACTATGGCAAACCATAGAAATTAGTGATCCGGGTACACCATGTCCGGTGCAGTCAGCTACCGCAAATAGCAATCTTCCATCAATTTCTTTCATCCAATAAAAATCTCCGGAGACGACATCGCGCGGTTGGTTTAGTATAAATATGTCGTCAAAGTAATTTTTTAATTTGTGAATAGATGGTAAAATAGTTCCTTGAATTCTCTTTGCATATCTAATACTATCGCCAATTTCTTTGAGCAGAGCACTTTTTTTTGAAGTCTCATTCGTTAATATTTGATCCATCCGAAGTCGATTTTCAAGATTAGCAAACAATAAGCTAAACGCAGTTAAAAGTTTACGTTCTCTGTTAGTGTATGTATGAAATTCCCTTACCGAGTCGAAACCAATGAACCCAAATGGATAATTTGTTCGATTCGACGGGATCGGAATTGCGATCAAACTTTTTATGTCTTGAGGCTCTAGAATAGCTTTTAAATTCGGATCATTTAATTTTTGAACATTCGGAACATAAAAGTACTCTCCACGCTGATGAGCTGAATACCAATTCGGTATAGCATCAATCGGAAGATCTTGAAGATTTTCAATTTCAGCTTTAATATTACTATTACACCATTCGTAAATGTTTGAGGTTGTTTTTTTTACCCAATCATATTCAAATATGTAAACGCGGTCAGCATTTACGAAACGCCCTAAATCGCCGAGGGATTTATTAATTAATTCTTTTTTTGTACCTGGCTCGCATATTGAAAACTCAGTAGATAATTTGAGTAACAGTTGATACATGTCAGAATAGAAACTCGAACGTTTACTGAGCTTCAAGGCATTTTTTTTGCTTTTTTTTACGATCTCTAAATTCTCATTCACCACGTTCACGAAGAACCAAGATGACGCATAGATCACACAGAAAAAAGCGAATACATTTAAAAAGTAAAAAGTATACTTGAACGTTTCAGTAACTTTTTGGGAGTCGGATGACCATTCGGGCTTAATGAAAATTGTTATAATTAAATTTAACGTAAACGCAATCATCCATATGACTGATAAATTTTTATTAAAAAAGAAAAAGCTGCCAATTACGCTGAGGAATCCCCATAAAATTACGTACCCGGAATTAGCAATATCACCTAGTTGCCAACATATCAGGGTAGGAATAAAAAGAATGCAGATAAGCTGCATGTATTTTAATATATTATAATTGCCAGTAATTTTAGTTGCTAATGCTGAAAGGCAAATAATCAGTGAAAAACTGAACGGGAGAAAAGTAGTTAATGTCCAACCGAAATATGCGAGGTAAACAGAGCCCCAGATAATCCCGCATATCGCGCAACTAAAACTGAAAAATATAATTAATTTATTACTTTGTTTAATATTTAAAAGTTTCATGTTGAATTACTATCATGTAACGAATCAAATATAAATAAAACAACATGAACTTAAACCCATATATAGGTGGGAGGAGTGACGGGTTGTTTGGTGAGTTAAGGATGTGATTTTTTCAAAATATTTAAATCCACTTTGAAAGAGTATATTTGTTGATAAAGTTGACCTATGGCGAATAATTTTGTAGTTAATGATAAGCATGGAATGGTGCTTCATATAACATTGAACCGACCGGATAAATTCAACAGCTTTAATCGCGAAATGGCTATGCAGTTGTTAGCTGCATTTCATCAGGCAGCAATAACCCCGTCTATTCGTGCCGTGTTACTTACAGGAACAGGTAAGGCGTTTTGCGCAGGACAAGATTTGGCCGAAGCTGTGGACCCAAGTGGTCCGGGGATTGAGCGTATTGTGAAAGAACATTACAATGCAATCATTCTGGCAATTCGCAATTTGGAAAAGCCCGTAGTGTGTGCAGTAAACGGCGTGGCGGCAGGTGCAGGAGCGAATATAGCTTTGGCATGTGATGTGGTGGTGGCCGGGAAAAGTGCTGCATTTATTCAGGCGTTTTCGAAAATTGGTTTGATTCCGGACAGCGCAGGGACTTTTTTTCTACCTAAACTCATAGGCTTTCAGCGTGCTTCAGCATTGATGATGTTGGGCGATAAGGTTGCTGCGGACGAGGCGTTGCAACTGGGGATGTTGTACAAAGTGTTTGAAGATGCTGCATTGATTGATGAATCCATGAACATTGCAACAACTTTAGCGGGTATGCCAACGCGTGGTTTGTGGCTGACGAAAAAATTGTTGAACGAATCAAGTGCGAATTCCTTGAATCGTCAATTGGATCGTGAATGTGAAGAACAAATAGTTGCTGCCAACACCGCTGATCACAAAGAAGGTGTGCAGGCATTTTTACAAAAGCGTAAACCGGAATTTAAAGGAGAATAAGTATGAGTTTGATTTCGTCTTCGGTGATTGGGGTAATCGGGGCAGGTGCCATGGGTAGCGGAATTGCTCAGGTTGCAGCAACTGCGGGTCATCAGGTGGTGTTGTTTGATACGGCAAAAGCGCAATTGCAAAAAGCGCAAACATCTTTACAAGCCACGCTGAATAAGTTGGTAGAAAAAGGGAAGTTGACTTCGGATAACGCCACAGCTATTGCCGGTCGTATTACATATGCCGATCAGTTACCGGCATTTGCATCGTGTAATTTGATCATCGAAGCGATCATAGAAAATATCGACATTAAACGAAATGTATTTGCCGAGGTAGAGCAATTAGTAAGTGCGGATACGATTTTAGCTTCTAATACATCGTCGTTGTCAATTACTTCTATAGCTGCTGCCTGCAAAAAGCCGGAACGTTTTTTGGGGATTCACTTCTTTAATCCTGCGCCGTTAATGCCTTTGGTGGAAGTTATCCCGGGCGTGGCGACAGATCTACAAGTTTTTGCGGATGCGCGTGCGTTAATTGATGCCTGGGGCAAAAGCACCGTGGCGTGTAAGGACACTCCCGGCTTTATCGTGAATCGTGTGGCACGTTCGTATTACGGTGAATCTATTCGCATGTATGAAGAAGGCATTGCGGATTTTGCCACAATCGACTGGGCGTTGAAAACGTTTGGTGGATTTAAAATGGGGCCGTTCGAGTTGATGGACTTTATTGGCAACGATGTGAATTATAAAGTAACGGAAACTGTATGGGAACAGTTTTTTTACGAGCAGCGATTCAAACCTTCATTAACACAAAAGCGTTTGTTCGAAGCGAACATGTTCGGAAGAAAAAGCGGTCGCGGTTATTACGATTATCGTGAAGGTGCTGTGCAGCCGCAACCTATGCAGGATGAAGCGCTTGGTCGTATGATGCTGATGCGCGTGCTGGCGATGTTGATCAATGAAGCTGCGGATACTTTGTATTTAGGTGTTGCTTCGCGTGAAGATCTTGATACAGCCATGACCAAAGGCGTAAACTATCCGAAAGGTTTGTTGAAGTGGGCCGATGAAATTGGAATTCACACAATAGTGGAACATTTACAAACGTTATTCGAAGAGTACGGTGAAGATCGCTATCGTCCGTGCGTTTTATTGAAACGCATGGCTGCTGAAGGAAAAACTTTTTACTAACGTTACGACTTTCTCTTTCATGAATCGACTGCTGTTGTTGTTGGTAATGCTGTTACATGCAACAGTTCGTGTTGATGCGCAAACCGCATACATCGAAGGGCAGATGCAAAACAACACGGTGACTGCTGCCCGATATTCGGCTCCACGAGTTGATCAGACACAAATGCTGATTTACGTCCCTTGCATGTTCGCTCAAAGTCAACTGAATTTTTGGGAGTGGCCGAAGAATATCAACGACTACGTGATTGAACAAGTCACGTTGGTGTACACCAAGTATCGCCAATCGGAAGATTTTAACCAGCAACAACTCAATCGCACACGCACACAACAATTATTGAATAAATGCGGTGCAGCTTTGAAGTCGCCGATGATTGTATGGGAACAATGTATTCAGACAGGCGCAAACTCTCCCGAAGAAGGTCGTGATTATTTCCACGGATTCGTGTTGCTCGTTCGCAAACCGATGACGCGGGAGGAGCGTAAAACAGAATTAACTTACATTGACTCGTTGACGAAATTGTATCGTCCCGGAAGTAGCACCACAACAGCAAGCGGAACAACATCAGGTAGTTCGGGGAAAACAACGACAACAACGTCCGGAGGTTCTTCGAGTTCTGATATACGCGTGATGGTTGGTGCGGACGGTTCAATTATCCGCATCAGTAAAAAAACGCCGGAAGATAGTTTGCGTTTTATATTGCGACCTTCTTCTCCGAATGCCACAATCATTAACGCTCGTTATGGCGATACAACCCGCATGTCTGTTGTGGTTACCGAACGTTTTCAGAATCACACCCGCATGCGTTATTGGAAATTGGAAGAGCATAAGGGTGGTCCGTTTATTCCGGTAACAACGCATTACGATTCGGTGGTGATTACTTCAACGCAACGGAATAAATTCACTAACTACATTGTGGTGGTAGATGTCACGGGAAGTATGTCGCCTTTTGCAAGTCAGGTGTTATTGCGTATTCCGAATTTCATTAACGACAGTAATTGCAGAGGTTTTGTGTTTTTTAATGATGGTGATGAAAAGAGCGGTGGTAGAAAAGAGATTGGAAAAACTGGCGGTGTGTATTGGACTACAGCGCGGAGTTACGACAGCATAGCGCGGGTGATGCATACGTGCATGTACAACGGTACCGGTGGTGATACGCCTGAGAATAATCTGGAAGCGATTATAACGGGCTTGAATAAAATTAATCCCGAATGCGAAGTTGTTTTAATTGCAGACAACCACGCTTCTCCGCGTGATTTGTCTTTATTCAAGAAAATTGAAAATCCTGTTCACGTGGTGTTGTGTACGGGAATTAAAACCACTAATCCCGACTATTTGTTCCTTGCACGCGTAACGAAAGGTTCTCTTCATAATCGTGATTATGATATTTATGATTTGCATTTATTGAAGGAAGGTGAAACGATTGCCATCGGTCCTCAAAAGTTTATTGTAAAAGACAATCACTTTGTGTTGATGCATTAGGTTTACTTACCACTGCGTCTGTTCGCACGTTCTTCTTCAAATGCTACCGCTTGTATTTTCTTTTCGCGTTCCCGATAGTTTTGTAGTGTCATTCCTTGCGGAATCAGCCATTCGCGTTTGTTTTCCGATGCGTGCATAATTACTTGTGGCACACGAAAATAGTCGAACCAATAACTGCCTGAGCGATCTGCATAATGCATCACCGTGCTGATATGTTTCGTCTTTAACCAACGCAGCGTCTTCTCCGGATCAAAAAGCACAGGCATGATTTCTGTTTTGTTATGAATCACATCCGCTGCTTCTGTGGTAAGCAATGTAAAATACGATTGCTCTTTAATCGTTGTAATGACTCCGCCCATTAGCATCGCGCGGTGTTGCAGTACGCGCAGTAACCACGGACTTTGTACTGTGCCTCCGAAAAAGCAATTCATAGGAACGGCACAACGTTGTTGACGTATCAATATATTCCACGGACGATTTTTCAATACACGATGCATAGGATAAAAGTCTGGCGCATGAAACGGTGGTAATCCCCACACGGCTGTGGTGCAATTGATTTTTCCGTCTTGCAAGGTGAATACGGGCAAGCGCATGCCGGGGCGTGCCTGGTAGTACGTGGTATAGGCGACGGGAATGTTCCACAAGTCTTCCCAAAATTGGGGAGCTGTTGCGATCGTATATAACGGCAACAGCTTCATGTTAGTCCTAAAGGTGATTGCTGATAATAGCTTAACGTGTTGCGCAAACGTGTAGAACCGGCTTCTATGCTGCGTGTGGCCAGTCGGTGCATTTCATGAACTTCCAAAGTCATGAAGCCGTAGTCGTTGACGGCGCGTCCTTTTACGACGTAACAGCCGGGACCGCGGAAGGGAAATGCTTTCGCAGATGGAGGAAAATGCACAGTGTCCACCCAATTGCCGTCCTGATCGAACCAGGTGCCGAAATACATGCGCTCGCCTCCGGAAGTGCTGGTGTGCTTGGTGTTGATGTGATACAACAGCATCGTGACTTCACGGCGATGATGTGCCGGAAGATCTTTAGCACGCAACGGCCAATCGGGGATTTCTTCGAGCAAATCAAACGGTGTGCAACTTACCGTGAAGCCGAGTAATTCCAATTCATCGTAGGCATCTTCCAACTCGTGCGACCAAAATTGCGGCAATTCGAATTGTTTCGCTTCTACTTCAAATAAATTAGCTTCGGGCGTGGTGCGCTTGTGTTCGGATAACATGAAGTGCGCATCCCACAGTAATGCCTTTTTCGACTGACCCGTAAATCGAAACGCACCGATGCGAATAAAAGGACGCAATTGTTCTACGGTAATGGAAGCCCGTTTCATGAAGTCGCGCAAATCTTTGTACGGCCCTCCGCGCTCGCGTTCTTTCACAATGTGTAACACCGTTTGCCACTCTACGCTGTCAATAAAACCGAGTCCGATAAAAATATTTTTACCGTCGGTTCTGCACAAACCTTCGCTGTTGTTGATGCAGGGCAACTGAATAAGAGCGCCGTGTTTTTTCGCTTCGTGCAAATACACTTCTTTGCGATAAAATCCTCCGCCGTTGTTCACCGTTGCAGTCATGTACTGCAGAGGATAATACGTTTTGAGGTACAAGGCCTGATAACTTTCCACGGCGTAACTAGCGGAATGTCCTTTCGCAAAAGCGTAGTTGGCAAAGCTTTCAATTTGTCTCCAGATGCCGCTGATGGTGGCTTCTGCGTAACCTTTCTCGCGACAGTTGGAAAAGAATTTATCTTTCACCTTATCAAATCGTGTGCGTTCACGGTATTTCCACGACATGCCTCTACGTAGAATATCTGCTTCCGAAAGTGTAAGTCCCGCAAAGTAATGCGCCACTTTAATCACATCTTCCTGATACACCATAACGCCGTACGTTTCTTCCAGGATATTGTACAACTCGGGCAATTCCTTCCGCGCTTTTTCCCGACGCGCTTCATCGTGAAAACGTAAAATGTATTCGTGCATCATACCGCTTTCCGACACACCCGGACGTATGATAGAACTGGCTGCTACCAAACGCAAATAATCATCGGCACGCAACTTCGTCAGCAACATGCGCATAGCGGGCGACTCAATATAAAAGCAACCGATCGCTTCTCCCGATTTTAATTGACGTTTAATTTCCGTATCGTCTTTGTATTGTTTGATGTCGTGCAAATCGAGATGTGTACCCGTTGATGCATACACCATGTCGATGCTGTCTTTTATTTTTCCAAGACCGCGTTGTCCGAGTATATCAAATTTGTTCAGTCCCATATCTTCCGCTTCCAACATGCTGAAATGCACGGTGGGAAATCCTTTCGGAGGTAACATCGTAGCACTGTAACAACTCATCGGCGCATCGGAAATAATCACACCGCTGGAATGTACACTCAGGTGACTCGGAAATCCTTTGATGTGTTCATAGTACCGCATTACTAATCGTCCCATCTCATCCACCTGATCCAGTTCGCGTGCATCTTGCAAACGATTGATGTCATCATTCGTCAGTCCGAATACTTTGCCGAGTTCACGAATAACCGCGCGTCCCTGAAACGTGTTGTACGCGCCTACCAATGCGGTTTTATCCCAACTGTGACGATCAAACAAATACTTCGTCACATCATTGCGTTCGTACGACGAGAAGTCAATATCAAAATCGGGTGGAGTAGTGCGGTACGGATTGATGAAGCGTTCGAAATACAAATCCAGTTCAATCGGATCCACATCCGTAATGCGCAACAGATACGCCACCATGCTATTCGCACCGCTGCCGCGACCTATGTAAAAATAATTTTTACTGCGCGCGTAATTCACCATGTCCCAATTGATGAGGAAGTAGGCGCAAAATCCCAAATCGCGAATGAGGTACAATTCTTTTTGCACGCGCTCCAACACATTCGGAGGTGTGATACCATAACGGTATTTCATCCCGCGAACACATTCTTGTTGTATCAATTCAAAATCTTCGGCATGCGATCCGGTGAAAGTTTTTTTATTACGTGTAATGCCTTGCTCAAACTGAATGTGACAGTCGTCCAAAATGCGTCGGCTGTTTTCCAACAACTCCGGAAAAGGCAAACACCATTCCTGCAATTGTTCTGCGGTGTACAACAGTTCATCTTCCCGCGCTTGTTCAGTAACGGAAAGTTTACTGAGCAACGTGTTGTGATCAATAGCGCGCAACAAACGATGTGCGTTAAAATCTTTCTTGCACGAAAATGTAACGGGGGCCAACAACACCAATTGCGACAAGCGTTCGCGCCACGGAGAAAATTGCAATTGCACCAACTGATGCGGTCGTATGCCCACGTATTCATTGTCACGCAACAACTGCGGCGTGTGGGCTGTCCACGGATAGATAATATACGCCTGACTCATTTCCGGTGCACGATATTCAAAAGGCATTGCGGCATGTGCGTGTGCGGAAAGGTGTTCATTCAATTCCCGAAATCCTTCGACGTTGCGGGCAAGACCGATGTAACAACACGATGCGCCGTTACGAAAATCAATTCCTGCAACAGGTTCCAGTTGTTGTTCTCGCGCCATGCGAATAAAATCGATGCACGCTGAAGTGGAATTGATGTCGGTGAGTGCCAAACGCCGATGCCCTTTCTGTCGCGCTTCGTCTAGCAACTGTTGTACGGACAAGGTGCCGTATTTATAGCTGTAGTAGGTGTGACAGTTTAACAACATACGCTCGTAAATGAATCGGGAATTAAAGACGACGATGTGCCGGAACCATATTCGGTTCTCCGTTAAACGGATTAGAAAATTGCCCGATGCCCGTTTTGTCCATAGCTACCGCGCGTTGCACCGCATCTTGTCCGTACTTGTTGCGAATTTTATCCATCGCTTGGTACAAACGAATCATGGCTTCGCTGTCGTCAAACAAATCAATTTGATGACCGCCTTCTACCAAATGACTGAAGCGCACTCCTACCAATCGGCACAACACGCGTCGGTCGTACAGTTTTTCAAACAATTCGAGTGTAGTTTTAATCAGTAAATGATCGCACGAGGTGTACGCCACGCGCTCCTGACGAGTACGTGTATCAAAGTCGGAATAACGCACGGTTACCGTAACGCAGCCGGTTAGTTTATTGCCCATGCGCAAGTAGTAACATAACTTCTCAGCCATCGTGGTTAAAATTTCTTTCAGTCGTGTAACGTCAATGGTGTCGCGTTCAAACGTGAGTGACGAAGAAATGGATTGGCGCTCGTGAAACGGAATCACTTCGGAATGATCAATGCCGTTGGCTTTTTTCCACAAGGCGATTCCGTTTTTACCGAGCACGCGTTCCATAATTTCCGGAGGCATTTCCTGCACGGTTTTAATGTATTCAATACCCATGCTGCGCAGCATCTTGTAGGTTTGATCGCCTACGCCGGGAATTTTTTTGATGGACAAAGGCGCGAGGAAATTTTTTTCCGCACCCGCAGGAATCTCTCTGTGGTTGTTGGGCTTGGCTTCTCCCGTCGTAATTTTCGATACCGTTTTGCTGGTACTCAGTCCGAACGAAAGCGGCAAGCCGGTTTGTTTCTTAATTTTTTCCCGCAGCTCTTGCGCCCATTTGTAACAACCGAAAAAACGGTCCATGCCGGTAACGTCAATGTAAAATTCATCAATGGATGATTTTTCAAACAACGGCGCTTCTTCTTTAATAATATCGGTAACCGCTTCGCTGAATTTGGCATACGTGCCTCCGTTGCCCCGGATCACCACCGCATGCGGACACAGTTGTTTCGCCAGTTTCATGGGCATGGCCGAATGAATGCCGTATTGTCGCGCTTCATAGCTGCAGCTGGCTACTACGCCCCGGTCCGAGGTGCCGCCAATTAATACAGGTTTACCTTCCAGGCGCTTGTCCAGTAAGCGCTCGCACGACACGAAAAAAGTGTCTAAGTCAATGTGTACGATAGAACGCCGGCTCATAAAAATCAGTTGTTGTGTGTGATGTAAAATTGACTAATTTTATCAGGCGTAAAAACTAATATTATTAGTTTGTGAATAACCTCTAATGTACTAGTAATCAATCTTTAATTATGAGCGGACGCATTATTTACCTCTCCAAAAACATCGCGCACCTGCGGAAGTTGCGTAAAATGACACAGGAAGACATGGCCGACGAGCTGGGCGTGAAGAAATCGCGTTTGGGCGCCTGGGAAGAAAACCGCGGCACGCCTGCGCCCGATTTGTTGGTGCAACTGTCCGACTATTTTCGGTTGCCCATCGACATTTTGTTACGTAACGATTTAACCCGTTCCGACCAATGGCCTACAGTAAAAGTAGGCGACCGGCGTTTGTTGTTTCCTATGCAGGTTAATGCTCACGGTCCCGATCCTATTGAGTATGTTTCTGCGAAAGCCTCAGCCGGATATCTCAACGGTTATGCCGATCCCGAGTATGTAGGCGATTTGCCCGTGTTGCAATTACCATTTTTGCGCAATGGAAAGTTTCGTGCGTTTACTATTAAAGGCGATTCCATGTTGCCTTTACCCACAGGCGCTACCGTGGTAGGACGTTTTGTAGAGCACCGCCGCGAAGTAGTATTTGGAGAACGTTACATTGTGCTCACCCGCTCCGAAGGCGTAGTGTTTAAGCGTCTTCATGCCGACAAAAACAAGCGCCTGTTACAACTCCATTCCGATAACCGCGCTTACGAACCTTACACCATAGAGTGGAGCGACGTGTTGGAGCTGTGGCACTTCACCTGCGCCATCACCACCGATTTGGAAGTTCCTCAACCCGACGAAGAAATTAAACACCTGTTACAACAGTTGGAAAAGAAGTTGAAGAAGTAAACGATGCCGGCATTGATGAACACATACAATCCCCAAATCCACCACCGCAGGTCTATTCGTTTAAAAGGATACGATTATTCTCAGGCGGGTTGGATTTAGGAATTTTTCTATTTCTCGGACACATCAATAATATTACGCACACGTTCTTCAATTTCAACAATTCCTTGCCTTCCCTTCATGAACATTCACCATCAACCCGAAGGAAGCAAAGGCTGTTTTGTGGCTATGGACGACAGCACCGAAGCGGGACACATGACGTACTCTCAAGCCGGAGCAGATAAATTTATCATCGATCACACGGAAGTGAATCCTGCCTTTAACGGTAAAGGTGTGGGGAAACAACTGGTAATGGCAGCTGTGACGTATGCGCGCGAATCTCATCTTAAAATTATGCCATTGTGCCCGTTTGCTAAAAGTGTATTCGATAAAACCCCGGAAATACGGGATGTGGAGTTTTAGTGCAGAAAAATTTAGTTATTCTACGACACAAAAAAACGCCATCCGTTCAGATGGCGTTTTTTTATTTTAAAAATTGCAGCTAACGCAACGTGATGGTGTAAGTATTGTTACCGATGGTAACTGTAGCGGTATTGTCGCAGGTGCCGGTACCGAAATCAACAGTGCGCATAGGGCGGTTGCCGGGTGTTAACTGGAATGTGCCTTGTACAAAGTGACGACGACAACCGAATGCCATGTTACGAATTAATGGACTGGTAATGTTCACCGAAAAATTCTCTCCGCTAGCCGATGTGCCGCTCGCTGAACCGGTGATGGAATAGATATCGTCGTTCCACTGCATGGTGCTTTCTCCTTGTGTCCACTCGCGCTGACGGGTAGAGGTCCACGTAATCGTGCCACCACTGGAAGCTAGAATAATTGAACCGTTCACGTTGATGCTGTACACCAAATTGCCCGCAGCATTGTGCCCGTTGTTGGTAACGGTTTTACTGCCTAAAATTTGATTGTCGTTCACGAAATAGTTGTCGAAAGAAATGTTGTGTGTGCTGCCTGAATCGCGATACGCGCCGGAGTATTGCACAATAATTTTTCCGCGACGATTGCGTCCGTCATTGCCGGTACAATTGGTAGCACCGAAGTCGATAGTTAAGGTGTCCACATCAGCAACGTTCAGGGAGTCGAAGGTAATGGTCGCACACTGACTCAAGATCGCGTTGCTGTTAGGGTCGATGCGGTAATTGGACAAGCTGCCTGTGCGTCCTGCTTCATCACTGATGTTGGTAACGTCAGCAAACATAGCTTCTGCCAAAGCATTATCGCCGGCGGCGTTGGTGTCGTTGTCTTCTTCATCGCGGCGACATCCGGTGAATACCGTTGCACTTAACGCAGCAATTACAAAAGTTCGGATAACAAATGAATTCGTTTTCATATCAAGTTTCTTTTGGTTGTTTCTGAACGTAGGACGAGTGCGGGGGCGGAAGGTTTAATGTTGAAGTGAAAAAAAATACTTCCTGCAATTTAACAAATCCTCCGTGGTATGAAAAACTATTGTCCTTTTGCTCGCTTTATCTCCGCGCACAAAATGCCTGTCGCCACTGCAGCATTCAATGACTCGGCTCCGTAAGTTTTGTACGCAGGTATGCTGATGCGGTGTGTTAACGCGCTTTGCTGTTCTTCGCGAATGCCGTTGGCTTCATTGCCAATGACTAAAACACCTGCTGCCGGGATGGGCTGCGCATATACCGATTCGCCGTGCATGTCTGCACCGTATATAGGAAGCTGTTTGCTTTTAGCATGATGCAAAAAAGTTGGAAACGTAGCATACGATACCGTCACTCGCGTAATAGAACCCATAGCGGCTTGCACCACTTTCGGGTTGTACAATTCCACACAATCTTCGCTGCACACAATTTGCGGAATAGCAAACCAATCGGCAATACGAATAATGGTACCCAAATTGCCGGGATCGCGAATGCCGTCTAATGCCAGTGTCCAATTGTTTGCTGCGATGGTAGCGTCCCACGCTGTCTTATTTTGTTTCACCACGGCCAGCACTTCGGCAGGAGTGGACAATCCCGAAATGCGTTCCATCTCGGCACGAGTTACAGCATTAGAAATGCCGGATGTAATGCCACTGGGAGAGTGTTCCCGCAACCAGCTCTCATCGGCATATAGGTGTTCCACTTCCCAATCCGACTTTAAAAATTCCATCACTGACTTATGGCCTTCCACCACAAATACGCCGTGTTCTTCACGGAATTTTTTCTGTTGCAAGGAACGCAAATAACTGATCGTGGTTTTTGACAGCATGAACTCGACGGTTGGGTACTATATTTGCAGCAAACGTAATCTCAATCTTTCGCCCTTGCAAATCCGTTTTCATCATGCGGCAGTAGTTCTACTCGTTTTCAGTGTGACACTGGGTGCTTGTCGCAGCACAAAGCGTTTGGGGAAAAACGAGACGTTGCTCAAAAAAGTGTACATCGTTTGCGAGAATCCTGACATTGATAAGTCGGAGATGTACGGCTATGTGAAACAAAAGCCCAACCGAAAACTCTTGGGTTTACATTGGCCGAAAAAAGGCTATTTGAAGAACGGATCCGGGTTTCCCCTGTACTTGCACATTCACAATTTGGTGAACCCTAAACGGGAAGCAAAAAGGCAAGAGCGTAAGAAAAGATTAGAGGCAGCAGGAAAGGCGAAAAGAGCAAAGCGTAAAACTATCGGGCAAGTTTTGACGAATATCGGAGAACCTCCGGTGGTGCTGGATTCGACAAAAACACAGCGAACTACATTTCAGTTGGAGCAATACCTCAACAACAAAGGTTATTTCAGATCTGATGTAACGGATACGTTGATTTATCCTTTATTCCACAAACGTCGTCATCGCAAAGCAAAAGTGGTGTATCGCGTAAAACCGGCAAAACCGTATATGATTCGTAATGTGCAATACACTATCAACGATACCAACATTGCGGCAATGATCTTTCAGGATACTGCACAATCCCTGATTCGCTCCGGTAAGCGTTACGACGTGGATGTTTTTGAAGCGGAACGCCAACGTATCACCACCCGTTTACGGAATGAAGGATATTTCAAATTCTCTCGCGATTATATTCGTTTTTCGGTCGATTCTTCATTGAAAAGTCATCAACTTGATGTAGAGATCATCGTCGGTCGCCCCGTGTATCGCATCAACGATAAGGAAGTGTTAGAATACAATCATCCGAGGTATTCTATTCGAAATGTAAACGTGGTTACTATTTACGATGGACGCTTGTTGAAAAAAGATTCTATTCCCGTTTACGATACCATCAACTACGGTGACGTTTTTTTTCTGCGCGATTTGAAGTGGGAGCCGGAATATCCCTATAAACCCGAAATGCTTTTTTCTCGCATATCATTTGCCGGTGGTATGTTGTATCGCGATATCGATCAGGATTCCACGTATCGTATGTTGAGTAACCTGAAGTTATTTCGTCAGGTGTTAATTGATGCGCATGATGCACCGAACAATCAATTGGATATTGAAATAAAATTGTTGCCGTATTCCAGACAGTCGTTCTCGGTGCAAATGGAAGGCACGAATACGGGTTCCAACTTAGGAATTGGTGGTGCGTATCAGTTTCTCAACCGCAACGTGAACAAGGGCGGTGAATTTTTCGAAGTACGCTTGAAAGGTGGAACAGAAGCGCAACAGCCGTTAACGCAGGTAGATCAAACAGTAGGTGATCAGATTACGTTTAATACCATTGAAGCGGGTGCCGAAGTAAATTTCAATGTGCCGCGCGCGTTGTGGCCTTTTAATTTATTGCGATTGCGCGGGACAGAAAATGCGCGTACCGTTTTTGGTGCATCGGCTAACTACCAACGTCGTATCGACTATGATCGTGGATTGGGGAATTTATCTTCAGGTTTCACATATGGAAGAAGAACTCGTAAATCGGGTTACAATCAAGTGGGTATTTATCCGTTGCAGATCAACGTGGTGAAAGTCACGCCCAAAGCCGGTTTGGAACAACTGCTACTCAATCAGGATCCATTGTTACAGTATCGTTTTACGGATCACCTCATTCAGAATTCCCGATTCACGTTTATCCGAAATTCGAAAAGCGGAAAGAGAAAAGAGCACTTCGATTATTTTCAATTCACCTTCGAAGCATCCGGAACCGCGCTTCGAAAAGTTTTTGAATGGGCAGGTGCCCAAGAAGACGACTTAGGGTCGTATCGTATTGGTGGAATTCCTTTTTCACAATATGTACGCGTCACTACCGATTATCGCCACGTTTGGAATTTTAGCGAATATCAAAGTTTGGTAATTCGCATTAACCACGGCGTGGGTATGCCGCTGACCAACTTCCCGACCATGCCTTTGGAGAAGAGTTTCTTTGGCGGTGGTGCTAACGGAATTCGCGCTTGGGAAGCCAGAAGCCTAGGGCCGGGCAGTTACAGCAATCCCGACGGATTAAATTACGCGCAGTTTGGTGATGTGCAGGCTGAGTACAACATTGAATTGCGTTTCAAAATCACCAAAACCTTGAACGGAGCCATTTTCGCAGATGGCGGTAACATCTGGTTGTTTAAGGCAGACTCCACTAAACCTTTAGGACATTTCGATTTCAAACGATTCCTTGATGATTATGCTTTCGGACCCGGAGTTGGTTTGAGATACGACCTTAGTTTTTTCATTCTTCGTTTCGACTGGGCCTTTCAAATTCGTGATCCCGCGCAACCTTTCGGACAGCGATGGTATGTTCCCGGGCGACGACCGCTGGCAAGTAATCTTAACTTCGGTATTGGTTATCCGTTCTAATATAGTTCTGGTTATCAGTACTTTGAGAGCATAAAATCAGACTTGCATTACAGGTATACAACCACCTGAAAAAAATAGTAGCTTTGCTCCCCTGAATAATTAAAAATTAGCCGGCAATGTCAAGCGCAAAAATCCGCGAAGTTCTTGGTAATCAAGCTGATTACCTCCTGAATCATACCAGTAAAACGATCTCTAAAGAACAGTTACACCTTCCGGGTCCTGATTTCGTAGATCGTATTTTCGGAATCTCTAATCGTACGCCTCAGGTTTTACGCAGTTTGCAGGCGATATACGGCTCAGGTCGTTTGGCCAATACCGGCTACGTATCAATACTTCCTGTTGATCAGGGTATCGAACATTCTGCGGGTGCTTCTTTTGCACCTAATCCTGCTTATTTCGACGGAGAAAACATCGTAAAGCTGGCCATCGAAGGCGGTTGTAACGGTGTAGCTACTACATATGGCGTGTTGGCTTCAGTTTCTCGCAAATACGCACACAAAATTCCGTTTATCGTAAAAATCAACCACAACGAGTTTTTATCGTATCCAAATAAGTACGATCAGGGTATGTTTGGTTCCGTTGATGAAGCTTGGAATTTGGGTGCCTGCGCTGTTGGAGCAACCATTTATTTCGGTTCGGAAGAATCTTCCCGCCAAATTTTGGAAGTTGCTGAAGCCTTCGAACGTGCGCATCAGTTGGGCATGGCAACTATTTTGTGGTGCTATATCCGCAACAACGCGTTTAAGAAGGACGGTGTAGATTATCACACAGCAGCCGATTTAACAGCACAAGCAAACCACCTGGGAGTTACTATTCAGGCGGATATCATCAAGCAAAAGTTACCAACCAACAACGGGGGTTATACTGCAGTTGGTCATGGTAAGACACATCCGAAAGTGTATTCTGAATTGAGTTCAGATCATCCGATTGATTTATGCCGTTACCAAGTGGCGAATTGCTACATGGGTCGTATGGGCTTGATAAATTCCGGTGGCGAATCTAAAGGGGCATCTGATTTGGCGGAAGCGGTTGCAACTGCCGTAATCAATAAGCGTGCGGGCGGTCAGGGATTAATTTCCGGTCGTAAGGCATTCCAGAAGCCGATGAAAGACGGCGTTGAATTGTTGAATGCAATTCAGGACGTTTATTTGGCTAATGATATCACTATTGCTTAATACCACTTTCGCTACAATAGCTAAGTTCCATCATTAAAACAGGAACCAATGGGATGGTTTAAACGAATTAAGGAAGGTATTACTACTTCCACCAAAGAAAAAAAGGAAACACCGGAAGGCTTGTGGCACAAGTGTCCGTCTTGCAAAAAGGTGTTGCCTACCAACGAGCACATCGCGAATCATCACGTGTGTCCGAATTGTAATTACCACGATAGAATCGGTTCTACGGAGTATTTCGCCATTCTGTTTGATGACAATCAATTCACAGAATTGCATCCTGCCTTGCAAAGTGCCGACCCTTTAAACTTCTCGGATACGAAAAAATATCCCGATCGTTTGGTGGATTCACAGAAAAAGACCGGATTGAAAGATGCGTTACGCAGCGCGGCAGGGAAAGTAAACGGGTACGATATTGTCGTGTGTTGCATGGACTTTTCTTTTATCGGCGGTTCTATGGGATCTGTCGTGGGTGAGAAAATTTCACGTGCCATCGACTATTGTCTGGAGCACAATACGCCGTTAATGATCATTTCCAAGTCGGGCGGAGCGCGCATGATGGAAGCTGCGCATTCCTTAATGCAAATGGCGAAAACATCGGCAAAGTTGTCGTTGATGGACAAGCAAGGAATTCCTTACATCTCCTTGCTGACAGATCCTACAACGGGCGGAGTTACCGCATCTTATGCGATGTTGGGCGACTTGAATATTTCGGAGCCGGGATCTTTAATTGGATTTGCAGGTCCTCGGGTTGTGAAGGAAACTATTGGAAAAGATCTTCCAAAAGGATTCCAGACTGCGGAATTTGTATTGGAACATGGGTTTTTGGACGCCATCGTGGATCGTAAGGAATTGAAGCCCACGATTTCCAACCTACTTATGATGTTTAAGAAATAAAGTGCCGGTTAAGGAAAAAATAGTATCTTTGCCGCTCAATTAACATAATTATTAACAGGAATTCTTAATCCACTAACAGCTCAAAACTATGTACCTGACGTCGGAAATTAAGAAGGACATCTTCAAAAAGCACGGAAAATCCGAAAAAGACACCGGATCTCCAGAAGCTCAGATCGCCCTCTTTACACTGCGTATTCAACACTTAACCGGTCACCTCAAGCAAAAGCCAAAGGACAAAAGCACTCAGCGTTCTTTGATTAATTTGGTAGGTAAACGTAAAAGTTTGTTGGACTATCTTAAAAAGAATGATATTGAACGCTACCGCGCGATCTTGAAGAAGCTCGAATTACGTAAGTAATGATTCAATTCAATTAATACTGGAAGGCATCCCTTATCGTCAGCGGGGATGCTTTCTTTTTTAGCGACCTGCTGACAAGCTGCAATTAGAGAAAAACAAAAATTATGCAACTAGGAATTCAAAAATCATTTGACATCGGTGACGGAAGAACCATCACCCTTGAAACAGGGAAATTGGCCAAACAGGCAGATGGATCTGTAGTTGTGCGCATGGGTAACACCATGTTGCTTGCAACAGTAGTATCTGCAGCCGATGCAAAGCCCGGCGTAGATTTTATGCCGTTAACTGTCGATTACCGCGAAATGTTCGCATCGGCAGGACGTATCCCCGGTAACTTTTTTAAGCGTGAAGCAAAGCCGGCAGATCTCGAAATTTTAACCAGCCGTTTGGTGGATCGCGCTATGCGTCCATTATTCCCGGAGGATTATCATGCCGATACACAAATTTTAATTTATCTGATATCTTCCGATCGCACCATGCTGCCGGATTGTTTGGCAGGATTTGCGGCATCTGCAGCGATTGCTGTTTCTGATATTCCGTTCAACGGCCCTATTTCTGAAGTTCGCGTTGGTCGTATCAACGGACAGTTTGTGATCAATCCAACGATTGAACAAATGACGCAGTCTGATATTGATATGATCATCGGTGCCAACGAAAAAGACATCGTGATGGTGGAAGGCGAGATGAAAGAAATTTCTGAAGCTGACATGGTGAAAGCCATCAAGTTTGCACACGATGCTATTCGCGTACAAATTGGTGCTATCAAGGAATTGGCTGCTGCAGTAGGTAAAACCGAAAAGCGTCAGTATTCCCACGAAACACATAATGAAGAGTTGCGTGCAAAAGTAAAAGCGGCGTGCTATGGCAAGGCCTACGCTGTAGCACTGCAAGGCAATCCGAACAAGTCGTTGCGTAAAGACGGATTCAAAGCCGTGTACAAAGAATTCTGGGAATCACTTCCAGAAGAAGAGCGTACACCGGAAAACGAATCGTTAGCTAAAGTATATTATCACGACGTGGAAAAAGAAGCGGTACGCCGTATGATTCTTGACGAGCGCCGTCGTTTGGACGGTCGTGGTTTGGCGGATATTCGCCCAATTTGGTGCGAAGTAGATTATTTGCCAATGGCACACGGCTCTGCAATTTTCACACGTGGAGAAACACAATCTTTAACTACTGTGACTCTGGGAACCAAGGACGATCAGCAAATGATCGACACTGCGGTTATTCAGGAAGATGCACGTTTCATGTTGCATTACAACTTCCCTCCCTTCTCAACCGGCGAAGCAAAGCCGATGCGTGGAACAGGTCGTCGTGAAATTGGTCATGGTAATTTGGCGTTGCGTGCATTAACCAACATTTTGCCGGATGACAATCCGTACACGATTCGTATCGTTTCTGATATTTTGGAATCGAATGGTTCTTCTTCAATGGCTACCGTTTGTGCAGGAACATTGGCATTAATGGATTGCGGTGTGAAGATCAAGAATCCGGTTTCGGGTATTGCAATGGGATTGATTACAGATGCTGCAGGCAAATACGCTGTGTTGTCTGATATCTTAGGAGATGAAGATCACCTGGGTGACATGGACTTCAAAGTATGCGGCACAGTAAATGGTATCACTGCTGTTCAAATGGATTTGAAAGTAGACGGTTTACCATACGAAGTAATGGAGCAGGCGTTGGAGCAAGCGAAACAAGGTCGTCAGCACATTTTAGGTGAAATGATGAAAACCATCAGCGAGCCTCGTTCTGAATTGAAAGCGCATGCACCACGATTGGTTCAGATCATCATTCCACGTGAGTTTATCGGAGCGGTTATCGGACCGGGCGGTAAAATTATTCAGGAAATTCAGCGCGAGACTAACACGATTATCAGCATTACGGAAGTGGGCGAAACCGGCGTTGTAGATATCGCATCTGCAGATAAAGATTCTATTGACCGTGCGTTGGCTCGCGTGAAAGGCATTGTTACTGTGCCTGAAGTTGGAACGGTATACGATGGCAAAGTGAAGAGCATCATGCCGTTTGGTGCGTTCGTTGAATTCTTGCCGGGCAAAGATGGTTTGCTGCATATTTCCGAAGTAGATTGGAAGCGCCTGGAATCTATGGACGGCGTGTTGAAGGAAGGCGATATGATTCAGGTGAAACTGGTAGAGGTAGACCCAAAGACCGGCAAATTCCGTTTGTCGCGCAAAGTGTTGATGCCAAAACCCGAAGGTTACGTAGAACGTCCGCAAGGCGGGAACAATAACCGTGGTCCGCGTCAACCGCGTCCGCAACAGGATAATAAACCGCAAGAATAATTTCCTAAAACTGAAAAAAATCCCGTCTCAAAAGGACGGGATTTTTTTATGCTCAAAACCTTGCGAAAAGGCGGTTCTATTGGCTTGGTCTGATTTTTGTTTCCGTGAAATGCTTCATTTTATTGTGTTTGGCGAATGCTTTATTTTAAAACGTTTCCGTAAATTTTGTAACCTTTTCAATTGGTATGCGTTAAGCGACTAAAATCCATCATTTATCAAATAGTAACACACAGAAAAACCCATAGAATGCGTCAGTTAAAAATTTCGAAACAGGTCACCAACCGTGAAACCGCATCGCTTGACAAGTATTTGCAGGAAATTGGTCGCGTGGACCTTATTACGGCGGAGGAAGAAGTGGATCTTGCGCGTAGAATTAAACAAGGAGATCAGGCCGCGTTAACCAAATTGGTGAATGCCAACTTGCGTTTCGTAGTTTCTGTTTCTAAACAATATCAGAATCAGGGATTGAGTTTGCCCGACTTGATTAACGAAGGCAATCTCGGTTTGATTAAAGCGGCTCAACGCTTTGATGAAACACGCGGTTTTAAATTCATTTCTTATGCAGTTTGGTGGATTCGTCAATCGATTCTGCAGGCTTTGGCGGAACAGTCTCGTATCGTGCGTTTACCGTTGAACAAGATTGGTTCTATTAATAAGATCAACAAGACATTTGCACGCTTAGAACAGGAGTTTGAGCGCGAGCCGAGTGCGGATGAAATTGCATCGGCTCTAGAGTTGTCTCCGGAAGATATTAAAGAGGCGATGCGTAATACGGGACGCCATGTTTCTATGGATGCGCCACTTGCTACCGGTGATGAAAACACGAGCAACATGTACGATGTGATGCAAAGCGACGACATGCCGAGCCCGGAAAACACATTGATTAGCGAGTCGTTGCGTAAGGAAATTGAACGCGCTTTATCTACGCTTACTGCACGTGAAGCAGATGTTGTGCGGTTGTACTTCGGTTTGAACGGTGCACATGCTTTGACGCTGGAAGAAATTGGCGAACGCTTTGATTTAACGCGTGAGCGGGTACGTCAAATTAAGGAGAAAGCTATCCGAAGATTGAAGCATACTTCAAGAAGTAAGTTGTTGAAGACTTATCTGGGTTAATTGAGTCGAACAGATCTGGACCGCCTTTCGGGGCGGTTTTTTTATAGCATATCAGCTAAAGTCTTATTATACTATATTTTTTTTCACAATTGGCCATGCAGATCAATTTGGTGGCAGGAAAGGAACGAAGTTTAAGTACAAAACCTTACAACAGTTGCTAGTGAATTCTCGCGCGTTAGCGATGAGCGATCAAGAGAATGTGCTGCATGAACAATTCCGTGCCTTGAAAGGTGAATTGGAGCAAGTAGATGATGATTGTATCGTCGGAATTAAACTGTAATACTTTTTATTTTGAATAATGTATGTATATACATATATTTGTGTTCGAATTCAAAACACGATAACCATGGATCGCAAAGAATTTGTCAAAAGGAGTTTGCTAGGAGCAGGCGTAGTAGCAGCCGGTATTCCTGTAATCAGCGCAGCGCAGGACGAACAGAAGGAAGTTGGTTTTAATCATATTCCGGCAACAAAAGGAGAAACCATGAAAAACGTCATCATTCACCGTGCAGACACGCGCGGACATGCCAATCACGGTTGGTTGAATTCGTATCACACGTTCAGCTTTGCGCAGTATTACAATCCGGAACGCATGCACTTTGGTGTTTTGCGTGTGCTTAATGATGATCATGTAGCACCGGGAATGGGCTTTGGTTCGCACCCACACGACAATATGGAAATTATTTCCATTCCGTTGAGTGGTGATCTGGAACATAAAGATTCCATGGGCAATGTTGCGGTGATTCGTCAAAACGATGTTCAGGTGATGAGCGCCGGTACAGGTATCCGACATAGCGAATACAACAAGAATGCCGATCAGCAGGTGAAGTTCTTGCAGATTTGGTTGTTTCCGAACAAACGTAATGTCGCACCTCGGTATGATCAGCTGACCTTCAAGCCGGAAGATCGCAATAATACCTGGCAGCAAATATTGTCACCCAATGCTGATGATGCCGTTGTTTGGATTCATCAGGATGCTTGGTTTCATTGGGGCGAATGGAGCACAGGGAAAACAGCGGAATACAAAATCAATAAGAGTGGCAACGGCGTTTATGTATTCGTCATAAGCGGATCTGTAACCATAGGTGAAGTAAAATTGAATGCTCGAGACGGAATGGGAATTGTTGATGTATCATCATTTGAAGTGAAGGCTGATGCTGATGCTTTTGTGTTGCTCATGGAAGTACCTATGAACTAGGTTTGATTCATAGATATGAACAGAAAAGGGCTTCAGGCCCTTTTTTTGTATCTTCACGGTCCAAACCTTTATACCATGAAACATATTTTTACACTTCTTGCTGCGTGCAGTTCGTTATTTGCTGTCGCACAGCCTGCCGGTTGGTCTTTTGTTGTCCCCCTTGATATTACAAATCCCAATGGCGTACAAGTAACCAACTATCAGGTTGGGATAACTGTTAATACCGCTGTTCCTATTGGGGCTGGACAAATGCAATCCAATGGAGCGGACATTCGATTTGGTAATAATTGTTCCGGCTCTACGTTGTATAATTACTGGATCGAATCCGGCATTAATACAGCCAATACTTTGATTTGGGTTAAGGTAGATACTTTGCCGGCCAATGCGACCAAGCGAATATTCTTGTATTACGGTAATAGTGCAGCCACGGCCGTATCAGCTGTGCCGGGAACTTTCTTCGGCCCCCACTCTTCTACGGATAGCGTTGCCTCAGGTGGTGCCGGTGGTGCAACGAATTCCCAGCGTGGTTTCCGTTTTTCTCCTAACGAAGATTTGATTGTTACGCACTTCGGTAAGCGTGAGCCTAATGGTACGACACGCTATGTTACTTTATTTAATCAAACAACACAGGCTATCATTGCGCAAACTCAAGTGAGTGGTCCTGCTGCGCAATACAGTTACGGTGCGTTGACCAACCCAATTCGTCTTGTTGCTGCTCAGCAGTATTCGCTACAATTATATCAGGGTGCTTCCGATGGTTACTATTTCGGTACGTCTAGTCAAATCGGTCAGCACTTAACGTATTTGGATATGCGTTACTGCAATTCGTGCACTCAGAATACATTCCCTACGAACGTACTTTCTAATTATCACTACGGTTATCCGGATATGTGGTATTTCACACGTAATAACGGACTTCCAGCTACGCCAACAGTTGCGGTTGGTTCTTTTGTTGCACCTTCTGTTGCTGCAATCGTCTCTAATTCTGTGATCTGTAGCGGTGATTCAACTTCATTATCGGCTGTTGGTTCAGGTGGTGTAGGGCCTTACACCTATTCATGGACTCCTTCTGCATCATTAGCTAATCCATCTGCAAGTACAACTAACGCTGCACCGGGCGCAACAACTACTTATACGGTGACGATCACCGATGCGTGTACATCAACTGCTTCAACAACAGTTGCCGTAACGGTTAACACTACTCCGACAGTGAGCATTACAGCATCGTCTTCTACCATCTGTTCGGGAGATAGTGCTTTGTTGACTGCAACTACCGGAGGAACAGGTCAGTGGTTCTTGAATGGTAATGCAATTGTTGGAGCGACCGCAACTACTTATCAAGCAACTGTTGCCGGTCTTTACAATTACATTAAAACGAATACCAACGGATGTGCAGATTCAGCAGCGGTTGGTCAAACCATAACCGTAAATGCTTTACCTGTTGTTACCGCAGCGGCAAGTGCTAACGCAGTATGTATCGGCGACTCCGTAATTTTTAACGGTGGTGGCGCATTAACTTACGTTTGGAGCAATGGAATTATTGATAATACACCTTATTCCGTAAATCAAACAGGCTATTTCACCGTTATGGGTACTGACGCGAACGGTTGTGTGAACATGGATTCTGTAATGGTTATTGCGAATGCGTTGCCTGCAGCGAATTTAGGAGCTGATATCAACACTTGTCAAGGAACGGTTACTCTTGATCCTCAAGTTGCCGGTGCGATGTACGTGTGGAATTCAGGTGATACGACACAAACTATTACTACTACGAGCGCAGGAACTTACTTTGTGACAGTGACGGATACTAATGGATGTGTGAACAGCGATACCATTGCTATCAGCTTCAATGCAAATCCTATTGTTGATTTAGGTGCAGATACAACAGTGTGCGGTGATGCGGTTATCATGAATGCGCAAAATCCGGGTGCAACGTATTTGTGGAGCACCGGTGATACAACACAGCAAGTTGCTGCACTAGCGACGGGGATTTATTTCGTTACTGTAACTGATAATAACGGTTGTTCCGCTACGGATACTATTGCAGTTACATTAAATGCTTTGCCGATTGTTACTGCAAGCGCTGCAGCTACAACAGTGTGTTTAGATGATGCGAACGTCACATTAAACGGTACACCTGCAGGTGGAACGTGGTCGGGTCCGGGTGTTAGCGGAAATGCTTTCGACCCTTCAGTTGGAATTGGTACACCAAGTTTAACTTACACGTTTACTGACGCCAACGGTTGTACAAATACTGACGGTGTTGCTATTCAGGTGAACGCATGTGTAGGTGTCGAAGAAAATGCAGGTGTTGCTGTACTGGAAGTTTATCCTGTACCATTTAATCAATCAGTGAATTTGATTAATAACGGCAGTGAACCTGTAACTATAATTATTTATGCTGCTGATGGTCGTGTAATTACTCAGTTGCAATTGATGAGCGGGCGCACGGAATTAAATACTGCTGCTTGGAGCAACGGTTTCTATTTCTTGCAAACACCGCAAACAACCATTAAATTATTAAAGTCAGAATAAATTAGCATTTGCATAATAAAGAGGCTGTCCGAAAAGACAGCCTCTTTTGTTATAACTCCGATTGCCTTGCGTAACTTTATCAGCCAATTTATAATCACATGTCATTACTTGTAGCGCCTTCTTTATTATCAGCCGATTTCGGTAAGTTGTCACAGGATATTGAATTTGTCAATAATTCTGCTGCGGATTGGTTTCATGTCGATGTGATGGACGGTGTTTTCGTGCCCAATATTTCTTTCGGCTTTCCGATCATGAAAACATTGCAACTAGAAGCACTCAAGCCGCTTGATGTGCATTTGATGATTGTAGATCCGGATAAGTATTTGCCGGAATTTGCGAAATATAATACGTATATGTGTTCTGTGCATTATGAAGTGTGCACACACTTACACCGCACCATTCAAAATATTAAATCGTTAGGAATGAAAGCGAGTGTGGTATTGAATCCACATACGCCTGTTCATGTGCTGGAAGACATTATTCATGAATTGGATATGGTGTTGTTGATGAGCGTAAATCCCGGTTTCGGAGGACAAAAATTTATTCCGCATACGTTACAAAAGGTAAGTGCATTGAAGAAGATGATTAGCGAGAAGCAACTTGCTACATTGATTCAAGTGGACGGAGGTGTAGATCCTTCCAATGCACGTGCATTAGAACAAGCCGGAGCAAACGTAGTAGTTGCCGGTAACGCTGTGTTCGGTGCTCCTGATCGTCATGATGCTATCCGATTAATTAAAGGGTAAAATGCAATTTCCTGCATTTCGATTTTTCTTTCGTCTTTACCTGCTGTGGTTATTCTTATTCGCAGTCGTGCGTTTGATATTTCTGTTGTGGAATATCGAAGAATGGTGGAGCGCAGGCGTGTTGGAAGCCGTAGCTTCTTTTGTTTACGGATTATATCTCGATACATCCATGTCTGCCTATTTCATAACGCTACCTTGGCTTATGGTAGTTGTTCACATGTGGACGCAACAACAAATTTGGTTGACGTTAGCTAAAGTATTTACTGCACTTTGGATTATTATCTTGGGATGGATCACAATAGGTGAATTACCTGTGTACGATGAATGGCATCACAAGCTTACTTTTAAAGCTATTTGGTTCTTGGGTAATCCTCTTGAAGTTATACACACTGCATCGTGGTGGCAGTTGGGTCTCGGAATTCCTGCAGTTATTGCATTTTCATTTTTTGGTATTCGTTTATACAACCGTCGCGTCCATCCGGAAGACATTTTACCACGAGCTCCGTGGTGGAAGCCTGTGGTGACCACATTGCTGATGCCCCCGCTATTGATGTTGGCTATTCGTGGCGGTATTCAACAAATTCCTGCTAACGTAAGTGATGCCTATTATTCCAATAATAATGCACTAAATCTCACTTCGGTAAATTCTGCTTTTCATCTTGCGGCAAGTATTTTGGAGAATGCAAAAGGTGGTGAGCCTTACGCATTTATGAAGAATGAAGAAGCCGATACAATTGTCGATTCGTTGTATACTAATAATCCTGATTCAACACTTTCGGTGTTGAGTGTGCAACGTCCGAATATTGTATTGGTGGTGCTTGAAAGTTGGTCGGCAGATTTGGTAAAATCGTGTGGTGGCTATGATAGTATAACTCCGTTCTTCGATTCAATTGCGCAACATGGAATACTGTTTAGTGATTGTTACGCTAGTGGCGGATTGTCCGATCAAGGTATGGCTGCAGTATTTTCAGGTTTTCCTGCCCAACCAAGAACTTCAATTATCACACAATCGAATAAGTATCCGAAGTTGCCCTGCATTAACAAGGAACTTAAAAAAGCAGGCTACAGAAGTTCATTTTTATTCGGTGGACAGCTGAGTTATGGTAACATAAGATCGTACATGTACTTCAACGAATTTGATAAAATAATTGAGGGCGATGATTTCGATGATTCCATTCCTCAAGGTAAACTGGGTGTTGCAGATGAATATTTATTTCGTCGCCAATTGCACGAGTTAAAAGGAACTACACAGCCATTTTTTGCGGCAATGTTTACATTAAGTTCGCATGGTCCATTCGATTTTCCCATGAAGCACGAATTGAATTGGGGCGGGAAGGAAAAAGATTACATCAACTCTGTGTTGTATGTTGATCGTTGTCTCAAGGAGTTTATTCATGATGCTAAGAAGCAACCTTGGTATAATAATACCTTGTTTGTTTTCGTTTCCGATCACAGTCACAATTCGCCGAAGAACTGGGCCTTTAACGATCCAAGATATCGTCGTATTCCGATGTTGCTTTTTGGTGAGGTGCTGAAGCCTGAGTACCGAGGTTGGAATTATGCTGAAACAGTTTCTCAAACAGATTTAGCGACAACGTTACTTACACAATTGCAGTTGCCTTCAAAAGACTACGTATACAGTAAAGATGTTTTTAATCGCACGACGAAGCACTTTGCATTTTTTGCATTTGAAGAAGGCATGGGATGGATTGAGCCTGATCGTTACATCACGTGGTGGGTGGATGGTCGTGTAGATCACAAGAAGTTTGTACAACCTTCGGATTCGTTGCAATTGGGTAAACGTGGTCAAGCGTATTTGCAACGTGTGATGAACGATTACTGGTCGTTTTAATTGTGGCACAATATTGGCGGGTTAAATGTCGTTAACCTGTAAACGCTATTTCATGATTCTACGCTACTCAACCTGTAATTTTTTGAGCCATGCCAAGAATCGTCCTTCCCATATTGCTAGCACTGCTTCCGTTATTCGCAATCGCGGATAACACTGATGCGAACCTTGTATATGCATACCACAAAAAGCAAAGTGATAAGCTTTTGCTGGTGTTACGCTTGTTCGATGATGGTACCTATCAGCATACAAAGTACACGAACAAAAAAATCTATCACGATTACGGCACTTACATTCCACGTCGTAAGCGAATCACATTTGTAAGCGAGAATAAGAAACGCGGTTTTACTTCTGTTGCCGGAAAAACGTATTTCGTTTCGAAGAAAGGTTTGCATAAGAGCCGTATGGATATGTTGTTGGGCAAAAACGAAATCATGAGGACCGATGAGGAAGAAGAATATGTGCGGGAATGGACGTACAATCCTTTATTGAAAGACGGCGAGCAAAAGTCGGTAAATCCTGTTGTTGGGCGTAAGGCTCCTGAAACGCCTGTAGTTCCTGCGAAAACCAAAGAAAATAATTACGGTTATGATGCAGGTTTTGATGCCGCTGCTTGGGTGAAATCTTATTATGTCGGTTTAACGAATAAATATGTATCGCCATTCACACCAATTATTGAGAAACATTACTGCGGACCATCATGTTACTATACTGTCATTAACGGACAAGCTGTTGCTTGGGATGGTGATACTGCTCGCGGGGCATTGTTTAGTGAATTTGAAACTGTTATTCATGAAACTGTACATCATTGTAATGGCTTTGGTAACGCACTGATTCAGCCGGGCATTATCATCGATATGCAACGCTCGGATCGGTTTAAATCGGAAGAAGTAAAAGCAATCATTCCAGCGGATGCGCCGAATCAAATCTTTCGTTACAAAACATACCTGGGTGAAGGTGCGGGTGTGAGTTCTAATGTTGACGGAATATTCGGACTAATGGATGAATTTTCTGCTTATCAAAACGGGTGTACCGCAGCAACATTAGCCGCAGACAAGGCGTTTTCATTGGGTGATGAGAAAACCGGAAAAGCCTTATTGGGTCAGGCACGCGGAACATATTTTGCTTACTACGAGTTTGCTCTTTTTATCGCTTGGTATCTGGAATATGCGGAGCAATTTTATCCGGAGATGTATACCAAGTTTATGGCGAACAAAAATTTACGTGTAGCCTTTACGCTGAATGAAATGTTGTATCTGGAAACATTGCGCAAAATGGATTCTTTGTCCAAGTCTCCGGGTGCATATACCGTATACAATGGTTTCGCAGGAAAGGAGCTCGAAAAGCACCAGGCAACGCTAAATAAATTTCGCGTTAAAGGAGTAACGTTGTCGAACTACCGGGCATTTATTACAAACTGATGTGTGTTCAAGTGGCGTTTTTATCCAAACTTACATTGATTCCTGAATACTAAAGTGCGTATTCACTGAGATAATTAAATCTCGTTAACAGCTCGCCATTTTTACAAATGCTGCCACGTTCAATGATTCCGTCGGGATCATTGCCCAATAATGCGGGAATTACTTTTTCCAGCAACTCTTTTCCAAAACTTTCAGATGCATCGCGGGGAAGTTCACAGGGCAAGTTGTCTACTGCCATGACAGTGATGGCCGAGTTTTCAAAAGGCTTATTAACTGCAACTTCAGTTTGCGGATTGTATCCGTAAAACGGTTCGATAATGCTGGATGATTTGGTGGTACTCGGAATAGAACCGTCGATATCACATGTTACATCAGCAATAACACTCACGCGGAATTCAGGACCTTTCATGTCCGTTTTTTCAAATAACTTGGGCGCACGCGGATCCCAGAAGGAGCAATGAATCAGCAAATCACTGTGAGGTGTAAACTTGGCAAACGTACTGCGGAATTGTTCGGGATGTTTGTAGAAGCGATCTCTATCCCATGGTGCTCCATCTTTCGCTTCGTTATAGTCATACGAATGCAATTGTGTATAGACAGCTTCACGGAAAGAATAGTGTGTGAATTCGTAAGGCGTAATCCGACGAATGTGTAGTAACCCTAACAATTCAATCGCTCCATTGGCTACGCGTCCATTACCGGTTATAATCATTTTCATATTCGGCAACTTCACTTTCTTTAATTCTTCTTTCAACTCTACCATATCACGGCATTGATAGGCCGGTTTCAAATCGAACAATCCAAAGCGTAATCCATATCCGCGTAAACCATTGTAAGCACCTACAATTCCAGCGAAGTGACCAAATCCTATGATGCGGTTGAAGTCCGGGTCTGTCAAACATTCATAATCGATCATTTGAATATTCTTCGCAATTAAAGCGTGCATCAACTTTTGATTGTGAGGTTGCTTTTTAATAGTATGCGAAAAGAAAAAGTACTTTTTACCCGGAATTAAACTGGCAATTGGAACTTCTTTTATTCCTAACAGGACATCACAAGTGGATAAGTCTTCCTGCAATTGTACTCCCGCTGCACGATATTCATCGTCTGAAAAGCTGCGCCAATCACTGGGTTGCACCAACACTTCCACACCAAATTCCCGCTGCAAAATGACGCATTGTGCCGGTGTAAATGGAACACGTTTATCACGGGGAAGTTTGCCTTCGCGAAGGATGCCGATTTTCATAGACTCAGGTTTTTTGTAGAAAGCGCAAAGATATGCGTCTATGGGGATAGTTAGGGATTCAAAAGATCGAGTGTGGTACTGTTTTTATTGATAAAAATCAATGCTCATTTGCACTACTATTCTACCTTTGTGCGTTATTTTTAAACACCATCCATATGGGGCATCATTCCCATTCCTTACATTCTAAAGTAACCGCAGCCGGATTACTCGTCACCTTAGGAATCATTTTCGGCGACATCGGAACTTCACCGTTGTACGTATTAAAAGCAATTGTCGGCGAAGGACCAATTGATAGCGACACCGTTCTTGGTGGCTTATCGTGCATCATTTGGACATTGACATTACAAACGACTATCAAGTATGTCTTCCTGACTCTTAAAGCAGACAACAAGGGAGAAGGTGGCGTATTTGCTTTATACACTTTAGTAAAGAAAACTAAAGTGAAATGGTTGTTGTATCCCGCATTGATTGGTGGAGCAGCAGTATTAGCAGAAGGAATTATTACACCGCCAATTTCAGTGTCTTCAGCAATTGAAGGTTTACGTATGACGGAAACTTTCCGTGATATTCCGACAGTGCCGATTGTTATTGCGATTATCGCGGCGTTGTTCTTTATACAACAATTTGGAACGAATTTCATTGGTAAATTCTTTGGTCCGGTAATGTTGTTATGGTTTGTGATGTTGGGTGTTTTGGGTATTTCAAATATTTCTTACGGACCTGAAGTTCTTAAAGCACTTAACCCATATTACGCGTATAAATTATTGGTGCTGCATCCGGGCGGATTCTGGATTTTAGGCGCGGTGTTTTTATGTACCACGGGTGCAGAAGCTTTGTATTCTGATTTGGGACATTGCGGTAGAAAGAACATTCAAACCAGTTGGATTTTTGTGAAGACAATGTTGATCTTAAACTACTTCGGACAGTCGGCGTGGTTAATTAGCTTGGAAGGACAAAAGCTGGATGGCAGAAATCCGTTTTATTCCATCATGCCGGAATGGTTCTTGCCTGTTGGTATCGGTATTGCCACCGTTGCCACCGTTGTTGCCAGTCAGGCTTTAATTAGTGGCTCATTTACTTTAATTAACGAAGCAATCCGACTCAATTTTTGGCCGAAAGTAAAAATCAAATATCCAACCGAAACCCGTGGACAACTTTACATTCCCTCTATTAACTGGATGTTAATGGCGGGCTGTATTGCTGTTGTATTGTATTTCAAAGAATCTGCTGCAATGGAGGCCGCTTATGGTCTTACCATCATTCTTGGAATGATCATGTCGTCTCGTTTGCTTACATACTTTATGCGAATCCGTCGTTACAATATGATTTTTATCATCGGATTTGTATTGGTGTATTTAGTCATTGAAAGTTCGTTTTTTGTGGCGAATATGAGCAAATTCACACACGGTGGATGGATGAGTTTGTTGATTGCTTTTGTACTATTTACAATCATGTACAGCTGGCAACAAGCGCGTAAAATTCGAAATCGTTATTTGGAATTTACGAAGCTGGATCAATATTTACCGCTCTTGGATCAGTTGAGCAAAGATGTAACTGTAAGTAAATACAGTACGCATTTGGTGTATCTCACCAGTGCCAACCAACCCGATGAAATTGAGGCGAAGATTATCTATTCTATTATGCAGAAGCAACCGAAACGTGCCGATATCTATTGGTTCGTTCACGTGGATGTAATGGATGAACCGTATCGTATGGAATACAAAGTAACGGAGATCATGAAAAATGATGTTATTCGAATTGACTTCCGACTTGGGTTCCGTGTTGCGCCGCGCATTAATTTAATGTTCCGCAAAGTTGTGGAAGATTTGGTGGCGAATCATGAAGTGGATATCGTAAGCCGTTACGAATCGTTGAGCAAGGAAAAGGTTATCGGTGACTTCCGATTTGTGGTGATTGAAAAGCACATGTCGTACGACAATGAATTCCCGGTGATGGAAAAGATCTATCTCGATATTTATAATATTCTGAAGTTCTTCAGTATGTCGGAAGAAGCTGCGTTCGGTCTAGATACGAGCTCTGTTTACATTGAAAAAGTCCCCATCGTAATTGCTCCTGTAAAGGAGTTGAACATGAAGCGAGTGGAGTAGAGGTTGCCTAGATAGCGTGAAGCGGAGTATCCTTTGGTACTGAGGTTGTGACGGTAATTAGTTGTTTTTTCATGGCTCATTAGTTTTAATTCATGGCTCAATATTCTCAGTAATTTATATATTGATGCGGGGTAACTTGGTGAATTTCAAATTTGAATTGGTAAAACACTTACTTCGTTATATTTATTTGTTTTAATAAATAATACTATCTTGCACGTACTAACCAACAATTCAAATAAAAATGCTCAAGAAACGATTTGTTATTGATTTTGAAGTATTCAATCTCATGTTGCGTGAATTGCGTTTAATCAAAAAGGAATTGCGCAATTTGAAACAAGGTGGCGGATCAACAGCAAGTGCTAAGGTTCCTGCTGCTAAACGCGAAATTTCGGACAAGGTCTATACGCCCGATGTTTTAAAGAAATTGAAAATTACGGCTGCTACATTAATCAGCTACGAGAAGCAGGGCTTGTTGACGTACCACAAAGAAGGTCGTAACAAAGTGTACTCTGAAGCTGAAGTAATGGCTTTTAAGAAATTGAAAGGTCGTGGAAAGCGTTTGAAGAAAGCGACTTTAGCTGCTGTAAAAGGCGGTAAGTAATTTGCTCATTGAACAATTTAAATTCTGCCTGATAAAGGCAGAATTTTTTTTTGTCACGTACCAAAGTGAAACATGGTGCGTTATACTATCAAACCTCAATCATACTGCACATGTTAAAATGGATTTTTGCGCTGCCGGTATTCGGCCTACTAGCATTTGCTGTTAAAGACAATGCTGTTTCGTTGGAACAGGCTCTGGCTGAAAAAAAGGTTGAATTATCGGTGTTGCCCTATCATTCTTATGAAGGTAACGGAATTAAGATTAAAGTAAAAAACTTAACCAAGAAATCCCTGAAATTGCGATTAAAAGCCGGCTCTGCATTTGTGCCGGACGAAGAAGATGAGCAAACCTTAATTAATAGTAATGACGAATTGTTTGCGCTGGAGGGTGGTGCATCAAAGAATTTGCAGTTCTATGGTTATTGCACAGAACTTACCGATAGAAGTCCCGGCGTGAATAGTGCATTTACTTTCAACGCGCCTGCTAATTTAAAATTGCAACGACTGTTACATGTTATGGATTCGTTGAAAATTAAAGATCAGGGCACTATTCAACATGCTATTTGGTGTGTAACCAATAATGAAAACATCGGTTATGTTGGTACAGATAATCCTGCGACTACAAAAGCCTTGCGGAGTACATTATGTCAACTTACCGGACAGAAAGATGTTTGGTACCATACGCGTTCTGCAATTCGTCAGGTTCCCGGCGAACGCATGTCTGTTGTGCCGAAAGTAATAACCGGCGACATCTCCTTCGTTGCAACCGAGCCGGTGGAAATTAAAGGGATGATTAAAGACTCCACGGGAAAAGTATTGGTAACAAATCCTAACACAATGAGTTGTCCGAAAGGCAAGGTAACTTTTGAGTTTAAGATGCAAATTCAAGGTTGGGCGCCAGGAACCTATTATGTAGTGTATACGAATAATGATAGCGAATTGATTAATCAGGAGTTTAAACTATAATAGATAACGGTATGCGTTCGTGATGTTAAATAATTAGAATCAATTCAAATTTAAATCGATTCAATACAGCCAACCTTCAAATAAATTTTGGAGGAAGTTGCAAACGCATTCCGCATACTTCTTACTGAAGCTTAAATATTTTAAACCTACTGCATATTTAATAAAATATACAGTAGGTTTAGTTCCGTGATTTTAACGGTTAATTATCAACACGCCAGTGCCTCTGTCCTGATCCGCGATCACGGAATATGTGTACGTCCCATTACTAAGTCCTGTAAGATCTATAGTAATAATGGATGAAGCAACAATAGGATTTAAAGCTTGTGATCTTACTAACTTACCTTGTAGATCTCTAATTTGTATATGCGCACCATTTGGAAGGGACTTTTCAAAGCTGAAGCAAATATTATCATTAGTAGGGATGGGATATACTGTCATACCTGTAATTGCTTGGGTTTCTTGAATACCTACAAGCATAACGTTTACAAATGCCGTGTCATTATTTAGAATTGCATCGCTCGATTTTGAAGTCCACACATACAGTACGTCATTTCCTGAATATGGTGGTAAGAGTTGAGTTGAGAATGTAAAGTATGCAGAGTCCCCCGGATTAATTAGAGGTCCGTTGTATTGTTGAGTTACAATCGTGGGGTTGTTGCCAAGCTTATAATTCACATCTATACTATAGTTATCCGGGAAGTTGCCATAATTCTTTATGTAGCAGGAAACATTTGTAGGACCCGGTATGGTTGAGTTATTACTTGGGGAAGTAATAACGGAAACACCAACATCTTCAGGGTTAGCTTTTTGATAGGAGAGGCCTATAAAGAAATCACAAATCTGGTAATCACGATAAGTTGACCAATACGAAGAGAATACTTCGTAAGTCCTACGACTGAATGGCGGAGTAAGATCCTGCGCAATTGACACCGCACTAGTGGCCATTTCCCATTCAACATAAACGCCACCGCTATTAATAGTTACCGGACTTGATAGGGACACTGTCACTATTGAATTTGGGATAATAGTATTTCCCATTACGGGTACAGAATCAAGTAGGGTTCCCGGAGTTCCGTTAGGACCGTCATCATCAAACACTTTTGCATAGAATGCTATTCCGCTTACAGGGGCACTAGCACAAATAAACGTAGTATTGACAATACGCGCAGGATAAGAAGCAGGTTCAATGTACACTCCTACGCCGCCCTGACCACCGTTCCATGAAATCGAATTGAGTACTGGATTTGAATGATTAGCAGTATAATTAAGACCGATCGTGGTGGCAGAAGTATCAACTACAACTATTTCCTGAATAATTGAATCGTTCACCGGTGTTGAATCCCCTATTACAGGGGCAATCGTAGTTACAAAGCGATTTGTTCCTATGGCAGTTGGGGAAAAAGTTGAATTTGGATATGTAATCCAGATACTTTGTGAAGGTGGCAGTCCCGCAGTAACTCCGTAGACATCGCTCACTAAGCTGTTACCTGCGAGATTTGTTATTTTTCCGCTAACAGTAAGAGCCGGCAGCAACGTATTGCCCTGATTCATTATTTCAGTCTGCAGAGAATAAGGGCCTGTCATGTTAGGAATAAAGATCCCTCCGGTGTTTTCATTGCCATTCCATGATACACTGGCATCAGTAACAGATAGTGAAGGATTAACGGGGTAATAGTACCGCACAGTATAATTTGCTGCAGGTTGGGTTGTAAGCGGCTGTAGTCCCATGTTTCCGCTGACATTTTCAATTCCTGTAGCAAAGTTAGATTGAGACACTCCAGTACACGACATGAAATTTACTGTAATGGTAGAATCAGCACGGTTTAAAATTATCTCAAACGTATTACTGCCGGTATATCCGGGAGAGCTTGGAGACCAATAGGGAACATTTTGATACTGAATACAAAAACTATCTGAATTGGCGTAAACGTAAACTCTTCCCGGATTATTGGGCCCAAGAAAGGTGAGATCTGCCATATGCCCTGTAATGTAATTGTTTACTCCTATAGGATTTGGAATATTCGGGAAATTAGCGGCAATATTACCGGGGCCAAATGAAATATAACCATTAGAACCAACCCAACACTTCGAAACGTTATACCAATAATAAGGATATAGATTACCTAAAGAAATCGGTCCAATAAAGTTATCATCTCCTAGTCCGTTTAATTGTGTTCCGATCTGCGTGATGTCCCACCATTGGTAAGTAGGACCTCCGGGTTCGTTGCTATCTTTCCAGATATATCCGTACTGATCAGGCCCGCCTTGGTTAGCTGTTAGGAGTGTTGTAAATAGCAGAGAAAAAGCAAGTAGATGATGTTTCATGTTTGTTGTGAGGTAAAAATCGTTACTAATATACACAATAATCCAACCTACGCAAAACTAAAATCAGTTGATACATCAATTAGCTAAATCTTATTATACAATCCTACTCGTTTCAATTTTAGTAGAAATAATTAAAATTTTTTATCACCTAAAATCCGTGTCATCTTCACTTTTATTATTCAACAATATTTTAATTATTTTGTAATTATAGTAATACCAATATATTAATACTTTTACTATTAATGTTTATTTCATGAGTACTTTTACTGACGGCAGCACCCTTGTAGTTCCATCGGGGCCTGTTGCTCTTATATTATCCACCCACAGAAATTCACCCGGATTCATAGTTTGCATCAGTTGTTTCATTTCTTGGGTAAATGTGCTACCCGAACAGCGTATTTCTTTAACTACGCCATTGCGCATTAATGTAATCGTAAATCCCGTAACTATCCATTTCGCATCATAGTCGAATCCTGGGACAATAGCATTAATTCCAGAAGCATTAACTAGTTCTCCCTTGGTAAGCTCAATCTTTCCGTCCCTCTCTGGCACTCCCGCGATACTAATATCCGGTTGGGGCACTAGTTTCGCTCTCATTACTTTGCTTGCCAAAGTATCTCGATCCGACCACAATATAAGTGTAGCCGTTCCTGCTCGTTCAGGCTTGAAATTATATACAACACTATCGAAGCCGTCTTTTCTGATGATTCCATTATCTGTCGAAATACTGTCGTAACGTTGGCTGCATAGTATGGTAAGAGGATTGTCCAAACCAACATACACAACGTTCATTTTTTCAACGGCAATTGCTGTTACAACGTTTTGAGCAGAAAGGGTTACACAATTGACGCTGTTTAACAGCAGTACCATATTGATGGCTATAATTCTCATTTGGCTAAGTATTAAAGGTTAACGGTTTCCACTTAGTATTGCTACTCTTTCAGCAGCAAATTTGTCCTTATAAATCGTGAGAATTGGCACCCACATGGTTCGTTCTGTATCGAAGTAGCAGAGCGTGTAACAAAGAATTTCTTTACTGATTTGAAAACTTTTCTGGTCAATTGTCCAACATTCCATGAAATCAATTCTAGTTGCCATTCTATATCGGGTACTATCGCAATACCAAATCATTTTATTCGTTTCATTGCCGAATTCATCAAATGTTATTATTGGAATCGAATCACATTTCATAATCCTCTGGGCTTCTTCCTTATGGGCTACTTTCCTTCCATTATAATCATACACGGCAGTATTCGTATCTTTTACAAATTGGGCTATAACATTCATCAATTGATTAAAAGATGTGGCATCGAGATATTCGGGCGTTTTATATAACGACAAATCGCCTAATGTAGTTTCTGGGCCATTCCTGCTGATTTGTGTCGCCAATGTACTGGTATCTTGTATCATAACCGAGTATTTTATCAGTCGTGCTATGGTTAAAGGATCAGTTTGGGGACCTTTTTTTTGAGCGAATAAAGCTGCCTGCAACGACAGAAATAATATGGCAAGTGTTTTTTTCATAGTTATAGTTTTTAGGTTAATTTTATTAAGGTCTATTTTATCGTGATTTGTACTGTTTCTGCGTCTTAGAAATAATTAATGGACAATGCCATGTCTGTTCGTAGTGTTTATGTTATGAATGTTTATAATGTAACTTTGAAGTTATTTGGCAAAGAATAAATTGAAATATCACCTGCTACAAATACATTGGGACACACTTACGTAGTTTGTTACCTCTGTTGTTGTTAGCACTTCAGAAATAAAACGGAGTACTTCTTTTGTTATTGTGTACACATTGGAGTGAGGAAGTTTTTTGCGAATTATTTCAATGTGAGGTGATTGATCAATGTAAATTGTTGTGCTTGTTGCACGATGCCTGCCTCTTTTATTCTGCTTGTTGGAGAATTATGGTGAACCGTTAAAGTATATACTTCTATTGGAATTAATACTTTCATAAAGTCGAGAAAAGAGACCTTTTTACAACTTAGAATTTTTGCTAATAAATTTTGTATCGTTAGAACTTTTCAAAGTAAATCCTAGAGCTAATAGTAAATGTCAATTTTGATGGACAGCAATACTATTCAAACCCTCAAAGTGCAAATTAGAACGATATTTTAAATTTCATTTAGAATGGTATCGGAGTAGAATGGTATCTGAGAGCAGTTTTTCTCTTAACCCTTTTACAAAAGGATAAGAATAGATTGAACGGTTTTTCTAACTTGAGAAGTACCGTCTCGTCTTTAATAGCTAATTGTTTCCGTAAAAAAAAACAGTAAAAAGATACTGTTTCACTTTAGGTGAACTTTCATTCTGATTGAATTTTCGGGTGAGAGATATACACCGAAAAGCAAAAACGCCCAAGATGTATAGCCTTGATTGTCTGTAACAAACCTCGATAAGTTTAGTCGTGGACTCCACGGATATTTTTTCGAACACTTTAAGGGAAGATTTATTGAAAATATGCAATCTTCTATAATTCGTAATTAATTAAACTTCTCCAATTTAGTATTTCTTTTCCATTGGTTCTTTTCTGACTTTGTTCTCCTGCATATAATAGCATGGACCTTTTAGATTTGCTTAAATTTGACCAATATTCTATGTTTTTAAAGAATTCCGTATTTATAGTTTTACCGGATTTGATCTCAATAGGAAGCAGTTTATCACCGTCATCAACAATAATGTCAATTTCGTGACCGGTTTTATCTCTCCAATAAAACAAATTTATCTCCAATCCCGCATTGGTTCTTTTCTTAATAAGTTCAGTAACCACCATTCCTTCAAATATTGATCCTCTTAATGGATGCGTAGTAAGTTGAGAAGTATTTCGTATCCCCAATAAATAGCAAACTAATGCGGTGTCATAAAAGTAAAGCTTTGGCCGCTTGACAATAGTTTTATTGAAATTTTTGTGATGTGGTTTTAATAAGTAAACTATAAAACTACTTTCTAATATCCCAATCCATGATTGGACCGTTTTTACATCAACCCCGATTTCCACCGATAATGCGGAATAATTTAATTCCTGACCTGAACGACCAGCTAACAACTTAATGAACTTTTCAAATACAATAAGATCTGTTATATTCTTGATTTGCCTTACATCTTTTTCTATATACGTTCTAATGTAATTTGGACACCAATCTATTGGTGGGATTTTTTGATCATAAATGGGAGGATAAAATCCTGTCAGCATTAGTTCATCATCGCGCTTAGGCAAAAGCTTTGATCTCTTTAATTCAGTTATGGAAAATGGTAATAGATTTATGTACCCAACTCTACCAGCTAAAGTTTGGGAAATTGTTTGTTGCAATAAAAAATTATTCGATCCTGAAAGAATAAATAAACCTTTTGTTTTTGAATTATCCAGAACTTCTTGGAGGTAAGAAAAAAGTGCAGGAGCGCGCTGAACCTCGTCCAAGATTGCGCCATCACGATAGGTTTCCAAAAAACCTCTAGGATCTTCAAGGGCGAAACTACGAGTATCTGGGTTTTCCAATGAAAGATAAGGTTTGCCTTTAAAAACTTGTTTTACCAAAGTCGTTTTTCCCGTTTGACGAGCACCTGTAACTGCCACAGCTTTGAATTTTGTAGCAAGGTCTTTTAGTTTACTTGTAGCTACTCGCTTAATCATATATCAAATGTAAGGAATTATTTGGAATGAGATTCCATATTATTCCGATTACTTTTTCTTATAAGTTCGAGTCCCTTTGAAATTTTAGGGTAAAAGCCTTGTTTTTCAAAAAAGTTCGAGCTCTTTTTAAAAAAGCAGAGTCTCGCGAAGCAATAGTATTTACAAGATTTTCAGAGGAAATAAAAAAGGGACAAACTGAAAAAATCGGTTTGTCCCTTCGGGTGGACCCGGAGAGAATCGAACTCTCGTCCAATCAAGCCTTAAATGTGCTTTCTACATGTGTAGCTTCAGTTTGGTTGTCGGGAATAATCAGGCACTAAAGCACGCCGAATTATTCCGTAGTTCCTGATAGTCTTCTCGTAACGGAACACTACGAAAGACTCCCTTCATTTATGGTGCCAGAACCCGAGACGCAGAAAGGAGAAGCTTCCCGGCTGACAAAGCTGAACTTAATACCTGGTATTAAGCAGCAAGGGCGTAGTTAGACTCGCCATTTATAGTTGTGAGAGTTGATATTAACGTGCCATATTCACAACGCACGACATGCTTACACACCTGAGTACCCGCTGTCAAAACCGGTCGGGCCCGGTGATACTTTAAAGAACTGACACAAAGATACAACCGAAAAGGGGGATTGGTACTCGCGTTGCTAAGGTGGTTGAGCAATTAATTGGTGCTTTGGTGCTTTGGTGATGTCGTGCAATAGTGCTTTGGTTGTTGGCACTAATAATCCGATACACTATAGCACCAGCACATCAACACGCCAATTTTGCAATCCTTACCTTTGCCGCATGCTCGAAGCATTTTTAAGCGGAACAGGAACCGGAATGATCATGAGCATCATGCTGGGCACGGTGTTTTTTGCGTTGGTTCAAAACAGCATCGATAACGGCTTTCGCAGTTGTTTGATGATCTCCGCAGGTGTAATCGTTTCGGATATCATCCTCATTTCTTTAAGTATCGTCAACGCCAATTTAATTCCGGAAGGAAGTACCACCGAATTGGTAGTGCGCATTTTCGGTGCGGTGTTCCTTTTGTTCTACGGATTTAATATGCTGCGTAAACGAAAAGTGGTGAAGTATCCCGAAACAAAAGCCGGACGTTTTTTCTATTTCTTCGGAACAGGTTTCGCGTTGAATATTTTAAATCCGGGAAACTATGTGGGTTGGTTGGCCGTAAGTACCCATCTAACAACTGTAGTGCAATTCAATCTGAACGAAACGTTCACGTTTTACACCGGCGCGCTGACTGCCATCTTCGGAATGGAAATATTGATTGCATTCAGTGCTTCTTCACTCAAGCGTTTTATTACCGAGCATGTATTGGCTATGATTGATCGGGTAGTGGGGATACTATTTATCCTTTTCGGAATTGCGCTCTTTGTTCAGTTTTATTTCTGAGTGTTGATCAAATGTTCCAGATTGCCGGATAATAAATACTGCGCTGCGAATTGTTTTAATTCTTGCCATTCGCGGTAGGCTTCCATATCGTTGCGGAGTTCTGCATCATCATTCATTAAACGCAAAAAATCTTTCAGCTGCAACGAAGTTACTTTTCCCGCTATGACTTGTGCATATAAATAAAATAATCGCGCATCGATATTCGTAATTCGCACTTCTCGTTTACCGGCGCTCATTCCCGCTGTCAGTGTGAACTTCAGCAACAACGGCAAGTGGCACCATTTGAAAATATCGTAGGCAATAAAATCGCCTTGAGAGTAAATGATGAATGCGTTCTTTTTTCCGTTTGGTGTATCATACGCATACCATTCGAACGGTTGCACATTGTGCGGATGACCGCCCAGCACCAGATCGAGTTGTGCGGCCTCGCAAATGCGATGCATGTTCTTGATAATTTGTTGCGAAGGATACGGCTGATACGCACAACCCATGTGCAACATACCGATGATAAATTCAGCTCCTGCAGCACGCGCTCGTTCCGCCTGCGCAACTAGTCCGGTTACATCAGGATTTTCTTCATTCAAATTGTAATGATGACAATGATGTTTTTCGTTTTCCGATAGTTGCAATGCATTTAACGAAAACGTTGCCGCTACAAATCCTGTTTTAATGCCGTTACGTTCAATAATCACCGGCTCATACGATTCCTCTACAGTTCTCGCCGTGCCTACATGTTGAATGTTTTTCTGCTGAAGAAAGTTGATCGTATCACGTAATCCGTCTACACCTTGATCGAGAGAATGATTGTTAGCCGTGCTGAGTACATTATAGTTTCCGTATCGACCGTTTGCTGTAAACACTTGCCATAATGCTTCGTCACCATTAAAATACATGTTGTTCAACATCACCTCGGGAACGTACGATGCAGGCTTTGTTGTCGCAATAGGTGTTTCCAAATTAGCCGCAACGACATCGGCATCAAAGAACCATTCGCCCGCTTCATCCCAAAGATTTTGGCAAGTTTGCGGAGTAATCCAGGAATAAGGCATCAAATCGCCTCCGGCACTTACAGTACAAGATGAAATAGGTTGGAAATCTTGTGGTAATTCAGGATAGGCACGTTGAGAACGAAAAAGGTGTTCAATGTTAGCGTCGGGCTCTGCAGCTGTAATAGCACGGTAATAATATTTGTGACCGAAGAACAAACGATGTGTCCAATTCATCTTGCGCGGATCTTCATGATGGCCATCCAAGGGAAAGTGCCAATCGACTCCACCCAATAATCTACGAGTGGCGAATAATCCACGCACGGTTCCGGTAAGCAGTTTCCCCGCAAAAGTTAGCGGTCGGACGGGATTAAATTTCTTTCTGTCGATCACGTTTCGAAATTACGATTTTCGTTCGGGTGTTATTCTTAAATTCGTCGGTATGAAAGTGCGGAAGAATATCATTCGATATAGTGTGTTGTCGCTGTTGCTGTGCGTAACGTTTCAGCTGAGCGCGCAGCATCATGGTCATCAGCGTAGTTATGTATTGAAAGGAAGTATTAATGATGGTAGTGCAGAAGGTTTGCGCAATGCTTCGGTATTGTTGTTGAATGCTGCAGACTCCATGCCTCTTGCACTGGAAACATCCGATAAGAAAGGAAATTATCGGTTTGCAAAAATTCCTGCAGGTCGCTATCTCGTTAAAGTACAACGCACAGGTTTTCATTTGGGCTATTCTGCGCCGTTCACTGTTGATACGAGCAATGTAGCGACTGCTATTCCTGCTATCTCGTTAACAACGCTGACGCTGTCGGAATCGTTTATCAGTGGTTTTAAGGATTACGTAGAATTGATGAAATCTTCGTTCTCTAATCCTTCTGTTTATTCGCCACTCATTTATTTGTTTCTCGTGTATCTGATAACGTTTATGCTGGAATTTATATTTCCAAAACGTATCAATTATCCATTAATTCAGCGTAAAGGTTTTTGGACAGATCTGTTGTATGTGATTTTTATTGACTTTACGATTCAAGTCATTGGATTATACGCGATGACCAGTGCCGTGGAATATCTTACACTGAAAGGGCTTGGAGCCATGGGAATTCAAACACCTATTTTCAACTTGCACGATGCCTTGCCTCCCGGACTGCGCTTTTTGTTTTTCTTTATTGCGATTGATTTCTTACAGTGGTTCGGTCATTTCTTGTTGCATCGCAGTAATTTCTTATGGCAGTTCCATAAAATTCATCACGCACAGGAAACATTGGGCTTTGCATCGACACGACATTTTCACTTTGGAGAATACCTGGTGCTGAAGCCGGCTTTCTGGATTCCGTTTGCTTTGTTAGGATTCAAAATGGAATTATACGTCATCTATTACGTGTGGATTGCGTATTTCCTCACTTTCTTATCGCACACCAACATTAAAGTCAACTTCGGATTTTTGAATTACATCTTCATCACACCGCAAACGCATTATTGGCATCATTCCAGAAATATTCCCGGTAAATACGGTGTGAACTACGCATCAGCACTGGCCATTTGGGATGTGTTGTTTGGTTTCTTTTATAATCCGAAAGACAAACAACCTATTCTTGGTATTCCCGATAACGATGTTCCGGATTCATTTGTTGGACAGATGATATATCCATTCAAACGTTTATTCTCGAAAGCCCCCGATCCTGCACAAAACAAGGATGCCGATGTGAAACCCGCTCAAACGCGACAGGAAAAACGCAAAGGAAAAAGTTAATCGGCGTAAAATTCTTTGTTGAAGTTAATCAGATACACTTTGTCTGTGGTTCGTGTAATGCCGGTGTACAGCCAGCGGAGAAAATCAGCATTGAGCATTTCTTCCGTTAAATAACCTTGTTCAATAAACACCGAAGCCCACTGACCGCCTTGTGCTTTGTGACACGTAACGGCATAAGCAAATTTTACTTGCAGTGCATTGAAGTATTCATCCTTCTTCATTTCGCGATAAATAGCGCCTTTCGAGCCGAGGTCGGCATAATCGCCCGCCACACTTTCAAATAATTGTTGTTGTTGCTGCGGCGTTAATGCAGGTGCTTCAGTGTGTAAACTGTCTAGAATAATGCGTGTGTCTAATTCGGGTTCATCCGGATAATCGAGCAATTGAATCGTAACATCTGCAAAGCGAAATCCGTGCATATCGCGATATTTATTGATGCGGCGAATGATTGCCGTGTCGCCATTGGCAAGGAAACCGGCTTTTGAATCTTGTGGCAACCAGAAATAATTGTTCTTCACAATCATGATGTAATCACCAGTAGAAATTTCATCTTCCTGCCAACGAATGCGTTGTCGAATGGCTTGATTGTACTGGTTCGCACGTTTATTGGAACGGCAAATGATAATCGTGTCTTCCGGACCAAACTTGCTATACGATTGTTCCAGTGCATCCATCAAGTCGCTGCCTTCAAGACGAATCAAATCATGATAACCTTGAGTAACGAATTGCGGATAGCCTGTTTCACCTGCAGCCAGAGCGAGGCGTAAACGTGTGGCATTCAATAATACGCCTGAATCCAATTGTTGACGTACAACTTCATTCAGTTCTACAGCGTGTACCTGAAAACCGAAATTGCGTTTAAGGTAATTGGGATCTAATGCGGGTGAATCGCTCAAGCCAACAGGAGGAAGCTGAGCAGTATCACCGACAAATATGAGTCGGCAATTTTCTCCGTGCTCTACATAAGTAAAAAGATCCTCGAGTAAACTATTCGGAAACGCTTGTTTGTCGCTACTTCCCTGACCAATCATGGACGCTTCATCCACTATAAAAATCGTATCGGTATGTGTGTTGTTTTGTAAACCCACGAATCCGTCATCATCTGTTCCTGCTGTGCGATAAATTTTTCGATGCACGGTGAATGCTTGTTTACCTGAATATCCCGAAACCACTTTCGCCGCGCGACCTGTCGGAGCAAGTAATACACTTTTCATGCGTACCGCAGGCAATGCCCGCACCAGTGCAGCGATGAGAGATGTTTTACCCGTTCCAGCGTATCCGCGCAATACAAATACCTGCAACGGATCGGGTGAAGTAATGAAACGATCCAACGCTTTAGCTGCCGCGCGCTGACCGCTTGTGGGCTCAAATGGTAATTGCCGGATCAGGATATCTTCGAAATTCACGAAACAAAGATACTCCTCACGCGAATGAATCCTTAGATTTGTACTTCATGCCGGTACAAACTATTCAACCGATTATAAACATTCGTGAAACTGCATTTCACGCAGAAGAAAGTGAACGCTTTTGTCTCGTGATGCAAAGCGGTATTCAACGCTTTGATATTGCGGTGCTGGATAATATCAGCAATGAGTTTGTGGCTTTCGAGTCGTATCATTTTCCGAAAGCGGTTACAGAACGACTATTTGTGGAGCAAATACAACGCTTGACGGAACAGCATGATTGGCTCAATTCCAAATTCAAACGTGTAGATGTTTCCCTGTTTACCGAAAAGTTTACTTTCATTCCGGCTGCATTGTATGATAGTTCTAAGCAACGGGAATACTTGGCCTTTAATCATGAAGTAAGCGACGACGACACTTTGCGTACAGACACGCTTCGCATGATGGATGCTCGTAATGTATACGCCATTCCAAATAAATTGGATAGTGTTTTACGAAATCTTGCTCACGATATTCGAATCCGTCATTCCTTGTCTCCGTTATTAGATCAGGTGCTGACTCTCAATAAAAGCAACACGGATAAACAGGTATATGCACACGTTCACGAATATCAGTTGGATGTGATAATTGCTGAAGGCAATCGCCTGTTGTTGTGCAATACGTTTCGTTTTCACACTGCTGAAGATTTTGTGTATTACTTGTTGTACGCTTGTGAACAGTTGAAGATAACGGCGGATCAGGTGCAGTTGAATTTGTTAGGTGAAATCGAACCCGACGCGGCAGCCGTGTTACTTACAAAAAAATACGTACGTCATGTGAAGTGGTTGTCGCGTCCTGAACAGGGTGTATTTCCTGCTTCGTTTGATGTTATTCCCTCACATCAATTTTTCGGATTATTTTCTTTGCATTATTTCTCATGATCCGAATTATCAGCGGTTCACACAAAGGAAGAAGGCTACAGGCTCCGAAAGATTTGCCCGTGCGACCAACAACTGATTTTGCGAAAGAAGGTTTATTCAATTCCATGTCACATTACATGGACTTTGAACAACAAACGTTTCTCGATTTATTCGTAGGCATTGGGAACATCACTTTCGAAATGGCTTCTCGCGGATGTGAAGATATTACTTGTGTAGAAGTAAATTTTAAATGTTGTAGCTTTATTCAACAAACTGTCAAGCAGCTGGAATTTAATCAGGTTCGTGTTATAAAACAGGATGCGTTCGATTTTATCCGAAAAGCAAAACGTAAATGGTCGTTCATCTTTTGCGATCCGCCTTATGATTTGAAAGAAACAGCACAATTGCCGGGATTAATTTTTAAACACGAATTGTTGCAGCCCGGAGGATTGCTCATTATTGAACACGAAGAACGAATGAAGTTTCAAGATGTTTCGCATTTGGTAGAAACACGTCGTTACGGCAAGGTCAATTTCTCGTTCTTTCGCTAGTACTGCACGCTTTATTCCTTAACTTCACCCTATGAGCCAAATCGCCGTTTTCCCGGGATCGTTTGATCCTTTCACAAAAGGACACGAGTCTATTGTTCAGCGTGTTTTGCCGTTGTTTGATGAAATCATTGTGGCCATCGGCGTGAATTCGCACAAGAATTATTACTTCTCGCTTGAAAAACGAGAACAATGGATACGCGATACTTTCGCTGGAGAGACTAAAGTGAAAGTGATGAACTTTCAAGGACTCACCATCGATTTTTGTCGTAAGCATAACGCACGTTTTATTGTTCGCGGGTTGCGCACTACCGCCGATTTAGAATTTGAAAAGGCTATCGCACAAATGAACAAAGCGTTGGCACCGGAGATAGAAACACTATTTATTTTGCCTACACCGGAATTGTCTGCAATAAATTCCACAATTATTCGTGATATAGTTAGAAACGGTGGAGACGCTTCTCCTTTTGTGCCGGCATCGGTAGATTTAAAACCGTAATTCGGGCACAACGTTTGTAATACCAAAGTATGAGAGGAATCCTAATAGCATTTTTGATTGCTGCTGTTCAAGCAGTTTATGCAGGAACGGCAACGGTTTCCGGCTATGCTCCATATCCTCAGGGGACGGCGGTTCGTGTTTGTATGTTTGATGATTACATCACGAAAACAGAGTTGACTTTAGGTGAAGCATTGGTTGGGGATTCCGGTAAATTTTCTGTGACCTTCGAAGTTCAGGAAATTGAATACGTGTATTTGCGCATCGGTAATTTAACCGGCTTCTTTTATGCTGAACCGCAACGTAAAATAGCTGCTGATTTTCCACAACGTGATTCTTTGCGACAGCTAAATCCCGACGTGGTGTATGAAGTGCCGCTGGATATTTTTACGACCGATTCTACCGATATGAATTTTTTGGCCTCGGATTACAACTCTAAGTTTGCCGAATTCTGGAAGAAAAACTACCAATATTTTGTTGCAGGAGTTTCTGCCGCTAAGCTCGATTCTTTCCATACCGCTATAAACAAGCACTATGCGTTCGTGAAGAAACCGTTTTTTCACGCCTGGATGGATTATGGTTTGGCAACTATGGAAAATGCTACGTTTCAGAGTGAAGTGAAAATCGGTGCACGATATATCAAGAATCAGCCCATTCGGTATCGTAATAATGAGTACATGAATTTCATCAATACCTTCTTTGAAGATTATATCTACAAATGGTCGATGCGCAAAGAAGGACAATGTGTTCCTGCAGTAATTAACGGTATTGCGAATTACGATTCGTTGTTAAGTTGTACGAAACGTATTCCATGGTTGAAGAACGACACCTTGCGTGAATTGGTTTTACTGAAAGGATTAATGGAGCTGTATAACAATCCCGCATATAGTAATCGTAACATCATTGCCGTTGCGCAACAAACTTCCATTCGCAGTAAAATTTCGGAACACCGTCGTATTGCACGAAATATTGTAACGCTATTTAGTAAGATTCAGATCGGGCAATCGGCTTATGCGTTGAATATGGTCAATAAGAAAGGAGAACGTGTAGAATTGTTGGAGCAATACAAAGGGAAGTATGTGTATTTGTATTTCTATCAAGTAAAGAATGCGAATGCGGTTCGTGAAATGAAATACATGGAAGCGTTACACAAAAAGTATGGGAAGAAAATAGTTTTTGTGAGTATTTCGATGGATAGTGATACTGCTGCGTGGCAGAAATATTTAAAAGAAAATCCGAAGTACAATTGGGCGCATTACCATTATGAATTCCGCGAGAAAACGAAAGAGGATTATAACTTATTTGCTTATCCGGTAGGATATATCATTGATCCGGAGGGGAAATTTTATGCGGCACCTGTGGACAATCCTTCCGGAGATCTGGAATACGTATTATATCGGATTAATAATCCTAAAGCCCCGCCTTTAATTCGGATAGAAGATAAGTAAGCTATCGGCTTAGTAAGGAAACTACTGAAGCAAATGAATTCTCCAGCGCTGCATTAACCTGTGATTCATTCTTCCATTTTACTTGTTCAATGCCTTCGGTCGTCTGTGGAACAAGTTTTTCAGAATTACTTGCAGACATCGTGAACCAATGTGTTGTTTTTAAAAACAACTGCTCTTTATCAGCATAAGTGTGATAGGTAGTACCTGCAGGCTGCAACAACTGTATTTGCAACAAACCACATTCTTCCTGCACTTCGCGCACAGCTGCTTGTTCAATAGATTCACCTTTATCGATTTTACCCTTGGGCAAATCCCATTTGCCGTTACGCAAAATCATCAGTAATTCGCCCGATTCATTGCGCACCAGTCCGCCTGCCGCGTGAATTTCTTTGGCTGTATCGCGAATTTCCTGCATCATCAGTTCCGGATCTCCAACGATGTAGGCTTCACTGAAAAAATGATTTTCAAAGTGCGTAATCTGCAGTAACAGGCGCATCAAACCCTCGTGGTACCGCATCCAAATCGTGTTGCGCTTAAAGGCCTCACGATAACTATCGTTAACAAGATAAACGGGTCGGTTGTTGATGAAAACTATGTACATTTGCGGCCTATGATTACCAACGCTGATACCGCGTCCAAAGTAGCAGAATTTCTGCTAAAGATCAAAGCGGTCAAGTTACAACCCCAAAATCCGTTTACTTGGGCTTCCGGATGGAAGTCGCCGATTTATTGCGACAACCGCAAAACCTTGTCACATCCGCGTATTCGTACGTACATCCGTCAGGAGTTTGTGAATGCGATTAATCGCTCTTTTCCAAAACCTGATTATATAGCAGGTGTAGCAACAGGAGCAATCGCACAAGGCGTATTGGTGGCCGAAGAAATGGGGCTTCCTTTCGTTTATGTTCGTCCTGAACCTAAAAAACACGGTTTGGGAAATTTAATTGAAGGTGAAATTGAATCCGGAAAATCTGTTGTTGTGATTGAAGATCTGATTTCGACGGGCGGCAGCAGTTTGAAAGCCGTAGAAGCTTTGCGTGAAGCGGGTTGTGTGGTGAAAGGTATGGCTGCAATTTTTACCTACGGATTCGCAACAGCCAACGAAAATTTCAAAAAATCAGAAGTGCCGCTGATCACATTATGTGATTATCCATCAATGATTGATCAGGCGTTAAGAGAAAATTACATCACCGAAAACGATATTGCAACTCTGGAACAATGGCGCAAGCAGCCAGATGAATGGGGAGTTTAAGGACATAACATTATGACGAAAATTGAAAGTGATGTGGTAGCCACACAAAAATCGGCGGAAGAGTTGTTCGCATTTCTTACTGATTTCAACAACTTCGAAAAGTTGATGCCATCTCAGGTGACGAATTGGACTGCTACAAAAGATACCTGCAATTTCACCATCAGCGGTATGGCACAGGTAGGAATGAAAATTGAATCAACTAATCCGTATTCCAATATCCATGTAGTTTCCAATGGCGGAAAGTTGCCCTTCGACTTCAGTCTTGACGTTATGCTGACACCAACGAGTCCTACAACAGCCAACGGGCAATTGATATTTCAAGGCGAAATTCCGATTTTCATAAAACCTATGGTAGAAGGCCCTTTACGTAACTTCTTCAATTTACTGGCACACAAAATGAAAGAGATCTAAGGATCTCTTTTTTGTTGACATTCGTCACTCCGAATCCCGCTCCACATTTCGTAACTTTACGCTTCAATTTTAACACACACTAATATGCCTAAAGGAGTTTATAATATTCCGAAACCACATAACGAACCGGTAAAATCTTATGCACCGGGAAGTCCGGAACGTGCCGAATTGCAGGCGATGTTAAAGCAATTGCGTTCTGTAGAGGTAGATATTCCAATGTATATCGGTGGTAATGAGGTTCGCAGTAACGATAAAGTTCGTTTGGCGCCTCCTCACGACCATAAACACACTTTAGGTCATTTCCATAAAAGTTCTAAAGAGCATGTACAACAAGCCATTGATGCTGCTCTTGCCGCTCGCGAAAAGTGGGTGAATTTAAGTTGGGAACATCGCGCTTCCATATTTCTAAAAGCCGCTGAATTAATCGCAGGACCTTATCGTGCGAAATTAAATGCAGCAACGATGCTCGGTCAGTCGAAGAGTGCGTACCAGGCGGAAATTGACTCGGCTTGTGAAATCATCGACTTCCTGCGCTTCAACGTTAAGTTCATGCAGGAAATTTATCAGCAGCAGCCGGAATCTTCTCCGGGAATCTGGAACCGTATGGAATGGCGTCCGCTGGAGGGTTTTGTGTACGCGTTAACGCCGTTCAACTTTACAGCGATTGCGGGTAATCTTCCTACGTCTTGCGCGATGATGGGTAATGTGGTGGTTTGGAAGCCGAGTAACACGCAAGTGTATTCAGCGAATGTGTTGATGGAAATTTTCAATAAAGCCGGAGTTCCTGCCGGAGTTATCAATTTAATTTATCCTAGCGGACCTGATGCTGCTGATGTGATTTTCAATCACGCTGATTTTGCAGGTATTCACTTCACCGGATCAACGGAAGTATTCCAAAATATCTGGCAAAAAATTGGCAACAACATTCATAAGTATCGTTCTTATCCGCGCATTGTGGGTGAAACAGGCGGTAAGGATTTTGTAATGGTGCATCCGTCCGCAGAGGCAGATGTTGTGGTAACTGCATTAACTCGCGGTGCGTTTGAATATCAGGGGCAAAAATGTTCTGCTGCTTCACGTGCCTACATTCCTGCAAGTTTGTGGGAAGCTGTGAAAGCAGGAGTACAGCGTGATTTGTCTTCTTTTAAAATGGGTCCAACCGAAGATTTCGGGAACTTCATCAATGCAGTAATCGATGAAAAATCTTTTGATAAGCTGGCTAAATACATTGATGCAGCGAAGCAGGATAAGAATGTAGAAGTAGTTGCAGGTGCAACGTATGATAAATCATCGGGTTATTTTATCGCACCAACTGTATTACGTGTTAATGATCCGAATTACGTTACCATGTGTGAAGAGTTGTTCGGACCGGTGCTGACAATTTATGTTTACGATGATGCTCAATTTGAGGCAACATTGAAATTGGTGGATTCAACAAGCATCTATGCGTTGACAGGTTCTATCATTTCACAAGATCGTTATGCGATTGAGTTGGCAACAAAAATGTTGAGTAACGCTGCAGGTAACTTCTATATTAACGACAAACCAACGGGAGCAGTTGTAGGTCAGCAGCCGTTTGGTGGTGCGCGAGGCTCGGGAACGGATGATAAGGCAGGAGCAATGATTAATTTGTTGCGCTGGGTTTCTCCTCGTACAATCAAAGAAACTTTTGTTCCTCCAACAGATTACCGTTATCCATTCTTGAAATCGGAATAATTTAAATACGGGCAGAAGAAGAGTATGCAGGCATTTCATGAAACCATCCTGTTCTTGATCAGTACGCCGTTGTTCGTGATTTTTATTGCGTTGGAATTAATTGTTTCCAATGCGCATAGAAATCATCGTTACAGTAAAATCGGATTCTGGGAGAACATGTATCTGATGGTCATCAATTTGTTTATTGACCTCGGGATGCGTGTGGTAGCCTTGTATGTCCTGTCTAATCTTTGGCAACACCGGTTTTTTGAAATTGAAAATGTTTGGTTGTATTGGATACTCATTTTCATTTTAGAAGATCTGACTTTTTGGACCATACATTTTGTAGATCATTACGTGCGCATCTTTTGGGCTGTTCATGTCACGCATCATTCTTCTCAGGAATATAATTTGACGGTTGGTTTGAGATCATCGGTGTTTGAACCGGTTTATCGTTTCATCTATTTTATTCCGATGATTATAATGGGATTCCGTCCGGAAGATATTTTCTTCACGTATTCCGTCACACAATTGTACGGTGTGTTTATTCACACACAATATGTCGGGAAACTGGGATTCATGGAAAAAATCATGGCTACACCGTCTCATCATCGTGTACATCATGGCAGCAATGTGAAGTACTTGGACAAAAATATGGGCATGTTCCTTATTTTTTGGGACAAGTTATTTGGTACGTTTCAGGAAGAGGAAGAAGAGGTGGTGTATGGATTAACTAAGAATATCCATTCTCACGATCCACGCACGGTTATATTTCATGAATTCAAAAGTATTTGGGAAGATGTGAAATCCGCTCCTGATATGAAATCCAAGTTCATGTACGTTTTTGGTCCTCCTGGCTGGAGTCACGATGGAAGCAGAAAAACATCCAAGCAATTACGTGAGGAACTTAAACAGCAGCAACTATGAATGGAATTTTTCATCCGTGGCATCACGTTGATATTGGTGTTCAAGTACCGGAAATCGTTAATGGAATTATCGAAATATCGAAAGGTTCTCGCGCTAAGTACGAATTGGATAAAGCTAGTGGTCTGCTCAAATTAGATCGCGTGCTGTACAGTTCCGTTTATTACCCGGCGAATTACGGTTTTATTCCTCAAACGTATTGTGGTGATCGCGATCCATTGGATATTCTCGTCTTGTCGCAAGTAGAAATTGAACCGCGTTGCATCGTAAGCGCCAAAGTGATTGGGGTGATGCAAATGCTGGATAGCGGAGAAGACGATGATAAAATTATTGCTGTCGCTGCGGGTGACCCTGCAGTGAATCACATCAATGATATTAGCGAATTGCCTCCACACTTTATTTCTGAGTTGCGGAACTTCTTTGAAGACTACAAGAAACTCGAAAATAAAACGGTGAAAATTGAAGAGTTCTTGGGCCGTAAAGAAGCTTTGCAGATTGTGAATGACGCCATCCTAATGTACAAGGAACATTTTGGTGACAGCAAAAAGTAATTGATTAATCAATCTTTCCCTTATATCCTTTAAATTTTTCGAATAGCGCGATGGCTACTTCGTACGGCATTTGTGCAGCGCCTCTCTCTGTAAACCAGCGGTAATCAGGATTTGGACGATATCTCGAGGCATCGGTTTTTCTTTCATTGACGAGAAATATTCCGATAATATCTTCTTTCGGAATGTCTTTGCCTTCGGGTGCGCGTCCATCTACAATAAATACAAATCCGTTTTCTTGCTGCGATGCTTCTTCAATTACTTGCGGAATATTGCACATTGTATCACGCACAGCTTGATGATATAACACCATGAATTCGGAACTGATCTCGATATTGTCGTGTGTTACCGGTAGCGCGGTGTTTTTGATGCGACCAAGAACTGTTGCGCCGTCCAAACCTAATGTGGTTAATTCATTAGAACTGAACGGAGAAACAACATGAAGCGGTGTATCGTTTTCGAAAAGTTTATAGATGTGCATGGGGGAAGTAAAAATAAAAGC
>JBIJCF010000034.1:0-38348 GCA_044344795.1 Bacteroidia bacterium | reverse complement strand
GACAGCGCATTGGTGACTTCTGACATCAAGCGTGCGCGGGAAATGGGTTGTGATATTATCATCGTGTTTTATCATTGGGGAGAAGAGAATAAAGCCGAGCCAACTGCTTATCAAAGAACAATGGCGAAATGGGCACGTGAAGCAGGAGCTGATCTGGTTATCGGAGCGCATCCGCACGTCATCGGACCGATGGATTATTTCAGTCCTGCAGCAGGAAGCAAACTGGACAGCGGCTTGATTGCTTGGTCCTTAGGCAATTTCATTTCCAATCAATACTGGCGATACACCGATGCCGGCGTGATCCTTAATGTTCGTGTAACAAAACGGTCCAATGGCAAAATGAAGTTGGCTAGCACCAAGTATATTCCTACTTGGGTGTATCGCGCGTATGATCCGGGGCTCAAGCAACATGTGGTGGTTCCCGCAAAATGGTGTTCGGATACAACGGCTCGCGTGTACACAGCCGGAACATCAAAAATGAAAATGTGTGAAGCACGAACAGATACAAGACTCATTTTGACTAAGAATATAGCTGTTCCGGAAGACTCAATAATGGGGAAATAGCAAGCGCGGTTACAATTGCTTCACTTTTATTTTCTGTCCCGTCTTCAAAACGATTTTGTCCCCAAAGCCATTCAGCTTTTTTAATTCATCAACCGTTGTACTGTTCGCTTGAGCAATCTTCCACAAGTTGTCGCCGGTTTTAATCGTGTAGTACTTAAACTGCCCTGTTGTGCTTACCGGTGTTTTGTTCTGATTCGGATCAGAAGGCGAAGGCTGTTTAACGACAGGGCTTTGTTGTGGGGCAGGAGCCGGCGCGTGTACGGGAGTGTAAATCGTCAGTTTTTGTCCGACTTTCAGGTAATTACTTTTTAAATTATTCCAAGAGCGGACATCGGTAACCGAACATTTGTAACGCTTAGCAATAGAGTTAATGGTTTCTCCTTGCTTGACCGTGTGAATGGATTTTTTTTGCTGAACGATAATTGCTGTGGCAGTGTCTTTTTTCACATGATCATAAATCGCATTTTCGTTTTGAACGAAATTTCCCGCATAAGCAATCGGAAGCACGAGCTTGTACGGTTCATTAAACGAAACCGGAATTACACCGAGTTTGTACATAGGATTTAAAAACTGCACTTCGTCGTACGCAATTCCTAAAACGGATTGTAATTGCATAAACGTAACTTGTTGTTTTACGGTAACGGTGTCCACATCATAAAACACTTTACGTGGTGCAACGGCATACAAGTTATGTTCAACGTGATACATCATCACATAATTAGCAGCGATAAACGCGGGCACATAAGCTTGTGTTTCTTTGGGCAAAAACGGACGAATTTCCCAATAGGTTTTTTTCCCGCCGCCTGCTCTGCGTATGGCTTTGTTGATGGTTCCCGGTCCGGCATTGTAGGCTGCTAAAACAATTTGCCAATCACCAAACATGCCGTACAAAAATTGTAAATACTCGCAAGCTGCAATTGTAGATTGGTAAGGATCACAACGCTCATCTACATAAGATGTTACTTCGAGTCCGTACATCTTGCCTGTGGTGTACATGAACTGCCACAAACCTCGCGCACCCGCACGAGATGTTGCTGTTGGATTTAGCGCCGATTCAATCACCGCCAAATGTTTTAATTCCAACGGTAAATTGTATTTATCGAGTTGTTCTTCGAAAATGGGATAATACAATTGTGAAAGACCTAACATGCGCTCTACAGAACCGCGGCGTTTCATCGTGTACATGTTAATGTATGCTTGCACTTCGTTATTGTACACTAAATCGAATGGTGATTGCGCGTTCAGTTTTGCAAGACGACCTTCAATCACGAGCGCATCACACACAGGAACAGAGTCGGGAGCAAAATTGTATTTGTTGGTGCGCTGCGTGGTTTGTTTCGGAATACGATTGACGTAAGAATTGCGCATCAACGAATCCAGCATAGCAGCAACGGGATCATCCACGAAAGATGCGCTGTCCTGAGCGCCAAGTGGCAACCCAAGCAGTATGATGAACCATCCGATGACGATTTGTTTTAGCTGCATCACATTTTCCCGCTAATGAATGAAACGTAAGACTTCCGAAAAAAGTGCGAACGAGTTTTACAAAGATCGAATCCTAAGCGAGAATAGCAAGAAAATGGACTTAGAAGTACCTTACAGTTTTTCACAAATGTCCTGCACATGCGCAGACATCGCTAACAGTGTGGGTTCTGTGAAGTTGGCACTCATCAGCTGAACGCCGAATGGCATGCCGTTACTTGCTTTTCCTGCAGGAACAGAAATGGCGGGTACGCCGGTAAGATTGGCTTGCACCGTGAAAATATCTTCGAGGTACATCTTGATCGGATCTGCAGAGTTGGCACCGAATTCAAATGCTGTTCCCGGAGTTGTCGGCAGCAAAATAAAATCGTACGAGGATAAAATCTCTTCCGTTTTATTGCGTAACAAACGACGCACTTTTTGTCCTTTGGAATAATACGCATCGTAATAACCGGCGCTGAGTACAAAGGTTCCCAGCATAATGCGACGTTTTACTTCCGCGCCAAATCCTTCACTGCGCGATTTTTTATACGTCGATTCCAAATCTGTGGCATTCTTGCTGCGGTAACCGTAACGAATACCATCAAAGCGCGCTAAGTTGGAAGATGCTTCTGCGGTAGTTAAAACGTAGTACGTCGGAACTAAATAATCGAGGTATGGAAATTCAACCGGCTCCACCGTATGACCTTCTGCGCGCAATCGATCCATCAATTGCACCAATCGGTTTTTAATTTCCGGATCGAGGCCGTCTTTTTCTAAGCAATCGCGTAAATACGCAATACGTTTTTTCTGTGGAGCCTGCAGTTGTTGTGAATAGGCCGGAACCGGCTGTGTGGCGAGTGTTCCGTCGAATTCGTCCACACCGCTGATCACTTCCATGATAGCTGCAGCATCCGCAACATTATGCGTCAACGGACCAACCTGATCAAATGAAGATGCGTAAGCAATAATGCCCCAACGCGATACGCGACCATAAGTTGGCTTTAGTCCCACAACGCCGCAAAACGAAGCCGGCTGACGAATGGAGCCACCTGTATCAGTTCCTAAAGCAGCAAGGCACAAATTAGCTGCAACAGCAACCGCAGAACCTCCGGACGAACCTCCCGGAACACGTTTGTGATCCAATGAATTCAATACGTTGCCGTATGCAGAATTTTCGTTGGAAGAACCCATTGCAAATTCATCGCAATTGGTGCGCCCGACGATGATGGCATCTTCTTGCAACAAACGTTCAACAACTGTTGAGCTATAAGGAGAAACAAAATTTTCGAGAATGCGCGATGATGCAGAAACCTTGTGTCCGCGGTAGCAGATGTTATCCTTCAGCGCGATCACCATGCCTGCAAGTTTTCCCGCAGTTCCGGATTTTATTTTCGCATCTACTTCTTCTGCTTTTGCTAATGCAGAATCTGTAAATACTTCAAGAAAAACATTGAGGTTTTTGTGCTGTTCAATGCGCTCTAAATAGGAACGCGTTAAATCAACGGCAGTAATCGCTCCTGCACGAAGATCATTCTGAACGTCAGCTAAAGAACTGTAATCCTTCACCACAATTGCCTGCAATTAGGTAAAGTAATTAGTCTTTTTTCTCCGGTGTGTTGTTCTCAACACCCTTTGACGCGTCTTTAAATTCTTTGATGCCTTTGCCCAAACCGCGCATGAACTCAGGAATTTTGCGGCCGCCGAATAACAGCAACACAATAACCAAAATGATAATCATTTCAGGTCCACCGAGTCCGAAAGGTCCAAGAATGATGAATGGAGTCATCTGATGTAATAATTAGTTGGACGACAAAGATAGTAAAATCCCTAGTTTTTAGTGGTTATTTGGTGCCCGCTTTCGCGAAAAGTGCTTCTACCTGTGCCCAGTTCACCACATTCCACCACGCCGAAATGTAATCAGGGCGCTTGTTTTGATATTTTAAATAGTACGCGTGCTCCCATACATCCAGAGCCAGAATTGGCGTCCCTTTCACTTCAGCGATATCCATTAACGGATTGTCCTGATTGGCGGTAGAGCAAATGGCGAGTTCTCCGTTTTGCACAATCAGCCAGGCCCAGCCCGAACCGAATCGTGTTTTTGCGGCGTTTTCAAATTCGGTTTTCATCTTTTCGAAACTTCCGAATTTAGCATCAATGCGCTCTTTCAGTTTGCCGCTTGGAGCCTTGGCGCTCGTTGAGGACGCGGGCATCATGATGCTCCAGAACAAAGAGTGGTTGTAATGACCTCCGGCGTTATTGCGAATAGCGTCGCCGTATTTGCCGGCGTTTTTAATTAAATCATCCAACGTGTAAATGCTACCGGTGGGCGCATTGCGCTTGTCCAAAGCGGCGTGTAGATTATTGATATACGCTTGATGATGTTTGGTATGATGAATTTCCATCGTCTGCCGATCGATGAACGGCTCCAGTGCGTCGTACGCATAAGGCAATGCCGGCAATTGGAAGGGAGTTTTATCGCTCAAGTCAACAGTGCGGGTTGCAAATGCATCACGACCCAATAACGTCACCGCCGCAGCGCCCATCGCGCTTTTCAGCAGAAAATCTTTTCTTGTAATACCCATCGTTAGTTGAACGCAATTAACACCTGATTTTTTTCTACGGCGGATCCTTTTGTAGCCACTACCTTTTTCACCACACCATCGCCCGGCGACTTCAAAATGTTTTCCATTTTCATCGCTTCCAGCACAATTAAGGCGTCTCCTTTTTTCACCGCCTGACCTTCACCGACAAGAATGTTTAATACCATTCCCGGCATTGGCGCTTTTAGCTCGTTTACTTTGGATGCGCCCACTTTATCCATGCCCAGCGATTTTAATAAAGCATCATATTGGTCGCCGATTTGTGCCGTATAATTTCTTCCGTTCACCATCATGGTAATAGTTTTGGCAGCACGATCGTGTGCAACAATTTCTACATCATACGACTGATGATCGCGAATGACGTGAAAACGATGACCATCCTGCGCCGAGATATCCAATTGAAAGGCCTTGCCGTCCATGATACCGGAAGCCGTGTTGGTGCTATCCATTTCCAGTTGGTGCGTTGAAGCATTGTTAACCGTGATCGAATAAAGTTGCTTTTCCATAGTCCAAAGTTATTGCCTTTCGGGAACTAATGTTAAATACGGACTTTATTATTCGATTTTTCCGCAACTTTAACACCAATGAAAAACGCATTATTATTGCTTCCTGTGTTAGCGCTGCTGTTAACGGGATGTCCTCGTTCCGGCAAACAGATTACACAAACTGCTTCCACAACTACTGACACATCATCACGATTCGTGAACGACGCGACGATGAATAACTATCGCGCAGCAGAGCCATTAACACACGATTTGCTGCATACGGCACTGGATATTGTTCCCGATTTTAAAAAGCGTCACCTCAAAGGCAAGGCGGTGATATACATGCGCCCGTATTTTTATGCCACCGATCGTGTAACGTTGGATGCGCGCGGCATGGAGCTGCATCGTGTAGCTTGGATTCGCAGCGATGGAGATACCGTGAATACGCCGTTTAACTACACCGATGATAAATTGCTGATTACGCTGCCGCGCATTTTTAATAAGTCGGAATCGTTTGCATTGTTCATTCATTACACCGCTAAACCCGACGAACTAAAAGTGGGCGGAAGTGCTGCAATAGGGATGGATAAAGGATTGTACTTCATCGATCCGGATAGTACCGATCCAAATATTCCTACACAGTTATGGACGCAAGGAGAAACACAAGCCTCTTCGGCATGGTTTCCAACCATAGATCAACCGAATCAAAAAATGACCAATGAGATACGCATTCGGGTAACGAATAAATTCAAAACATTATCCAACGGCACGTTAGTAGATTCACAAGAACATGCCGACGGCACACGCACGGATCATTGGAAAATGAATTTGCCACACGCGGTGTATTTGGTGATGTTGGCTGCAGGCGATTTTCACGTGGCGGGAACAACATGGAGAAACAAGCCCGTGAATTATTTTATTGAACCGCAATTTGCTCCCGATGCGAACGCCATCTTTGGGAATACGCCGGAAATGTTGGAGTTTTTCTCCAATCGTTTGGGTGTAGAATACCCGTGGGACAAGTATTCGCAAGTGTGTGTGCGCGAGTTTGTATCGGGCGCCATGGAAAATACTACCGCCACCATTCACGGCGATTTTGTGCAATTGGATCGGAGAGAATTACTCGACAGGACGTATGAGGATTATATCTCGCACGAATTGTTTCATCAATGGTTTGGCGATTTGGTAACGTGTGAGTCGTGGTCGAATTTACCATTGAACGAATCGTTTGCGACTTACGGAGAATATTTGTGGAACGAACACAAATACGGTAAGGCGTATGCCGATCATCATCACTTCGATTCACGTCGAGGTTATTTGGGCGAAGCCCGTTGGGTGGGCAAATTCCCGTTGATCCGTTATTCGTATGAAAGCCGGGAAGACATGTTTGATTCGCACTCCTATAACAAAGGCGGTCAGGTGTTGCACATGTTGCGCGAGGTGTTGGGCGATGACGCATTTTTCGCAGGAACACGATTGTTTTTAGAAACGAAAAAGTATTCGACGGCGGAAGTTCATGATTTGCGTATGGCCTATGAAACCGTTACAGGACAAGACCTGCATTGGTTTTTTGATCAATGGTTCATGTATCCCGGTCATCCGGAATTATACATGACCTATCAATATGATGCGGTAGCGAAGAAGCAGATTATTTACATCAAGCAAAATCAAAATCGCAAAAAAGGCACACCGTTATTTCGTTTGCCGATGAAAGTGGATTTGTATTTGGACGGAAAAGTAGAACGCCATGAAATTGTGGTGAGCAAAGAACAAGAAACGATAGAGATTCCTTGTGCAACAGCTCCGCTATTTGTAAATGTAGATGCGACGAAAAAAACGTTGTGTACGAAAACGGATCAACACACACCGCAGGAATGGTTGTATTTGTACGAGCATTCTGATTTGTATGCCGACAAAGTGGAAGCGTTGATGAATCTGATGCCTTTAGCAGACAATCGTCCGGAGTCGAAACAAGTACTCACATTAGCATTAAAAGACAAGCAACCGGAGATTCGTGTGATGGCTGTGTATCAACTGAACAAACGCGCCACCGATTTCCGCGAAACGTTGAAGTCCATGATTACCACTGATGCTTCACCGCTTGTGCGTGCAGCAGCGATGAATCAATACGAGTTGTTTACGCCACAAACCGGTGATGATGATTTGGCAGAACGCGCGTTACAGGACTCGTCATTTGAAGTAATTAAGGCATCGTTGCGGTATTTGATGATCAATTATCCCGGAAAAGGACAAGCCCAATGCAAAAGCAGAGAGAACGACGCACACCGTAGCATGAAGGTGGCAGTGGCCAATGCGTTTGCATCTGCTCCCGACGAGAAAAATCGTTTATGGTTCGAACGCACGATGACGACGGTTTACGGTCGACATCAGTTTCAAATAATCGGCTTGTACGGAACGTTCCTTTATGGAATTTCACCAAAAGCCATTCCTGCGGCATTGCCGGCGTTGGAAGACCTTTATGCAAAATCTTTTTCGTCTGCAACGAAAGGGATTATCAGAAACATGTTGCGTCAGTTACGGAATAAGTTGGATGCAAAACGTAATGGTAAAACCATTGATGCAGCATCTGATGAAATGAAAGACATCACGGCAGCGGTAATGGCCATAGATGTGACGTTGAAGCGAATGCCTTAGTTTACGGAGCCTCGTGTAATTCATACCACGCGTCGGCTTCAAGATTGTTGGTGAGTGCAGCAGCAACGGCTAATTCATCACAACGATTGTTATAGGGATTGTCGGCGTGACCTTTTACCCAAACAAACCGCACACGATGTTTTCGGTAGATGCGCAGAAAGCGTTCCCAGAGATCGGGATTTTTTTTCCCTTTGAAATTTTTGTTTTCCCAATCGAACACCCAACGCTTCTCAACACTGTCCACTACATATTTTGAATCGGAATACACGGTTACTTCGCAACTAGGAAATCTCAACGCTTCCAGACCAACGATCACGCTGAGTAATTCCATGCGGTTGTTGGTGGTTAATCGAAAACCTTGCGAGAGCTCTTTCCCTTTTGTGCCGGAAATTAATATCACACCATAACCGCCGGGGCCGGGATTTCCGCGCGATGCGCCATCGGTATACATGATGATTTGATGTGACATGTGTGCGAAGGTAAAAGGAATTCGTGATGAGCGCAGATTGAATTAAATTTACTGCATGGAAGTTTTGAAGATTACCGTTGGAGGAGGCTCGTTGGGGTTATATGTGTTGTTGCGGTTGATCGAGTTCGGCGGTTTGTTGGCGATTACAATTTACTGGTTGTGTACCATGCAGCGCGCGATAGAGGCTTGCGCGTCCGCCAATCGCACCACCAATGCATCCGGAGTGTGGATGATATTGATTCCCGGATTTGGCTTGGTGTGGCAGTTTGTGATGATCGGGCATGTGAGTGAATCGTTGAAGAAAGAATATCAAAGTCGGAATTGGTTAATCGACGAAGATATGCCCGCGTATGGAAAAGGTATGACAGCGGCGGTAATTATCAGTATTGTGTTTTTGATTCGCGGAATTTTTTGGGTGCAACCGTGGCTCGGATTTTTAGGACTGTTGGTGGCAGGCTTTACGATGTGGAGCCATGCAGAGCGGGTGAAAGCCTTCATGGAGCGACCATTGAAAGAGCCGTTGTTTTACGGGAAGCAGAATCCTGTGGTGCAAACGCCGCAAGAGCCGGTGTATGCGTATGTGCCAACTCCTGCGAGCAATACAACTACAAATTCAGAACAACAAGACTCGGATTATTCACGCTGGATGCCTAAATAATAATTGCTATGGGAATATTTTACGGAGCGTTTTATGTGATGGTGTTTGGTGTTATTGTTCTGGGCGGAGTCGGCGTTTTGATCGCGTGGTGTATGGCCACATCAAAATTGTTGGAAGCTATTCCGGAGCAATCGCGCACGATGAAACCCACACAACCATATTTAACTTTAATTCCATTGTTTGGTTATGTGTGGCAATTTATAGTGGTGAATGCCATTGCGAAAAGTATGGCTAACGAATTTGAACGACGACAGGCCTTTTCCACCGAACCCAAGCCCGGATACAACTTGGGATTAACCGGCTGTATTTTGATTTGTTGCATGTTCATTCCCGGTGTTCCCGGATTGTTGTTGGGATTAACGGGTATTATTATCATGTTGATATACACGTTTCGTGTGCATGGTTTTGTGCGCATGATCAGCACCGGCGACGGATGGGTGGAAAGTGCAGTGCAACAAACATCGCATTCACAACAAGAAGTAAAAAAGGAAGAGCCGACACAACATGTTCCTTCTGGGCCAACAACCAATAATTATGATAAGTACATGCCGCCGCAACCGGGAAAAACGGATGATGCGGCAGGCTATGATCGTTGGAAGCCGAAGTGATCCTATTGCTTCCCGATATGTATCAATGCATCGCCCTGATTCACTACCGGCAGATGATTGATTCCAATGATATAACCACCATGCGGCGCTAAAATTTTGTGCTCCACTTCTCCGTATGGATCGCTGATCATTCCTAAAATATCTCCTTTGTGCACAGCGGCTCCGTAAGGAATTGTCTTGTGCCACAAGCCGGAACTCTTCGCACGTACCCACGATGATTTCGTAATGAAAATGGTTGGATTAGGAGGCAATTCCCAATGTATCATTCCAAAATGATGCAACAAGCGTAAACATCCGTTGATGCCTTCGTTTACACTGTGATAGTCGAAACGAAACGATTCTCCGCCTTCAAAAACCAAAATGGGCTTGCCTTGCTTTGCCGCTTCTTTCCGCAACGTGTTGTCGCGAAATGAAGAATTAATCACCATCAACGGAGAGAAGATGCGACCCAGTTCGAGATTTTTCTCGTCGTTAAACACACAACGCAGTTGCGGATAGTTGGAAATTTTTGCACCGCCTGTGTGAAAGTCAACACCAAAATCAATTTGAGGAATAATGGTTTCCATTAAATCGTGCGCTATGCGGCTACCTAATGACCCGGCCTTCGACCCGGGAAAGCAGCGGTTCAAATCGCGACCATCAGGCAAGTCGCGCGTGCCGGCCAAAAACGAAATAATGTTGATGACAGGAATTGCGATTACACATCCGCGCTTAAGTTTTCGCACATCATCGCGCATGATTACTTTACGCACGATATCAACACCATTCAATTCATCTCCGTGCATACCGGCTAAGAATAAAATGGTCGGACCATCTTCTTTGCCGTTAAATACAAAAACAGGAATTTCAATCATGGTGTGTGTGGGCAACTTGTAAATATTCAGAAACACCTGCGCATTTTGCCCCGCCTTGACTTCTTGTCCTTGTATGTGAATGGTTTTGCGCATGATTTACGATAACGCGTTGTGGTATTCGTTACGCTCCACAAACTCAATTATTTTTCCGGCAATATCAACGCCTGTGGCGCCTTCAATGCCTTCAAGCCCCGGAGAGGAATTCACCTCCATGACCAGCGGTCCGCGTGCGCTTTGCAACATGTCAACACCAGCAATACTTAAACCTAGTTTCTTAACGGCTTTTATAGCAGTTGCTTTTTCTTCCGGGCTCAGTTTAATCAACGACGCTGTTCCTCCACGATGCAGGTTTGATCGGAAATCGCCTTCCGCGCCCTGACGTTTCATCGCACCAACAATTTGCCCGTCAACCACAAATGCACGAATGTCTGCGCCCTTTGCTTCGCGAATAAATTCCTGAACAAGGATGTTCACTTCAACATCCAGAAACGCTTCAATAACCGACTTTGCAGAGTTGTGTGTTTCTGCGAGAATAACACCAATGCCTTGCGTGCCTTCCAGCAACTTTATTACTACCGGCGCACCGCCAACTTGATTGATGACGTTATCAATGTCTTTAGGACTCGCAGCAAATGCGGTTTTCGGCATTCCCAATCCGGCTTTCGCTAATAATTGAAGCGAGCGCAGCTTATCGCGAGAACGCACTAATGCCTGGGATTCCAGCGTAGAGAAAACTTTCATTTGTTCGAATTGTCGAACCACAGCAGAGCCGTAAAACGTTACGCTAGCGCCAATTCGCGGAATGATCGCATCAATACCGGCAATCTCAGCGCCTTTATAAAAAATGTGCGGACGATTTTGCTCAATGACCAAGACGCATTTCTGGTGGTCAATCACCGTCATGTCGTGACCTCGCTGTTGGCCGGCTTCAATAAGTCGCTTGGTCGAATACAAATTCGGATTACGCGACAGGATCGCAATTTTCATATGGTTGGTTGGTTAGAATTCAAATTGGTGTGAGAAACATCAACAACGAAACGTCCGCGTAAAAATCGTCGTCCGATGAGAACGGGATATTTCATATTTGCACGATCTGATAAGGAAACGAAGCTGTGAATAATGCGCTTTCCGATTTTGATTCGCGTTCGTACCACATAACGTTCTTCCGTTTCGCCAAAAGAACTCTTGATCATTTTTTTCTTGAACTCCGAAAAGCGATGTTCCCGATCCTGATATTCCGGATGTGTTTCATCAAGCAGACGAAAATGAAGCACGCCGTTTTCTATGCGTACATGATGACAGTGTAAAGCTGTTGTTGCAGCGCCGGTGTCAATTTTCGCAACGAGTTTAAATAGTCCCAAATCGGGAAAATCAACAAGTTCGCGCTTGCCGATCAATTGTTTCTCCCGAAGGCGTTTGCGAAAAGTTCTCACCCGAAATAGTAATCGCGGTTATTTTTTCTTTAGATCCATCTGGCCGATAGCCATCATTTCACGCATCGTTTTCTGCATGCCGTCAGTTGATCCATCAAGGAAAATAACATTTCCTTCTCCATGCTCCGCAAAGTTTTTCACGGCCTCTGTCCACATGCTGAATAAAATCAAAGAAGCATCGAGGTTAGAATCCTGCATCATTTTCGCTGCATGGCTCATACCCTTAGCCACCTCTTCACGGAACAGCGCCACGCCCTGACCACGCAATTGTGCCGCTTCTTTTTCTGCCTGTGCCGCAATTTTGATCGCGTTACCTTCTGCTTCTGCAGATTTAGTCTTGGTGATTAATAATGCTTGACCTTCGTTTTCAGCAGCAGCTTTCAAATTGTTCGAAGCCACCACTTTCGCCATCGAGCGCATTACTTCATCATCAAATGTTATGTCGTTCAATTGCAAGTCGATGAGGTGATAACCCCAAGACTCCAAAGTTTGGTCCAACTGATCTTTAACTGCCTCAACAATATCACGACGCAAAGAAAGTACTTCGGATTGTTTCTTTGTTGCTACATAAGCACGCACACTTCCTTCCACGGAGCGAACCAAAGCCGCCATGAAGTTTTGTTCGTTGACAAATTTGAACGCTACGTTCTTAATCGTTCCCTCTTCGTTGTTCAGTACCGAATACAACAACATCGCGGTGAAGTTGACATTGGCCTGATCCACGGTTACCGCCTGAAAGCCTAGCTCCACCGAACGATTCTGAATAGAAACACGACGAAATACGCGTTCGATAAATGGGATTTTGAAATTCAATCCGGGATACAACGATCGGCTATACTTACCAAAAATGGTAGTTACCCCCACCGTGCCCTGTTGAATTGTTGTGAAGCTCGAAATGAGCAAAAGGAAACCCAGTGTTCCCAGAATACTGTAAAGTACAACGCTGTCCATAGTTATTGGGTTATTTTCCGAAAGGTAGAAAAAACCAACACACGGAAATCGGGGTAATGCGCACTATCTGCTAATTTTAACCACAAATAAAATGAAGTGAAAAACACCGAGGTGCTTATCGTAGGTCAGGGAATTGCGGGGTCGGTTATGGCGCATGTTCTAATGAGCAGCGGTGTTGATTGCCTGGTGGTTGACCTTCCCGGAAAATCAAGTTCTTCGCTTATCGCAGCTGGCGTGTATAATCCGGTCAATTTTCGAACTGCGCGTTTAACGTGGAAAGCGCATGAATGTGTGCCGACTGCGGCTACGTTTTACGAATCAGCAGAGCAAAATACAAGATCAACATTTCACAAGCAACTTCCTATTGTTCGGGTGTTTCAGTCGGAAGAAGAACAGAACTTATGGATCGCTTCTTTAGAGCAGTTAGCGCCCTTTGCAGGGGAATCTGATATTACAAGAGACAATGTGAACCGGCCATTTGGAAGTGGACTTGTTTTGGGTGGCGGAATGGTCGAAACGTCAAAATTTTTAAAAGCAACTCAGGAAATTTTGATACGACGCGGCAGTTTTATGGAAGAAGAATGGTATTGGAACTTGATGTATGAAACCGAGGAAGGCGTTGTTTATGACAACAGGATAACTGCACAAGTAGTAATTTCTTGTGAAGGATTTTGCGCAGAACAAGTGCATCGGCCATTTCCTGTGGTTCCAACACAAGGAGAAACATTGCTGATTAAAAGTGAAACCTTCAGCTCCGATGTTATTGTCAATGGCGCTGTGTATCTGGCTCCTGTTGGCGATGGCTATTTTATTTGCGGTGCTACTTACCACCCCGGATTGGCCGAAGAGTTGATCACAACAGCAGCGAACAAAGAATTGCGTCAGAAACTGGAAGCAATGATGCCCGGAGATTATGAAATTGTTGCACAACGAGCCGGAATAAGACCTGCAGGGCGCGATAAGAAACCAGTTTTAGGGAAAATGCGAGGATTCGAAAATGTGTACGCGTTTAACGGTCTCGGCAGTAAAGGCGTGATGCAAGCGCCGTTATTGGCACAGCTGCTGTGGTCGCATATTCATGAAGGTTTGCCGTTGCCTCCGGAAGTCGACATAGCTCGTTTTCGCAAATTTATGAACGCATAAAAAACGCGACCTTGTACAGATCGCATTTTAGTAAGCGCGGTTACTATTTAGAAATTAAATTGAATCCCTTGCGCTAGTGGCAAGCTTGTAGAATAGTTAATCGTATTCGTCTGACGACGCATGTAAGCCTTCCAGGCATCAGAACCGGATTCGCGACCACCGCCGGTTTCTTTCTCACCACCAAATGCTCCGCCAATTTCAGCACCAGAAGTTCCGATGTTCACATTGGCAATGCCGCAATCAGAACCTTCGTGTGACAAGAACAATTCCATTTCGCGCATGCTATTAGTGAAGATGGAAGAAGAAAGACCTTGTGGAACACCATTCTGAATTGCAATGGCTTCTTCGATGGTTTTGTATTTCAACACGTACAAAATTGGTGCAAATGTTTCTTCCTGTACAATGTGGAATTCGTTCTTCGCTTCAATGATGCAAGGTTTCACATAACATCCGCTTTCGTATCCGTCGCCGGAAAGAACACCGCCTTCAACTACAACTTTTCCGCCTTCTTGTTTTGCGCGTTCGATAGCTTTCAGGTAATCTTCAACAGCGCCTTTGTCAATCAGTGGACCAACGTGGTTGTTGGCATCCAATGGATTTCCAATTTTCAACTGACCGTATGCATTCTTAAGCACGCTTATGGTTTTGTCGTAAACGCTTTCGTGTACGATTAATCGGCGGGTTGAGGTACAACGTTGACCTGCAGTTCCAACTGCGCCAAACACCGCACCAACCAACACCATATTTAAATCGGCATGTTCTGAAACGATAATGGCGTTGTTGCCCCCTAATTCAAGAATAGAACGACCGAAACGTTGTGCAACTGTGGAAGAAACGTGACGACCGATGCGCGTGCTTCCTGTGAATGAAACCAGCGGCACACGAGAATCGTTATTCATCATGTCACCAACAGGATTGCCGATCAACACACAACTAACACCTTCGGGAACGTTGTTTTTCTTCAATACGTCAGCAATGATATTCTGACATGCAATAGCGCACAACGGTGTTTTAGAAGAAGGCTTCCATACACACACGTCACCGCAAACCCAAGCAATCGCTGCATTCCAGCTCCATACAGCAACCGGGAAGTTGAACGCGGAAATAATTCCCACAACTCCCAGTGGATGCCATTGCTCATACATACGATGCTTCGGACGCTCGCTGTGCATGGTCAATCCATACAACTGACGCGACAAGCCAACAGCGAAGTCACAGATGTCAATCATTTCTTGCACTTCACCTAAGCCTTCCTGCAATGATTTCCCCATTTCATAGGAAACCAATTGACCCAGCGGCTCTTTATACTCACGCAAACGATCGCCGATTTGACGAACCACTTCTCCGCGCTTTGGAGCAGGCATCATGCGCCACACCTTGAATGCTTCCGTCGCAGCCTGCATTACTTTTTCGTAATCTTCTGCGGTAGCTTGATTCACACTACCGATATATTGTCCGTCTGCCGGAGAATAAGAATCTACTTTTTTCCCGGAAGTATTCCAATGAACAGTTCCTGTTGAAGCTCCGAAGTTGGTGTCTTTAATGCCTAGTTTATGAAGAGCATCTGCGATGCCGAATTGGTCAGTCATTACTTGTGTCATAATCCTTGTATTAATGGAAGACGAAGGTACAAAAAAGACCTGCGAGTGTGCGTAATTTCGGGCACCGGCAATGCAATTAATAAATTGTAAACAGCTTATTTTTTCGGCTTCACAGCTGCCGCATGATTGCGGTAAATAGTTTGAGAGACGGTGTTAAGCGGGCCATCTAAAATGCGTTTCGGAGAATTCACGGTGTTTTCGAAACGCTGTGCAACTTTTCCCATTGCCACTCGTTGACTTGTCGCACAGGAGAAAATGGTATAATGTATCACCACCATGCGCTTGAAATTGGTGTTGCCTTGCATGTTCAGAGGATCGGCGCCTAAATCATTTTGTAAATCCAGTTGATTCAAAAACACCACGTATTCACACTTGTATTTTTCTTTCAGATACGGAATCAGATTTGCGCTCAGAATTTTCGTGTTCATGAATTTTTCGCCTTCATCGGGCGGCGCAACAACTTGCCCTTTCTGAATACCGCCGGGAGCTTTAGGGTTCTTGTTATCCGTTTTAGCAACAGGCGCGGGATTGAGTGGGGAGTTGACAGGAATAAATTCGGTTGCCGTCATGTTGTACACCAAACCCAAATCTTTTTTCATTTTTACGGTGTCATCCAGCAGGGTAATCACTTCGTATTGTCCGGCAAAAGCGCGACGCATTTGATCAACAGCACCACGACGGAAAGCGCTTTGCATCTGCTTATAATTCTGTCCCGTCTCTGCGCCGATTGCTCGCGTGATATCCGATTCCGCATTGAACATGCGTTCATCGTAAGGGACCACAAGAATTTTCACTTTCGCACTTGGCTTTTGTTCGCCCGGATCCGCATCGTCGCGCGTGGTTTGCGCCAAAACGCCCATTCCTTGCAGAACTAAAAACAATACGATGAATGCGTAACGCATAGATTTTACTTAATTAAAAAGCGATAAATATCGTTGCCATTGGCAAATACCAATAGACCAAGCACAATATACATGCCAATGTTAAGCGCCGTGGCCATTACTTTGTCGCTCACTTTTTTACCGGTAATCATTTCCCACAAGACAAAAAGGATGTAACCACCATCTAAAACCGGAATTGGTAATAAGTTCATGAAGGCCAAAATTAAGCTGAGGTAAGCTGTTAAACTCCAGAAGGCTTCCCAGTCCCATGTAGAAGGGAACAAGCTGCCGATACTGGCGAAGCCGCCCATTTTAGAAGCGCCTTCTTTAGTAAACAGAAAGCGCAATTGCTTCACATAGCCAACCATTTTTTTCACAGAAAGATCGAAACCTGCGCCCCATGCAGCAAAGAAGCCATACTCGCGACGGTCGAACGTAAGATACTTTTCGGCGCCTTTGTGCAACACCTGCATTTTCCCATTTTCATCCAATGTCACTTTAATAGTTTGTGGTGCGCCATTACGCACGATACCCAGCTCAATAGTTTTGCCTTTGTATTTTGGTAACTCGCGCAGGAATTGCTGAAAATAAACTAACGTGTCGCCATTCAACGAGATGAGACTGTCGCCTTTTTTCAAGCCGCCTTTAGCTCCGGGCATACCGGGAACAACAGAGTCCAATACAAAAGGAATTTGCGGGGTAATTAAGAATGCAGCTTCGCGGTCGATAACCTTAGTGTCAAAATCATCTGCAATGTCAATTGTTACTTGTTGTCCGTTACGATCAACTTCAACAGTTTTGGCTTTATCTAAAATGATCGACAATACAGCATCCTGAAAGTTGGGAATTTTTTGTCCGTCAACACTTACAATTTTATCTCCGTCCTTAAACCCCGCTGCAAGAGCCAATGAATCACAGGCGATACCGTATTTCGCATTTTGTGTAGGCAAATACTCTTGTCCGTATGACCACAACATCATGCTGTAAATTACTACAGCCAACAAGGCGTTTACCGTAACTCCACCTGCAAGAATAATTAAACGCTGCCACGGTTTTTTTCCGCGGAATTCATCATGCGCAGGAGCTTCATTCGGCTTATCCGGATCTGCCATCATCCCTGCGATATCAACAAATCCGCCAAAAGGAAACCAACCGATTCCGTATTCGGTTTGTCCGATTTTCTTTTTGAAAATGGAGAACTTCAATAAGTTGGAAAACGGAAATAAAAAGTCGAAGAAGAGATAGAATTTATCAACGCGGGCCTTGAACCAGCGTGCCGTAATGTAATGTCCGAATTCGTGAAGAACAATTAATAACGAAAGACTCAGGAAGAATAAAGTGAATTTTACCACAGTTAAAAAAGTTGAGGGACAAATTTACGTAAAACTTGCCGCCATCAGCGATACTTCATTCAAGCGCGGTCTGGTGCAATGTGTTAATGCACTACAACAAATTGGGAATACACTATCCGATTACGATAATGCAATTTGAGAATATACACACCGGCGGAAACACTCGAAGTTTGCAGGGTTATAATGTTGCCCTCTCGGCCAACAAGTGAAATAGGATAACTTCTGCCGCTGTAATCCATCGCCTCCCAGTACAGCAGATCTCCGGCGCAATCTCCCAACTTGACAAAAATTACATCGTTAGCCGGATTTGGGAAAATTACATCGGAAGCTTTCGACTGTTCGTCAAATCCAAGCAGGCAGCTGTCTCCGATCTGAAACTGCGAGCTGACAGGACATCCGATCGCATCATGCGCATAAACCATGTAAGACCCAATGCAATAAGGCGCAGAAGACGAAGCGGTATCTCCATTCGGCCAGCTGTAAGTGTAAGGCGGAGTGCCCCCGGTAATGGTAAGCGAAGCCGTGCCGTTGCAATTGTTGCAATTGGAAGGCAAGCTTGTTATTACTGAGTTGATGTTGGGTAGTGTTCCGGGAACCTGAAAAGTAAAAGCCTGTGTCCAAGGACCGGCAGAGGCACTACCAACTAAATACTCTCGCATTCGTAATGAAACCGTTGCGCCGGGGCAAAGTACAGAGAATGGGATCATTATCGTTTGATAAGGTTCCACTGCCGCAAAGTCTTGCCACTGCGGTGGACCATAATTGGGAATGTTCAGAAGCGAGTGATACCAAGGAAAACTTCCCCACTGGGAACTGCTAAACGCCGGAGATGTACCTGTGAATTGTCCGGTTGTGCTAAGCTCGACCTGTAATGTATGTGGTCCACACAACCACGTAGCCGGATCAGAACTGGCATTCACAATGATGTCGGTCGAGGTGGCAGAAACGGAAACATTTAATAATGCTAATGCATGACAACCGAGAATCGGTGATGAAAATAGAGATAAAAGAATCGGTAGCAGAAATAAACGCATGATCTAATATACAACTAAAACACCGGAGGCTACTTTATGCCATTTGCAATCTGGCGGGCGTTGAAATCAGCAGCAACGAGATCTTCGTATGAAGGAGAACTAATATTAGGTATTACGGCGAGTGTTTTCGAAATTACATCTTGTATCTCGAGAAATGAAATTGTCCCTGCTAAAAATTTTTGTACCGCCACCTCATTGGCTGCATTTACAACACATGGCGCGGTGCCGCCATGCTGCATAGCTGTATAGGCCAAATCAAGGCATCCAAATGTGCTCTTGTCCGGTTGTTCAAACGTGAGCTGAGGATATTTCAAGAAATCAAATCTTGGAAAATCACTTTTCAAACGTTGCGGATATCCCATGGCGTATTGAATAGGCAGCTTCATGTCCGGTAAACCCATTTGAGCTTTCATGCTGCCGTCCGCAAACTGCACAATGCTGTGAATAATACTTTGCGGATGAACAATCACGTCTATTTGTTCGGGCTTCAGATGAAACAACCACTTGGCTTCTATCACCTCAAGTCCTTTGTTCATCAGCGTTGCAGAGTCGATGGTGATTTTTGCTCCCATGCTCCAGTTGGGATGTTTCAATGCTTGTTCACGTGTTACATGAGCCAGGTCGTCTCGCGTTTTGCCACGAAAGGGACCACCGGATGCGGTCAAATATATTTTCTCAATCGGATTATGAAATTCTCCTGCAAGGCATTGAAAAATGGCAGAATGTTCGGAATCGACAGGGTAAAGATTTACCCCATTTTCCTGCGCCAACTTGGTCACCAATTCTCCTCCAACAACCAATGTTTCCTTATTAGCCAGCGCAATTTGTTTGCCCGCTTTTATTGCTGCAATTGTTGATCGAAGTCCTGCATATCCCACAATTGCGGCAAGTACCATATCCACGGCTTCCATCTGCACCACGTCGCACAAGGCATCCTGACCACCGTAAACTTTAACATCCAGATCACTCAAAAGCGCTTTCAATTCCGGAAGTTTCGCGGTGTCATTTATTACAACAAAGTTGGGCTGAAACTCGCGCGCTTGTTCAGCAAGGAGCTGCACATTATTACCCGCAGCAAGCACCTCAACTATAAAACGATCGCTGTTGGCACGCACTACATCGAGCGCTTGTGCTCCAATAGAACCGGTTGATCCGAGAATGGCAAGGCGCGCAGGTGCAGTGGTGTTGGAAGTGCTCATCGTGTGCAAAAGTACAGGTATCAAACACCTGCGTGAATAGAATGTTTATTAAAACGTTACGTAATCCTGAGGATCAACAGGCGCCCCGTTATACCACACTTCAAAATGTAAATGCGGACCGGTGCTGTTTTCTCCTGTATTTCCGACAATGGCAATGGGCTCGCCGGCTTTGACGTATTGTCCGTTTTTCTTTAAAACAGCAGCATTATGCTTGTACACCGTCACTAAATTATTGGCATGTTGAATCATCACTACATGACCATCTTCCACAGACCAAGAAGATGATAAAACGGTGCCGTCTAGCGCGGCTTTCACAGCTTCGTTTTCTTCTGCAGCAATGTCCGTTCCGAAATGCTCTTCTCTGGGATTAAATGAACTGGTAACCGTGCCGCGTATAGGTGCAAAAAAGAAAAATCCTGCAATGCCGCCGCGCTTCACACCGCCCAATTCCAACGCATACTTTTCATTCATGGCCTCAATTTCGGCACGGAGCAACGAATCTTCTTTTGATGGTCTGAAGTCGATGTTGTTGTAATTGCGCGTTGTATCGCGGGGAACAACGGCTGCGCCTGCAGAATCAGCACCTGTGAGGACTTTTTTCAAATTCTCCAGATAAATAGCACGGTTTTTTTCTACCAATTCCAGCGAATCGAATTTCACCTTTAACATGTACAAATCGCGTCGCATGTTCACGTCGGCGTAGCCCGGAATATATTCACGTATAGGCGTAAAAGCCACCAAACTCACCAAGAGTGTGGTCATTACTATGGTAATAGCACCGAGTAACACCAAAATCCCAAGAGGCGTAAGCCGCAACGACACGCGCTCCTCGAAGGTGTCGTCGTTCATGACTACCATGCGGTATTTCACCTTCAGGCGGTCACGCCAGTTGCGTTTTTCTTTCAGTTCAGCCATTGCTAACGCTCCAAATATCGTAATAATAGCGGTGGATTGAGCAACCATCCGCATTTCAGTACGTCAAACGTGCGGTTAATACACTATTTTTGTCGTCTTACCGGTATACGGAATGCTGAAATTCGTGAATCGCATACGAACATATCATATTGCCCTCGGCTTGTTTGTTGCCTTTTTTATGGTGGCTTGCACGACGAAGAAAAACACGTTTGTAACACGGAGTTATCATAATCTGACTTCGCGCTATAACGGTTATTTCTATGCGAAGGAAAGCATGAAGGACGCCAAGTACAAAGTGGAGCGTTCCTATGTTGACGACTACAGTCAGCTTTTACCATTGTTTCAATTGCCCGGTTCTCCCGAAACAAAATCCAGCTATACGGATTTGGAGAAGGCAATTAAAAAATCAACAACGGTTATTGAGCGTCACGCTATTACGGATCGCAAAGGAGTGGAAGTTGCGGGTGCCGTAAAGTGGATTGACGAGAATTATCTGATCATTGGACAAGCGCACTATTACAAAGGTGAGAACGCTGCTGCGATGGAGATGTTTGATTACATCATTCAGAAATATCCGAAGTTTCCTACACGGTACGATGCTGTAATGTGGAAAGCACGTACGCTGGTGCAGATGGGCGCTTATTCCCAAGCAGAATCGCAATTGGATGTTATTGCCAATGACAAGAACTGTCCGGAAAAACTGAAAGTGCACATTAAGTTGTCGTATGTCGATTTGTACATGAACACCGGCAATAAACAAAATGCAATTAAGTACTTGGAAGAAGCATTGCCCCAGGTGAAACGTAAGCGTGATCGTGCGCGTTATACATACATTCTTGCGCAGTTGTACGAGTTTTCCGGCGATAGAAAAAAGGCTTCTTCACTTTATTCTAAAGTTATCGAGCTGAATCCTGCGTACGAAATGTTGTTCAACGCCAAGTTGGCTCGCGCGCGTTTGTCCGGCGCGGATAGCAAAGGCCGCACTGCTGCCCGAAAAGAGATGGATAAAATGTTGGAAGACGAGAAGAACAAAGAATATCAAGATCAGATTTACTATACACTCGGTCAGTTGGAATTGAGTGCAGGTAAAAAAGAAACGGCTATCGGTTTTTTCAAAAAATCTGTTGCGGTGAGTGTAGGTAACAATAAGCAAAAAGCTTTGTCGCATCTGGCTTTGGGCGAATTGTATTTCGGAGATCAGAATTACAGAAACGCTCAGGCGTATTACGATAGTACCATGATGTTCTTGCCTAAAGAATACGTGGACTACAATAAAATTAAAGATCAGAAAGAAAGTTTGACAACGCTTATTCGCTACCTGAATGTGGTTTCGCAAGAGGATAGTTTACAAATGGTGGTGAATCGTTATGGTGGTGACACGACAACACTGTATGCCTACATCGATAACATCATCAAAAAGCTGAAAGAGCAGGAAGAGAAAGAAAAAGAGTTGAAGGAGCAGAATAACGGCGGGCCGGGAATGAATAACATCAACCAGGGCAATGCGATCAACAATAACAATCAGAATAACGGCGCGTTGTGGTATTACTACAACCAATCTGCTGTCTCGTTTGGGTTAAATGAATTCACCCGAAAATGGGGAAATCGTAAGCTTGAAGATAACTGGCGAAGAAACAACAAGGAGTCTATGATGATTGAGCCGCAAGGCGAAGATGGGGGCGATACTTCAGCAGTCGTTGCAAAAAATAAGAAAGGCGGGAACGATAATAAGTCGCGCGATTTTTATTTGAAAAACCTTCCGACTACTCCACAACAAAAGGCAACATCTGATGAGAAGATTGCCGATGCGCTGTACAACCTTGGGACGATTTTCAAAGAGCAAATGCGGAACAATGCCAAATCGATAGAATCCTTTGAAGCACTGTGCGCGAGATATCCGAAGCACAAATACGCGTTGCCATCACATTTCCAATTGTATAAATTGTATGGCGCAACGGGAAATAAGTCGAAGGAAGAAGAGCACAAGTCTTACATCTTAACGAATCATCCGAATAGTGAATACGCCAATATCATCCGTAATCCGAACCACGAAGTGAGTGTGTTGGCGGAAAAGGATAAGATCAATAAATATTACGATGAAACTTATGTGATCTATCAGCGCAGTGATTATGCTAACGTAATTTCACGTTGCAACACAGCAGATACGATGTTTGGTACTAAGCATGAACATGCAGCGAAATTTGCGTACCTGCGCGCCACCAGCTTAGGCAAAACTACAGGGAATGCTGTAATGGAAGCGGAGCTGATGAAGATTATTGCGAATTATCCGAAAGACCCTGTTAAAGATCAGGCCCAAGCTTTATTGGATGCATTAAAAAAACAGCGTGGTGAAACAGTGGTTGCAAACGACAGTATTCCCGTTAATGTCGTACAGCTTTACACCAACATTCCCAATGCCGAACACCAATTGATGATTGTGGTAGAAACCGGCAAAGGCAACATTAACCAATTTAAGATTGCGCTTTCCGATTTTAACTCGCAGAATTTTGCCTCTTCAGGATATCAGATCAGCAGCGTTGTTTTGGATAATAAACGCCAGGTAATTACCGTAAAGCGGTTCACCAATCAAACCAAAGCGCTGGAATATTACAACATGCTTAAAGCACGCCCTGACATTATGGCCAATTTGTTATCGGGCAGTTACGAAGTGTATCCAATATCTACGGACAACTTCGGCGTGTTTTACAAAGACAAGAATACCGCGCCTTACAAGGCATTTTTCGAGAACAACATTCTTCCGAAAAAGTAGATCGAACATCCTGATCGCGTGGTTCTTGCGGAATTTTGTATCTTTACCAAAACAAAAGCCATGTTCAACTCAAAATCAGGAAGCGCCATGCGTAATGCGACAGCCGATTCGGCTTCAGTGAATATTTTGGGAGCAGGAACGACTATCGAAGGTGATATCGTTTCTACCAGCGACATTCGTATTGACGGTGCGTTAAAAGGAGCACTGAAAACCAAAGGCAAATTGGTGATCGGGCCAACAGGTTCAATTGAAGGCGAAGTGTCTTGCACCAACGCCGATATTTCCGGCAGCATTCGTGGCAAACTCACAGTGAACGAACTGTTGGCGTTGAAGTCAACCGCGAAAATCAACGGCGAAATTTCAGTGGGTAAATTGTCCATTGAACCCGGCGCAGATTTCTCCGGCTCTTGCAGCATGGGCGGCGTAGTGAAAGACATCAAAAATGAAAAGCCGGTCCTTGCCACCGAAAAAACCGCTTAATAACTACGGAAAGTATTTGTCGATGGCCACTTATATGGCGGTCATCATTACGCTTGGAACTTTAGGCGGCAAATGGCTTGATGAATATTTTGAGTTTAACAAAGTCCCTGTTTTTACACTAACACTCTCCCTCTTTTCTGTTGGTGCTGCCATGTGGTATTTCGTAAAGGATTTCATCAAAAAAAAGTAAAGTGTATGAGAGTAGTTATTGCAACAATCGCCGTGATGATGTTGAATACATTATCGGCGCAACACACATGGGTTTCTAATCATGATGCGAACGGGTTATCTGCCGGAATCACGGAGGTGGATTTTTCAGGATTGAACCAAAGCCTGATGCAACAAGGCGTTCAGGGGTTTGATAACCAAATTTTCATGGCCGGTTGGGATGCTGTTAGAACAGCCAATATTTCCGGAATTACCGCCTCGTTTGATGCGATGAGCAGTTTGAGTTTTATGCTGCGCGAGACGCGTTCTAACGGAACCGGTCCTATTTCTTATCGTATGCGTGGTTGGCAATACGTCACCAGTACTTTTGGGAAAGATGTTATTCCGGGAGATGCGATTGCTTTGGTTTTGGCGCCGGGCGTGGTATGGGGAAATATCAAGCTCGATAGAAAAGTCGGGAACATAGAAACACTTTACACTAATCCTGTTGTGGCGCCAATGGTGCGCGCGGAATTACGCATTAAGTTGTGGCGTTTGGTGCTTGGAGGTCGAGCGTTTTACCGCTACGATCTTACAGATGCGAAATGGAAACGCAAGGATGATCTCATGCCTGTTTTAAACGGCACACGCCAACACGGACTGGGGATGCAGGTGTTTCTGTTGTGGCATAAGAAATAATTGCCACCGGAAAACTACCTTTGCGCTTCATGACAGCAGCGACTAAATCCCTGATTACATATTTGATTTTCGTGGTGGCAGGAGCTGTTGGTCTTTATGGTTGGAACGCCACTCACACGCCACCACAAACCCACGAGCTGTCTTGGGTGATTTTTGCCGCCGTGTCCGGAATTACGGGATTGATCCATCTTTGGCTGCTCAAGGCGGGCTCCGGAGACGTAAAAGTGTTCATTCGCATATTCATGACGGCGACATCAATTAAGTTGCTTATTTACTTGATGGCCATCGTTTTATATGCGTTGACGAACACCGAAAAAGCCTTTGTATTTACCTTTCATTTTCTGGTGTTTTATTTCTTCTTTACAGCTGTCGAGGTTATTCTTTTGTACAGCCACTTAAAGCCTAAAAAATAATTCCGACAAAGTGGATAATTTCCCTGACCAAAATCTTTCTTTGGACGGGAATTATTGACTAAGTTTGCAGCCGAATTTGGAAAACGCTGTTGTTTCCAAACACTAATAGCTGATAACCAATGCGTTACAACGCTCTTCGGACTCGACTCGCACTGCTGCTAATGGCAGTGTTGGTGCCATTCTTGGCACACGCTTACGATCCTGACGCTCTTCAGGCTCAAAAATCATCCAACGACTCACTCGCTGCAGCTGCTCACGGAACAGAAACGCACAAAGTTGGATTTGATCCCGGTCACATGATCATGGATCACATTGCAGATGCGCACGACTGGCATTTGTGGGGGCACACGCATTTGCCGTTGCCTGTTATTGTTAAGACAGACAAAGGTTTCGAGTTGTTCTCTTCTTCTCATTTCATCAACCACGAAACGCATCATTTAGATGCTGTTTACAAGGGAACACATTACTCTTACAAATTAGCAGAAGGTAAAATTGTTGTTGTTGATGAGGTTACCGGAATGGAGAATGAAGAAGCAACACATCAGCTTCTCGATTTGTCCATTACCAAAAACGTCGTAACCATTCTTATGCTTTTCGGTTTGATGTTATTTGTTTTCATCTCGGTTGCGAAAGCTTATCAGAAGCGTCCGGGTCAGGCGCCGAAAGGGTTGCAGTCGTGGGTAGAGCCGTTCATTATTTTTATTCGTGATGATTTAGCTAAAGCAAGCATCGGTCCGAAGTACGCGAAGTTTATGCCGTATTTGTTAACGGTGTTCTTCTTTATCTTCTTCGCTAACTTGTTGGGCCTTGTTCCGATTTTCCCGGGCGGTGCTAACGTTACCGGAAATATTGCAGTGACATTAGTATTAAGTACAATTACATTAATCATCACGTTGATTAACGGTAACGGACATTATTGGAGACACATTTTCGCAATGCCGGGCGTTCCTGCATTCGTATTGATCATTCTTACGCCAATCGAAATTCTGGGTATCTTTTTACGTCCGTTCGTATTGATGATTCGATTGTTTGCTAACATTTCTGCGGGTCACATCATCGCACTAGCATTCTACTCGTTGATTTTCATTTTCGGAAATGAAGGGCAGAATGTTGCAGCGGGTCTTGGGGTATCTGTAGTGTCTATCGCATTTACGGTATTCATGTTTGTTATGGAATTGTTGGTGGCGTTTCTTCAGGCGTATGTATTTACGTTGTTATCTGCGATCTATTTCGGATCTGCGGTTGAAGAACATCATCACGATGATCACGCGCACGATCATGCACATGCAGCTGCGCATTAAGTAGTAATTGTTTAACCTAAATAAAAATCAAAATGATGTCAAATCTTCTTCTTGAAGCAAGCCTCGGTCACGGTATCGCTGCGCTTGGTGCAGGTTTAGCTGCATTAGGTGCCGGTATGGGTATCGGTCGTATCGGTGGTAGTGCATTGGAATCAATCGCTCGTCAGCCTGAGGCTGCCGGTGATATCCGTGCAAACATGATTTTGACAGCCGCTCTTGTTGAAGGTGCTGCCTTCTTCGCGATGGTTGTTGGACTGTTGGTTACTTTCAAGTAACAGACACTCAAAATCAATTTGCAGTAATAACCGCCGACGGTTGGTCGGCGGTGCTACTGCGAAGGTTAAACACAAAAGAATAAATTCAACCAACAAAACAATACGTTATGGGATTAGTAATGCCGGATATTGGGTTAGTGATTTGGATGAGTATCACCTTCCTGATTGTTCTTTTCCTTCTTAAAAAATTTGCGTGGGGTCCGATTCTGAAGATGATTCACGAGCGTGAAGCGTCTATTGAAGAGGCGTTGAAATCTGCAGAGCGCGCTAAGGTAGAAATGCAGGCGCTACAGGCAGACAACGAGCGGATCATCGCAGAAGCTCGTCAGGAGCGCGATCGCATGATGAAAGAGGCTCGCGACATGAAAGACGCAATCGTTGGCGAAGCAAAAAGCAAAGCCAAAGAAGAAGCAGACAAAATGTTGGCTATTGCCCGCGAAACTATTCACAACGAGAAAATGGCTGCTATCACCGACTTGAAAAATCAGGTGGCGCAGTTGTCGATTGACGTTGCAGAAAAAATTCTGAAGCGCGAATTAGCGGCAGAAAGCAAGCAAAAAGAATTGCTGGGCGATTTAATGAAAGACGTAAAGCTCAACTAAGACCATGAGAGAAACACGGGTATCGCATCGTTACGCGAAATCGCTGATCGACTTGTCTCTTGAAAAAGGGCAGTTGGAGCAGGTTTTCGAGGATATGAGCACAGTGCTTTCGGCTATTCGCGAATCGCGAGAACTGGAAGTGATGCTAAGAAGTCCGGTGATTAAAACAGATAAGAAGCAGGAAATTATTAAAGCAATTTTCGGCGGAAAGATCGGTGTGATTACAAGCGAGTTTATGGACATCATCACCCGTAAGCGTCGTGAGTCGCAGTTGGAGGCTATTGCAGAATCATTCGTTACGCAATACAACAAGCATAAGAGAATTTTGAAGGCTGTAATTGTAAGTTCAGTAGGGTTGGATGATCAATTACGTCAGCAAGTAATTAAGTTGGTTTCTGAAAGTTCAGGCGGCCAACAAATTCAATTGGAAGAAAAAGTAGATGCTTCATTGATCGGAGGTTTCGTATTAACGGTTGGCGACAAGCAAGTAGATGCTTCGTTATTGCGCCAGATCCGTAACATGGAGCGTGCGTTTAGTGAAAACCCATACATCAGCGAATTATAATTTAAAAGACAAACGTTACTTAACACGTCAACTATATGGCAGAAGTAAAACCGGCGGAAGTATCCGCGATCCTGAGACAACAACTTGCAGGATTCAAATCAGCAAAAGAACTGGAAGAAATCGGAACAGTTCTTCAGGTGGGTGATGGTATCGCTCGCATTTATGGACTTTCTAATGTTCAATCCGGTGAGTTGATCGAGTTCGAAACCGGTCTTCAGGGAATCGTATTGAACCTTGAAGAAGATAACGTTGGTGCTGTATTGTTGGGTTCTTCTTCGGACATCCGTGAAGGTTCAACAGTTCGTCGTACCAATCGTATTGCTTCTATCAAAGTTGGTGAAGGTATGTTGGGTCGCGTTGTGGATACATTAGGAAATCCAATCGACGGAAAAGGGCCATTAACAGGCGATTTGTACGAAATGCCAATCGAGCGTAAAGCTCCCGGTGTAATTTATCGTCAGCCGGTAAATGAACCGTTGCAAACGGGTATCAAAGCGATTGACGCGATGATTCCAATTGGACGCGGACAGCGTGAGTTGGTTATCGGTGACCGTCAGACCGGAAAGACTGCGGTTTGTTTGGATACTATCATCAATCAGAAAGAATTTTACGAAGCAGGTCAGCCTGTATTTTGTATTTACGTTGCTGTTGGTCAGAAAGGATCTACCGTTGCAAACGTAGTGCGTGTATTGGAAGAAAAAGGCGCAATGGCGTACACCGTAGTAGTTGCTGCAAACGCTTCTGATCCTGCTCCGATGCAGTTCTACGCTCCAATGGCAGGTGCTGCGGTGGGCGAATTTTTCCGCGATACCGGTCGTCCTGCATTAATTATTTATGATGACTTGTCGAAGCAAGCGGTAGCTTACCGTGAGGTTTCATTGTTGTTACGTCGCCCTCCGGGACGTGAGGCGTATCCCGGTGACGTATTCTACTTACACTCTCGTTTGTTGGAGCGTGCTGCAAAAATCAACGCATCTGATGAAGTAGCGAGCCAAATGAACGATTTGCCGGAGTCTATTCGTCCTTTAGTAAAAGGTGGTGGATCTTTAACTGCACTTCCAATCATTGAAACACAAGCAGGTGACGTATCTGCATATATTCCTACCAACGTAATTTCTATTACTGACGGTCAGATCTTCTTGGAGTCGAACTTGTTTAACTCCGGTGTTCGTCCTGCAATTAACGTAGGTATTTCGGTATCGCGTGTAGGTGGTAACGCACAGATCAAGTCGATGAAAAAAGTATCCGGTACTTTAAAGCTGGATCAGGCGCAGTACCGCGAATTGGAAGCGTTTGCGAAGTTCGGATCTGACTTGGATGCTGCTACAAAAGCGGTATTGGACAAAGGTTCTCGTAACGTAGAAATTTTGAAGCAAGGTCAGTTCTCTCCATTCCGTGTGGAAGATCAGGTTGCAATTATCTACTGCGGAACAAAAGGTTTGTTGCGTAACGTTCCCGTAAATAAGGTGAAAGAATTTGAAGCTGATTTTATTGCGTACATGCGCACTAAGCACGCTGATGTGATGAATGAACTGAAAGCAGGAAAGCTGGATGACAAGCATACTTCAGCACTTGAAGCAGCAGCAAAAGAAATTTCAGCTAAATATTAAGCCACAACACACGAGTGTGATTTTCGGATCACACTCATTTAAAGCAGTGATATGCCAAGCTTAAAAGAAGTCCGTAACAGAATCACTTCGGTGTCATCTACACAGCAGATTACCTCTGCGATGAAGATGGTGTCCGCTGCAAAGCTTCGCCGTGCACAAGACGCTATTACGCAAATGCGCCCTTATGCCAATAAGTTGCGTGAGATATTGGAGAACTTAAGTTCAAGTCTTGACAGCAACGAAGGCGTTTATTCACGTCAACGTGAAGTGAAAAAAGTTTTGCTGGTAGTCATTACTTCTAACCGCGGATTGTGTGGAGCATTTAACTCTTCTGTAATTAAGCGGGCAGCACGTGCAGCACGAGAAGAGTACACCGGCGCTCAGATTTCTTATCTGTGCATCGGTAAAAAGGGGAATGACATTTTCCGCAAAACCACTTTCAGTCCTGCGTTTCCGGAGTTGGGTAATACCAGCGAATTGTTCGACAACCTGAAGTTTGTAAACGTTGCTCCTGTTGCAGAACGCATCATGAAAGGATTTGCGGACGGAGAGTTTGATAAGGTGGTGTTGTTCTACAACCAGTTTAAAAATGCTGCTGTGCAGATTACGCAAGCAGAGCAGTTTCTTCCTGTTGTTCCTTCTGCAAGTGAAGGTGCTTCAAAAACAGATTACATTTTTGAGCCGGGCAAAGAAGAAATTGTGTTGGACTTGATTCCGCGTTCATTGAAAACACAGTTGTACAAAGCATTGTTAGATTCATTTGCATCAGAACATGGTGCACGTATGACAGCGATGCACAAAGCAACAGATAACGCGAAAGACTTGCTACGTAATTTGAAGATTACCTATAACAAGGCGCGTCAAACTGCAATTACCAATGAAATCCTTGAGATTGTTGGTGGTGCAGAAGCGTTGAAAGGTTAGAATCTTAAATTTTCTAAAAACAAAGCCATGATGGAAACGTCATGGCTTTGTGGTTTGTTGTAACCGCAACGATTTACCTATCTTCAACACCATGAATTCTTTTATCGCCAAGATGGTCGTTAACTTGTTTCTAAGTGCGAAGGTGAAAGCCGGACGCGATGGACAAGTGAGTCGCTATCAATTGGCGAAAGGATGGCGCGAGTTGCGAATAACCATCGTTTCATCATTGAAGAGTTACGGGTTTATTGTGTTGGGTGTGCTTTCTGCGGGATTTGGTTTAAAAGGGTTCATTTTGCCGAACAGCTTTGTTGATGGCGGTGCTGTGGGTATTTCATTGATCATCGCAGAGCTTACTAAAATCTCTTTACCTGTTTTGTTGATTGCGGTGAACATCCCTTTTATCATTTTAGGCTATAAAACAATCAGCAAAGAGTTCGCACTAAAAACCGCCATAGCTATCGGATTGTTATCATTGGCCGTGGCATTCATTCCTTATCCTCAAATAACACAGGACAAATTATTGATTGCTGTATTCGGAGGATTCTTTTTAGGATTGGGAATTGGTCTTGCAGTTCGAGGCGGAGGCGTGTTGGATGGTACTGAAGTGCTGGCCATCAACATCAGTAAAACATCCGGACTAACTATTGGTGATATTATTTTAATTATCAATATCATCATCTTCTCTGTTGCGGCTTATGTGTTGTCGCTGGAAATTGCTTTGTATTCGATACTGACCTACATGTCTGCATCGAAAGCAGTTGACTTTATAATTGAAGGTATTGAGGAATACACCGGAGTTACGATCATTTCTCCTAAGGCTGACGAGGTGAGAGAAATGATTACCGAAAAGATGGGACGAGGTGTTACGATTTATAATGGAGAACGCGGTTATGGAAAAACAGGCGATCGTAACAGCATTAAAATTGTATTTACTGTAGTAACGAGATTAGAAGTCAGTCGCTTAAAGTCCGAACTCGAAAAAATTGATCCTTTTGCTTTTGTGGTAATGAACAGCATTAAAGACACCAAAGGCGGAATGATCAAGAAGCGCCCGCTTCAGCATTAACGCTTGCATTGCAGCGGAGCCGGCTGATACAAGCCCTGCTCAATTTTGAAATAGTTCGTATTCAAGTCTTTGTCGCGCATCACATCCCATCGTCGAAACAAAAAATTGGAAGTATTGAGGAGCGAACGATTATTCCCTTCATTCAAATCTTCTTCTGTGACCACGTTTATCGTTGCGGGTAATTGAAGTAAGGAAGATCGTATCGCCGTTTCCATCGGTAGCGACCAATCCACATAATTGAAGCACATTTCGTAATCCCTTTGAGCTAAAATAAATTTGCTTCCGCCGTTCATGCTGCATGCGCGAATCAAAGCTTCTGTTTGCATTTTACGTTGAACATACATCTCCGACAAATCGAAGTATAACCACATGCGGTAAACGACGATGAGTACAATAGCAACTGCTCCGGCGCGCACATGCACTAAACGTAATGTCCATGCATCGAAAAGGAACGCAATCAATATCATGGTTACCAAAGGCAAATACATACGCTCGAAGTAGGGTGTTAATTCGGCGTCCGGTTGATGCGTAAAATTAATGAGCAAAATATGTCCTCCGCAAAAACTCAATACAAGCGCCAGCTTCCACCAGGAACGTCGTACGATATACATGGCAACGAGCACCAGGAACATCGTGCTTGTAACAGAGTAATACGTGAAGAAAAACTTCAGCATTCGTAGGTAGTGGGAGGGCTTTAGTAAGTTTTCATATGCCTTATTCCAGCCGGTGTCGAGCATGGAAATTTTTCCGGCTTCGTATTCCGTGAGTGCGAGTTTCTTGATGACGTACCAGACAACGAACGTAAGCGCTACGCCAATCCACATGCGCCATGCTAATTTTCGCGTACGCAGAAAGTGAAACACAAGAACAAAGAGCACCGCAATAAATAATAGCGGATGTGCAAACAGTGCGGTGACGAGCACTGCGTAAAACAGGACAACATGTATCGGCGTATGTAAAACATTTTTGTGAAGCATGGAATACAACACCACAACAAGCGGAGCCCCGTACCAGATTTCATACATGGGAATAAACTGAATATGCAGAATGCCCAAAACGGTTAACAATAAAATGCTCCACGCCGCGATATAATCTTTAAAGCGAACAATACATAGTGCGAATAAGCCGAAGAAGTAAACAACGTTATTCAATGAATTCAACACTACAATTGTTTTCATGGAAAGTCCGAGCTTGATGCCCAACAATGGCAAGAGCTGTGAAATAGCAAGAATATAGCGCTGATGTTCAATTCGAAATGTTTCGGATTGAACAATGTGTAACAGGTAGTGTGCTCCATCTGCCTGAAAGCGCACATCTGCAAATGCAATGGCAAACACCGTCCATAGCAACCAAACAATAGATGTTATAATCCAAAAAAAACGCGGAGTAATGGTTTGAAACATCTACTGCAAGGGAATAAGTTGTCCTGTGCCGGTGATGGCGCGTTGCACAATTTGTGAAGGTGTGCCGCTGTATTTGATGTTGCCAATTCCTGTGATGCTATATTCTAGTGTAGTGTTGACATTCACGATGCAATCGCCTTGTGAGCCATTGTCCACCAATGCGTAATTGGTTTGCAAATCACGCGCGTTAACGGAACAGAGTCCGGTGTTCCACAATTTCAATTCCTGTACTTGTCCATTCAGTTTCATGGCACCACCGTTTATGTTGTTCCAGTAGTAGAAGGTGGTGCAGTCGAATTGTAAATCTGCATCGAAGTAACGTGCTTCTACAACCAATCCAATCTCACCTCCTGTTAACGGATTGTCGCAAATCAGTTTGGAAGCATCTTCGAGTTTTATCAGGCGCAAATTTTTTACCCGGACGTAAACAGTGGTATTTTCTAATCCCGGACGAAACATTTCTCCGCGTTTGTTATTCGAAATAGTGATGGTGCCGTTGCTTTCTGATACTGTTGTTTTTTCCATCATCTTCGGAACGCCGGTAATTGAAATGCCGCAGACGGTATCCTGAATAAAATGAATATCAAAAACACCGCGAATAACAATGGTGTGTATTGAATCGGGACTGAAGGTTTGTGTCGTCCGTTCATCATCACTCCATCCTTTGCCGCACGAAAGGCTGAAGATAGCGAACATCAGCACAAAAAGGCCAACGAGATATTTATAGGTGCTTTTCATTACCAGTAGTAACCAATGCCGAGTTCAGGAAAGTCTAAAATATAAATGTGAGATTTCATGGAGATGCTCATCAAAAAATGCTTGGTGAATTTGTAACGCACCATGGCTCTGTTGTACATGGGATATTCATTCAGACGATGCATAAGTCCTACATAGAATCCTTCTTGTAGCACAAAGGAGACTTTGTCATAAATAAATTCCTGAGACAAGTGAATGCCGCTCATGTATGCATACGAAGGTTGAAACGGTTTTCCTAAACGCTCCATCTGCGGTTGCGTTGAGGAGTCGTAGAAAAAGTCAACACCAACGCCCAGTGCAAAACGATGCGCTATTCTACGCTTAACGGTTCCTCCAACGGCAAGCGCAGCGTATTTAAACGACTCGAAGGTTCTGGTGTGCTTGTATCCGCCGGCAAGTGTTATTTCGTATGTCCAAAAAGGATTTAATCTTTCGGGCTTATCGCGCTGCACGGGCGCTTTGTTACCGTATGCATATTGTATACCAACATTTGCGGTTAAGAAATTTAGTCCGACGTTGGGTTCGCTCAGATTTGCATTGGAAATATGGTTAAATGCAATTCCTGTGTTTAGCGACCAGCGATCTGTTAATCCTATACGCGCTAACAAATCGGCGTGGTAGTGAATGTTAACGTGAGAGCCAATCGTTACATTTTCCGGATTTCCCGTGATGCTGAATTTTTTTGTTGCGTAACTGATTCCTACGCCCATCTGGTATCCGAAAGTGAAGCGCGGTCGTTGCACGAAATGCAAACCATAAAACGGATAAAGCGTGTATTGATCGCCATACACCTCTTTATTGCCCATCGTGCTGTAAAAAAATGAAACGCCGTAAGTCGGATTTCGATACAAGCGCTGCCAGATGTCGTCGCCTTTGGTTTGATGAATGAGATTGACCTCAAATCCTCGAATGTAATCGTTGGAAGTGTAATTCACTACGGAATATTCCGGCAACAAAATGCCGTAATGATAATTGCCACGAACAAACCATTGGTAGGTAGAATCCTTTTGGGCTGTCAACGTCAATATGCAACAACCCCAAAGTATGGCTGTACATAATGCGGATGTCATTATATTGCGTTGACGTGCCATGAACTTAATTCAACTTGTCGGTTAGAATTTTAATTTCAATAGCGGGGGAAATCTTCTCATACAATATATGATAAACAGCGGTAGTAATAGGCATATCTACCTGATGTTGCTGATTAATTTCATGAATACATTTTACGGCATAATATCCTTCCGCAATCATGTTCATTTCCAGCTGTGCCATTTTTACGGAATATCCTTTGCCCACCATGGCGCCGAACATACGATTACGGCTGAATTGTGAATACGCGGTTACTAAAAGATCGCCGAGGTAAGCAGAGCTTTTGATGTCGCGTTGAATAGGATATACTGCATTTACAAAACGATTGATTTCCTGAATGGCATTTGACACCAATACCGCTTGAAAATTATCTCCATATCCAAGTCCGTGACAAATGCCGCTCGCAATGGCAAAAATGTTTTTCAGTACCGCAGAATATTCGGTTCCGAAAATGTCATCGGATACAATTGTCTTGATATAACGACATGCCAAACGATCGGCCACTAATTTCGCGATGTCCTGATTTTGTGAAGCAATGGTTAAGTACGACAGTTTCTCCAACGCCACTTCTTCTGCATGACACGGCCCGGTGATCACGGCAATGTTATCGAATGATACATCCATGATTTTATGGAAGTAATCGCCGACAATTAAATTGTGTCCCGGAACAATTCCTTTTATCGCGGAAACAACTGTTTTGCCTCGCAAATGTTCAGGACTTATTTCTTTCAACGCATCTTCCAAAAATGCAGCAGGAACCGCCATGATGACAATATCAGTTGCAGCGATAAATTCTTTTAATGAAGAATACAGGTTGATCGAATCCAGGTGTAGTTCAACAGAACTTAAATACTTCGGATTGTGCTTGTATTTCTTGATATACGCGATCGTTTCCTCGTTGCGAATCCACCAATTGATAACAGGTTGCGCTTCGCTTCCCGTGTTGGTGTACAACATTTTCATGATGGCGGTTGCCCAACTTCCACTTCCCAAAATTCCTATCGTGTTGTTCATAAGGGCGAATTTACCAATTAAGGAGCGAATGGCGGTCGAGAACCGTATAAGAACGTGTGACCTTTTGTGGTAAACAATTCAATGCTGTACACAGAAGTTCGTGACCGATCGGGCGTGTACACGTAGCATCGGAATAAATCGTTGAGGCGAAGTGTTGGCGGCAGCTGCAGTACGAAGTAGCCGGTATGTGTAAGTGTATCGGCAGGAAATTGTGCAGATAACATCATGCCGTTCCAGCCGTATTCGGATAAAGGTTTCCCGCCCCGCTTAAGTTCAAACACTGCCTGTAATTGCGCGTTAGGTGTGTGACGGCGAAATGTAACAGCCACTCCGATTTGTTCATCGGGATGATGAACCAAGCCTTGTAATAAGCGCTCGTAGGTTGGACTGTAAGTGCAGTTGCTGTCCAACGTCAACGGTTGTTGCGCACTAAAGGTGTTACAAGGCGTGCTCCAAGATGGAGCTTGATCGGGAAATTTAGAAACGGTGTTCCGTATGAATGGATGATCCTTTAACGCGCCATTCGGATTTTTGGAGAACAGATAAATCGCGCTGTTGAACCATTGGTGTGATGCAATAACATGCGGATATTTTTCCAAAATGAAATACGGAATTTCCGGGGGAGAATAACGGGTGCTCCAGCCATAGATGAAATATTCTCCGGAGCTTTTGTTAACGGCTTCGCGAGCAGCGAGTAATTCTGTGTAGCCGTTGTTCTTGTAAAACAATGCATCAGGAGGAGTCGCATTTCTTTGTTGGAAAGAGTATGCTATGAAATATGGGTCGTCGATATTCCAGGCTACTGCAATATTTTGCGGCGTATATTTTTTTTGCCATTCCGTGGTGAGATCTGCTAGCTCCTGCAAGCGTCCGAAATGATTCGTGAGTTCAAACGGGTTGTGCCAAGTTACATGCGACAATGCTATAAGTACAACCGTTATGGCAATACCGCGTTGCATGGATGTTTGCAGTTGCGTAAAGAATGGACCGAATATTCCTATTAATAATAACGGAGCCGCAAACAACAACACTGAATGTTGCAACACCGGATTCACATAAATGCTATACAAAAAACCGATGGAGAATACCGCTATCCACACGGCTATCAGCACGTATTGCATGCGAGAGGTATTGCGGAAGTTCAAAACGGTATGCAATAGAGCCAATGCGGCAAACAGCCACATCAAGCCTTGCGATTGATTGAAAAGCGTAAAGAAATGTGCAGCAATAAAACTGCTATCCGGTTTGCCCAACCAACCGCCCGGACCGCCAATGCCGCCAATGCTCACTTGATGTAGGAAGATGGAGAAATGCGGAAGAAATAAAACTACGGCAATAAACGCAGCAAGAGCAACGCGCAGCAGTTGTCGTTTCGGAATAATGAACACAGCGCCTACAGCCAACAACACTGCTGTTAGTCCGGCGAAATAATGGGAGTACGCAGCTCCTGCAAAACCCAAAACGAGTAGTGCAAACGTGGCTCCGTTGAAATTTTTCGATACGCGTGAAAGTCCGTACAACAGCAGCGCGATGAAAAAGAAACCTGCAGCATATGGTCGCGCCAACACACCGTACATGACAAAAAATTGCAGGAAGGACAACATTCCCGCGAGGAATAGCGCTGCATGTGCGGTGAACCAATTTTTACACGCTTGTGCAAATAATCTGATAGCAACTGTGCTCATGATAACGAACGGAATGCGAATAACGCCCGTACTATCGCCGAAGCCTTTTGTCCAGAACCATAGTAGCACTTGTGTAAATGCCGGATGTCCATCGGGGCGAACGCCACCATCGATCATTGCGCCGAAAGAAGAAAACTGCAAACGCAATAATGCGCTTACTTCATCTGCCGTGATGGAATCAGCAAACGCACTTTTGATACGAAGCACGAATGCCCCCAGCAGAATAGCAAATAAAGTAACCGTATAAAAGTTGAGCGGTAGTGCGCGGCGCAGCATGGTGATCAAAGATACGAGTATATGGTGGTGGTTGAGTTTATCGAAATCACCGTCACGACATCGGTCGTTTCGACAGGCTCAACTACCGTGCCCGGCGAAGGTGATTGAGTGTATCGAAATCACCGATGCCGGTGCCGATGCCGATGTTTCGACAGGCTCAACCACCTTGTGTGCGGTGATTGAGTTTATCGAAATCACCGCCACCTAAGCCGCTAACGGCAACACACCCACTTTAGCATGAGTAACCGGAAAAATAGCTTTCGCGCTCAGCTCTAATTTATTGCGCTGCTTACCGTTTTTGTCCACCCAGTTTTTTAATACCAAGTCGCCGACCAGGCGCAGTTTATCGCCCTTTTTACCGGCGTTGTGCATACGTTCTGCAGTAGGACCCCACGCTACCACATCGA
>JBIJCF010000006.1:0-115379 GCA_044344795.1 Bacteroidia bacterium | reverse complement strand
TGTGCGTTCATTTAAGTTGTATGCTGATGGCGCGCTCGGCTCTCGTGGTGCCTGCTTGCTGGAATCATATACTGACCGTCCGGGATATAAAGGACTGCTTTTAAACACCGCAGAACACTTTGAAAAGCGAAAGCGTCAAGCGCAGTCTAAAGGTTTTCAAGTGAACACTCATTGTATCGGTGATTCTGCGAACCGTCTTATTCTTCAATTGTATGGCAAGGTATTGAAAGATGATCAACAACGTTGGAGAATCGAACACGCGCAAATTGTTAATCCGGCCGATATTCCTTTTTTCAAAAAGTTTGGAGTGATTCCATCTGTACAACCTGTTCATGCAACGAGTGATATGTATTGGGCAGAATCGCGCATAGGTACTATGCGATTAAAGCACGCCTACTCCTACAAAACGCTGATTGAAGGAGCAGGAGTTGCTGCACTTGGAACCGACTTCCCGGTAGAAGATATCAATCCGTTGAATACATTTTATGCCGCTGTTGCACGAAAAAACAGCACCGGCATTCCACCCGCCGGATTTATTCCCGAAGAAAAACTCGATCGACTCACCACCTTAAAAGGCATGACCATCTGGGCAGCTTATGCCAATTTTGAAGAACAGGAAAAAGGAAGCATAGAACCCAATAAATTTGCCGACTTCACCGTATTGGATCGCAATCTGTTAACCTGCAAAGAAGAAGACATTTCAAAAACACGTGTATTAGCTACCTTTATTAACGGCGAATTGGTTTTCAGTCAACGATGAAAAAATACTGCATCATATTTCTATTAATCTGCGGTAGCTATCGTTTATCTGCACAAGGCGGCATGATTCGTAATTACGGATTTAGTATTGCCATGTCTAACGCGTTTTCTTTTTTTCAAACAGACGCGCGCCATGCTTCCGAAGCTAAAATGCGTTTCGGAATGGGCGGCATGTTTCGTTTTCACTTCCATCCGGCGCCTGCTTTGCAAATACAACTAGGTCTTGAGATCTTAAGTCAGAGTTGCAAATTCAACACGTACTATTTCGAAACCGGTTATTCTCAGTTCTACGATCGCAACTTCAGGTTTGAGCATCAATTGCGTATTTGGGAAATGTACGTTCCAATTATTAGTCGTGTTAATTTAACAGGTTCCGGTGAAATGGCACCTGCTTCATTTTATCTGTTGGGTGGTTATGCACCTAAATTTTTCCTGCAGGCTTCAACAGCAATCACCGATCGCGAAACCGGGAAAGGTGTTTGGGGCGGTGGCACTGACTTACGATTTGAAAATTGGTTCATCAACGAACAATTGGGTAACGTGCTGATTGCCGGCATGGGCGTTGATAAACGATTACGCTTCAGCGAAAAATTTGTTTCGATCGAATTGATCTATCGTTACAACTTAAGTCGTTTCATATACGTTGGGCGTTATAACACCAACGAGCTACTGATTAAGAATTCAGTATTGACATTTCAGATGGGATATCGGTTTTAATTTACTTCAACCGAAACCCAACCGACTGTCTGCGCGACTCTTCCACGAATTTAAATTCTTCTACATCAGCTAATGTTAATGTGGCAAGGGCTTCGGGAGTTCGTTCTGCTGCGGGCAATTCGGCCATGCGTAAATGTTGGTTCTTCACAGCTTCACCAATTACCTGACGCACCGTACGTGCATTACCAAAATACTTGTCACGATTTTCATATAACGTATTGAGATAACCTTGCAAATGCGCTTCGGCTTCTGCAGTGGCATTCAATTCTTCCTTTTTCAGCAACATCTTTGCTATCGCCATCAATTCTTCGGCGGTGTAATCGTAAAATACATAATGACGGTCGAAGCGCGATTTCAATCCGGGATTGGTTTCCAAAAACTTGTGCATGTTATCGGGATAACCGGCAACAATTACTGCCAATTGTCCGCGCAAATCTTCCATGCGCTTCAATACAACTTCAACCGCTTCTTTACCGAAATCATTATCCCCACCTTCTCCCAGCGCATACGCCTCATCAATAAATAAGACACCTCCAATCGCTTGCTCTACTTTTTCATTGGCTTTTATAGCTGTTTGACCTACATAACCTGCTACCAAACCTTGACGATCGGTTTCTACTAAATGTCCTTTCTCCAACAATCCGAGTCCTTTATAGATTTTAGCAATGATACGCGCCAATGTTGTTTTACCGGTGCCCGGATTGCCTGTGAACACTGCGTGTAAAGAGAAACGATTGGTTACCTCACGACCTGTTTCCTGATAAAACTGCACCAGTTTCACCAACTCCTGAATTTCCGCTTTGATGTTGTTCATACCCACCAAACCATTCAACTCATCCAATCCTTCACGATACAGCTTTTGATTGACTCCATAAGTAGCTTTCTTCTTCTGTTTTCCGCCAAAAACTCCGAATAAATCTTCTTTGGTTACCAGTGATAATTGTTCTTCCGTTAATTCATTCACATTCGGTAATTGCATCAATCGCAGCGCCATGCTCATCTTACCTTCTTCCACTGCGCCCGTTACCAATCGCGCGTTACCGAAAGTGCGATCGCGTGTACGATATAACTCAATCAATTGTTCTTCTAAATATTTCAACGCCTCCATCTCCAACTTCACCCCTTTCTTACCTGCCACTAATTGCGCGATCTGCACCAATTCATCAGGTAAATAATCTTCAAAATTATAATACTGCGAAAAGCGCGATTTCATGCCGGGATTGGAGGATAAGAAGGTTTCCATTTCTTTCGGATAACCGGCTACCATAATGGCAATATCACCTTTGCCGTCCGACATTTCTTTTAATAGTACTTCAATTACTTCCTTACCAAAATCTTTCGCATCATCCGCTTCGCGTGCCAGTGAATAAGCTTCATCGATAAATAAAATCCCTCCACGTGCTTGTTCTATGATCTTCTTGGTCTTCGGTGCAGTTTGTCCGATAAATTCTCCGACCAAATCGGCGCGACCTACTTCCACCACTTGTCCTTTGCTCAACAAGCCCATGGCTTTGTAAATACGCCCCAACATATTGACAACAGTGGTCTTTCCTGTTCCGGGATTTCCTGTAAATACAGCGTGTAATCCAACATTTCCCGACTCCTCAAAACCTTTGTCCTTACGAAGCTTTAAGAAGTTCAGATATTTGATATTGTCACGAATATCTTTTTTGATTTCTGTTAAACCAATCAATTCATCGAGCTTCGCCAATAAATCATCCAACGCATCTTCGGATTCAATCAAATCTGCTTTCTTAATTTCTTCCAGAGTTCCTCCACGCTTCAATTCATTCGCACTGAGAATCAATTCCGGAATTCCTTCGCTGTCAAAGTCAGCTACTTTAAATTCTACTCGCGCAATGAGTACATCCATGAAAATTATTTCCACGAAATACTTATCATCTTTCCACGATCCCGCTACTTCATTTCCCCAACCCACATCCAGCGTGTAGAAGAATCCTTTTTTCCCTTTCTCTATTTTCGCTTCACGACGAATTTGTCCCTTCAATTGATGTGCGTCATCCAGAAAATTGAAAATGAATTCATAGTTCCATTCTATTTCCGGCAACGCTTCAAACTTAAACTCCGCCCACAAGTACTGCGTTTTATCACGATTGATAGTATCTAAATACTTTCGGATATTCTGTTCCCAACCATTAAAATCGCCGGAGTACAACTTCACGTGTTCAACTTTCAAATAAGGATTACGATTATTGGTAACCTTACCCACTTCGTTCACCACAAAATTTTTCGAGCCAACCAATTCATCATCGATGTAAGCTTCCCACACATATGTACCACCCTTCCAATAAGCACCTTCTGTCGGATTGCCCCAACCGTCACGCATGGTCACGATGTTTTCATCCATTTTAATTTCACGCTTCGTGTCCAACGCGCACAACTCCTTTCGTTCTTCTCCATTCAACTCAAAACACTTTAATACGATGGTGCATTCCCAATTTTCTTCATCAAACAGTTTATTGAAGAAAGAAAATTCCACCCGCAGGTAAGTCGTTTCCGCACGATCAAAAACAGTACGATATTTTTTTGTGCTGTTCGCCATCCACTCGTCAGATGAATACGTTTTCATCTCCCTGAATTTCCAATTCTTAAACTCTTTTTTATCCGATCGAAAAATCATAAATCTTCAATTTTAGCTCGTCATTACCACGTGGCACTCATATCCACCAAAGCAACACTCGGTGTAATTCTATTTTTCCACTTCCAACCTTCCTGACCTCGTTTCATATTCATAGTTAACATGCCGTAGTCGTATAAGGACAGGGTGTCTGTATTTGTTTCCTCATCGCGTAGCTCGACCCATCCCGAACGCACCAATTGCTCCACAGCTTCGCTCAATCGCTCACCCAATAATTCTTCATCCAACTTCGGCTGATTGTGATGACGAATCATGGTGTTAAACAGCACATCCACGGGCAATACACCACCTCCTTGCATTTTTAACCAGCCGAGAATTTGCTTCTGCAGCGTGGTTAATCGCATTTTCTCTTTCTGCAATGATTTCATTTATCTCCAGAATAATGTTGCAGGAATCGTTTTCCCTGTACAACCATGTGGAAATTGCACACCTAACATAGTACAAACAGTTGGTGAAATATCGGTAATCTCAACAGGAATATCACTTACCACAGGTCTAACTTTCCATCCCCAAAAGATCAGAGGAACATGCGTATCATAACTCCACGGTGCACCGTGGGTTGTTCCGGTAACACGATCCCAATCGCCCACCCATCCCGGTTGCAGTAATACGCATACATCGCCCGATCTGCGGAAGTTATATCCCTTTTGCACTTCTCGTCGCGGCGTTGCAATAAATTCCGACATCGCCATTTGATGTGCAGTCATAACATGTGCTACACCTTTAAATTTCATCAGGTACGCAGCGCAAAAATCTTCCACGGCACGCTTGTCAATTCCCTTACGTTCCATACGTTGACGATCGAAAAATATTTGCTCGTTTTCATAAGCAAGAACTAATGAATCGGCGAACTTTTTCTTCAACGCTAATTTCAAGGAATCCATCATGACTTTATCGTTAAAAAATCCGGACGGAATGCCAACGTCATTTAAAAATTGAGGATTTTCAACGGCACCATGATCGGCAGTTAAGAACACCAACGTATTATTCTTTCCGCACCAGCTGTCCAGAAAACGCAAGAATGCTGCTATTTCCAGATCCAAACGCAAATAACAATCTTCCACTTCAATACTCTGCGGACCGTACATGTGCCCGATATAATCCGGTGATGAAAAAGAAACACTTAAAAAATCAGATGCGCTGTTCTTACCTAAACTTTCACCCTTGATGATGGCTTCAGCTACCAATCGCGTGAGGACATTGCCCTGTGGCGTACTGCGAATAATTCCAAGATTACCATTCTTATCCTTCAGCGCGGGCAACTTGTGTGGAAATACGGGTGCATCTTCACCTTTAAAACGTCCTTCATAAGGATTGTTATCCGCCAATGATTCATTGTATTGATCAATGGGCAGCAACGTATTCCAATCTTCTTGTAACAATCGTGCAGGATGCGCCTGCTTGTTAAACTCCTGCATGTATGCGGGAAGTTCTTTCATGTAATACGAACTGGAAATAAAATTACCGCTTGCACCATCATACCAAAAAGCAGCATTAGCAGTATGTCCTGCGGGCATAATGGCACTACGATCCTTTAATGCTACACCAACAACTTTTGATTGTGCGTTATTGCTCAGATGCAATTGATCACCAATGGTTCCTGCCAACATACGACGTGGTGAACGCAAACCTTCTTCCGTGCCAGAACCAACCGGCTTCACCGTTTTATCCTCCGCACAATACACGGTTTTTCCTTCTTCGCGCTCGTACCAATTATTTCCGATAATTCCGTGAACAGCAGGAGTTGTTCCTGTAAAAATGGAAGCATGTCCCGGACCGGTGTACGTCGGCATGTAGTTATAATTCGTTTGATCGAAATTCGTTCCCTGATTCAACAAACGCTTGAAACCATCATTACCGAATTTATTCCAATAACGATTGATATAATCGTAACGCATCTGATCGACTACAATTCCCACCACCAGCTTGGGATGACGCGGAAAATCTTCTACAGGAGCCTTCCCTGAAGATTTGCGATTTTGTGCTACCGCAATAAATAGTGTTGCAGTAATTAATACGGTGATGAAAGATATTTTTTTCATGCCTTTTTGTAAATAATGTAAATAACAGCAACGCACAACAGCACATTTACTGCGACATTCAACGCCATCATCCCTGTTGCTCCTTTGCGATATAGTTCCACTGTTTCGTATGCAAATGCAGAAAATGTACTGAATCCACCACAGAAACCGGTGATTAACAACAAATGCAATTGTGACTCCTGGATGCGATCAGCAATGAGCAATGCTGCGACCGCAAGAATTGAAGAAGCCAGCACATTTGCGATTAATGTAGCCCAAGGAAAGTTCAACCAGCCTGCTTGCTTAATCAGTGCACCGATACCATAACGAGAAACGCTTCCTAATCCGCCACCGATAAAAACAAGTAATACGTTTAGCATGCTACTAAAATACGCGCTAAAGGCTTTAGTAGTGCTATTCGTGTGTTATCTTTTTCCTGATTAAAAGGTACATCAACAAACCGCACAGCGCGCCGAACGTGGCCCCAAGTAGTACATCAAACGGATAGTGCACACCCACGTAAATGCGACTCCAAGCCACCATCAACGCCCACAGAAACAAAAGCATCCACCATTTGCGCTGTGCGCGCAAACCTCCGTGTGTGAACGTAAGCAGGAATAAAAATGTGGCCAATGCCATACTATTTGAAGCATGACCGGAAACAAAACCGTATGGACCACCACAACCCAACGGCGTTACTACCTGCTCAGAAATAGCTACTTGATGGCATGGTCGTGGTCGTTTGAACCCGTTTTTCATCAGATTTGCACCTTGATCGCTGATTATGATCAATACCACAATTGCCGGTACTATCCACACTAATTTCTTACCATAACTTTTGTATACAAGCAACAACAGCAAGGCATACAGCGGAATCCACACCCAACGATTCGTAATCCAGGGCATAATAAAATCAAGCACCGCATTGCGAAAATGATGAATACACAAAAAAAGTTCCCGATCAAACAGGTCTAATGAATCCAGCATTCGGTAAATTTAACCACAAACAACAAACCACGGTGAATTATCCGGATGTGCTTTTAACTTGTTTCATGTGTGATGTAAGTCACTGTGCAGCGCTATCTCGTACATGACCTTTGCGTCAAAATAAAGGACATGGAAATTATAGGATATATCGCTGCATCGCTTATTGGAATCTCTCTCGGTTTAATCGGGGGCGGAGGTTCCATTCTTACCGTACCTGTTTTGGTTTATTTACTAGGAGTAGATGTCGTTTCATCAACTGCTTATTCGTTGTTCGTTGTTGGTGCAACAAGCTTAGTAGGTGCAATACCGAAATATAGAAGTGGTTTAATCCACATGAAAACGGCCATCATTTTCGGGATTCCTAGTATTGTTGCCGTGTACCTTACACGGTCGTTCATTGTTCCCGCCATTCCTGATGTCATTTTCAGCATTGGCGATTTTGCTGTAACCAAAGCATTCCTGCTTATGTTTCTTTTTGCGATCCTGATGGTCGTAGCATCATATTCTATGATCAAAGGAAACGGGAAAGAAGAAAAAGAAACAAAAATCGAAGATCTGAAATACAACTATCCGATGATTCTATTGGAAGGAAGTGTAGTTGGTATTTTAACAGGACTAGTTGGTGCAGGTGGCGGATTTTTAATTATTCCCGCGTTGGTATTACTATCAAAGCTGCCTATGAAAATGGCGGTGGGAACATCATTGCTAATCATTGCAGCGAAATCCTTATTTGGTTTCGTTGGCGATCTTGGAAAAACAACTATGGATTGGCCGTTGCTACTTACTGTAACCGCATTGGCAATTGTAGGAATCTTTATTGGAAACTTCCTTTCTACTATAATCGACAGCAACAAACTCAAAAAAGGTTTTGGCTGGTTCGTATTGGTGATGGGCGCATACATCATCATCAAAGAGGTATACTTACGCTAAACGTTACGTGACTGCGGTCACAGCGGTTCAAGTTTTTACGATGCAACTTTGCATCATCAAATCAAACAAATTCTAAATCCAATTAATACGACCAATACTATGAAAGTAGAACAAATTTATACAGGGTGTTTAGCACAAGGTGCATACTACATTCAGTCCGACAAAGAGGCTGTGATCATTGATCCATTGCGCGAAATTGATCCTTACCTTAAAAAAGCGGAACAGGAAGGCGTAAAAATTAAGTACGTGCTGGAAACACATTTTCATGCGGACTTCGTTTCAGGTCATATCGACTTAGCAAAAGCTACCGGAGCGAAAATTATTTTCGGACCCCATGCGAATCCTGTTTACGAAGCATACATCGCTAAGGACGGCGAAGAATTTAAAGTAGGCCGTGTAACCATTAAAGTGTTACATACGCCGGGGCACACCATGGAATCTACCACCTATTTATTGTTGGATGAATTCGGAAAGCCGCATTCGATCTTCAGTGGCGACACGTTGTTTATTGGTGATGTTGGTCGCCCTGATTTGGCAGCGAAGTCAACATTGACACAAGAAGATCTTGCAGGACATTTGTATGATTCGTTGCGTACTAAGATTATGACTTTGCCGGATGAAATTATTGTATATCCTGCGCACGGAGCGGGCTCTGCATGCGGTAAGAACATGTCGAAAGAAACGTTCGATACCTTGGGCAATCAGAAAAAAACGAATTACGCTTTACGTGCGGATATGAGCAAAGATGAGTTCATTAAAGCTGTAACTGACGGTTTGATGCCTCCTCCGGGATATTTCCCGCTGAACGTAAAAATGAATAAAGAAGGTTACGATGAAATTGGAGAAGTTTTAAAACGCGGCACACAGGCATTAAGCCCTGAAGCGTTTGAAGCAGCAGCGAATGAAACCGGCGCGATAATTCTGGATACACGAAAAGCAGAAGATTTTGGAAAAGGATTTGTTCCGAATTCCATCAATATCGGTATCGATGGTGGATTTGCTCCATGGGTAGGCGCATTAATTCCAGACATCAAACAAACTATTTTGATAGTTGCGGATGAAGGACGCGAAATGGAAGTTGTAACTCGCCTTGCACGCGTTGGATATGATCATGCAATCGGTTATTTGAATGGCGGATTTCAGGCATGGAAGAATTGGGGCAAAGAGTACGATGAAGTTAAGATGGTTGATGTTGCGACATTTGCTGCGCTGGAAGAAAAAGATCCTTCGATCAACATTCTTGATGTGAGAAAGAAGAGCGAATACTTCTCAGAGCACATTGTTAACGCAGAAAATTTACCGCTCGATAATATCAACGACAACTTTACAGAAATCGACAAGAACAAAACATATTATGTTCATTGTGCAGGAGGTTATCGTTCTATGATTTACATCTCTATTCTGAAGGCGCGCGGATATGAAAATCTGATCGATGTGAACGGAGGTTTCAAAGCAATCAAAGAATCTAACAAGTTTAAGGTTACAGACTACGTTTGTCCTTCAACTATGTTGTAATCATTAAAAAACTAAATACTATGTTTTTTACATCAGCAGTGAAAAATTTGGATGGAGCGACATTCAAATCACAATACGAATCAACTCCGGGCGCCATCCTTTTGGATGTGCGCACTCCGGGAGAGTATGAGTCCGGACATTTAGACGGAGCACGCAATATTGATATCATGTCGCCATATTTCAGCGACGCCATTCTCGAACTTGATAAATCGAAGCCGGTGTTTGTGTATTGCAGAAGCGGAAATCGCAGCTCACACGCATGCATCATGCTGAAAGAAGCAGGTTACACCGCCTACAATTTGGATGGTGGAATAATGGGATATCGTTAACAAATAAAACAGAAGAATAAATTCAACACTAAAGGCCATGAATGTAGAAGGGAAAAAGAGTTTATTCTTCTGTTTTACCAAACGTCAGCTTATGATAATGGGAGCAGGTATAGCATTAGGCGCTGCAGCAGGTTACTTGTATTGGAAATTTATCGGATGTGCCTCAGGGGCATGTCCTATCACCTCTAATAAATTGTCTAGCATGCTTTATGGCGCTGCCATGGGCTTCCTCCTTACAGCTAGCGGCTGCTCCGATTCAAAAAACAAATCACCAAAAGAAACGGCTGTTCAAACTACCGATACTAAAACATCAAATCATGAGTAAAATCAAAGTTTTAATACCCACCGACTTTTCCGTGCAGGCTCATTTTGCCTGGTTAATGGCACAGAAGCTGGCAGAAAAAATTGACCTTGAAGTAACCTTTCTTCATGTCATTGATACGCCCTCGCACGTGCAATTGGATAAGAGCGGACAGCCCATGAGTGACGGAGAAAATGATATTTCTATGTACCTCCGTATGCAAGATGTGGCTAAAGAGAAACTCGGTAAGTTGAAAGAGGACTATGCAAATACTATTACTTCTGCAATCAAATTTGGTCCGTTAACTCAAACTATTTGCAGTACAGCAGATGGCAATTTTGATTTGTTAATTATGGGAACGCGTGGTGCACGCGGTATTCAGGAGGCACTTTCCGGAAGCGAAACACAACATGTGGTGCGCCATTGTAGGATTCCCGTTTTATCACTCATGTGCAATCGCTCGGAATTGGTTATCCGAAATATTCTGTTGGTTCATGATTTTAGATTGAAAGAAAACTATGATTTGAAATTATTGAAAGCCATTCAACAAGCGTTCGGTACTAAGATTCACTTGTTACAAATTGCTGCGTCCAATGACAGAACAGATGAATCGCAGTTAAAACAATTCATGCAGGACTTTGTAAATGACAACCACTTGTCTAACACTGAATTTCATGTATTGAAAGATTCAGACGTAGAAACCGGCGTCATGCACTTTGTTCAAATGAAAGAAATGGACATGCTCTGCATCGGCACACACGGTCGTTCGGGCTGGAAGCAGTTGCTTTCTCCTAGCGTTGCAGAGAAGTTGGTGAATCACTTGTTTAAACCGATCATTACTTTTAATATTCATTAAGCTCCAAAATAAACTCGTATGAAAGAAGCACTATTAGCACCATGGCCGTGGTACATTTCCGGCGCATTGATTGCAGGCATAATGGTCCTGTTATTATTCTTCGGAAAAAGCTTTGGCTTTTCGTCCAATTTCAGAACTATTTGCTCTGCCTGCGGTGCAGGTAAGCGAGTTAAATTTTTCGATTTCAACTGGAAAACTCAAATCTGGAACATCCTTTTCCTAGTGGGATCAATTATAGGTGGCTTAATTGCACATCTTTTCATGAGCAATGGTGCTCCTGTAATCATTTCAGACAAGACTATTAAAGATCTCACCGATTTAGGTATAGCTGCACCTCAAGGAATGCAACCGGAAGAATTGTTTGGCATGCATTCGTTAACTGATCCGTTTAATATTGCACTACTGGCATTTGGTGGTTTATTAATCGGTTTCGGAACACGCTATGCCGGCGGTTGTACTTCAGGTCACGCTATCAGCGGTTTATCCAACCTCCAGTTGCCTTCATTAATTGCAGTAATCGGATTTTTCATCGGCGGATTAACGATGACATTTATTGGTCTACCATTAATACTTAAATAATCATGAAATCACTTCGTTTTATTTTAGCCGGAATAATATTCGGTATCGTAATGACTAAATCTGAAGCGATCTCTTGGTATCGTATTCAGGAAATGTTTCGATTTCAATCGTTTCATATGTACGGCATCATCGGAACCGCTGTAGTTCTTGGTGTTATTGCAGTCGCATTAATTAAAAAATATCGCCTCCGCGACTTTGAGGGAAATCCTATTGTTATTGCTCCTAAAGAAAAAGGAATAACACGCTACCTGGTAGGCGGTACCATTTTCGGACTCGGATGGGCCTTAACAGGCGCTTGTCCCGGACCAATGTTTGTCAACTTAGGTTACGGATTTATCAGTATGGGCATCGTCATCTTGTTTGCAACACTTGGTACCTATTTGTACGGTGTTATGAAAGATAAATTACCACACTAATACCACATTGTTATGAGTAAGCCCCTCGTTCGCACAATAATGATTCTCACCTGGATGGTGATGGGTTTGGTAGCAGCATTGATCTTCTTACTCATTGTAATGTTCCACAATTGGAGTCAACCTCCAATATTTATTTCAGAAGAATCAACTGAAGAAACAGTTGTTGTTGCAGCTGCTCCAACATCTGCTCCTACTCCTCCCGATTATTGGATTGCACCGGACATTGCAACTATTCCGACGGGCGCTGATGGTGATTTAATTTTATATGGTAAAGATTTGATCTCGCATACTTCCAAGTATCTCGGACCGAAAGGAACAGTTGGGCAAATTTCAAACGGTCTTAATTGCCAGAATTGTCACTTAGATGCCGGCAGTAAACCTTTCGGAAATAATTACAGTGCCGTAGCATCTACATATCCGAAATTTCGTGCACGCAGCGGAACGGAAGAAACTATTCCTAAACGTGTTAACGATTGTTTTGAACGTAGTTTGAATGGACAAGCATTAGCTAATGACAGTAAAGAGATACAGGCTATTGTTGCCTATATAAATTGGTTGGGAACCGATGTTCCTAAAGGAGAATCACCAAAAGGGAGCGGCATTACAACACTGGCATTTATGGATCGTGCAGCAGATTCCGACAAAGGTAAAATTGTTTACGTGGACCGTTGTCAATCTTGCCATGGCGCAGACGGAGCAGGCATGATGAATCCGGAAGGCACCGAATACACCTATCCTCCACTTTGGGGACCGCATAGCTATAATGATGGAGCCGGACTATTTCGACTTTCGCGATTTGCAGGTTATGTGTATGATAATATGCCATTAGGAGCAAGCCATGAAAATCGTCAACTCACTCCTGAAGAAGCATGGGACGTTGCAGCTTTCGTTAATAGTCAGGAACGCCCACACAAAAACACGAAAGCAGATTGGCCGGATCCTTCGAAGAAGCCTGTCGATCACCCATTCGGACCTTTCACCGATTCCTATCCGGAAAAGCAACACAAGTACGGACCGTTTCAGCCCATAGCTGACGCACACAAAAAATAATCATAATGATTAATTTAAATTTCATATTCCGAATAGTTCTAATACTTATCGGCTGGACAAGCACATCCGTATTGAAAGCGCAACACGGCGAACACCACTCCGAGATGGATACTTGTTCGTTTCGCACTGCTGTGTGCAAAGGCAAGTTTGAAGGTCATGCCAGGATTTTTGCTATGGCTACCGACAATTCAGCAGGATTAATGGATAGTTGGGCATTAGCCGTTGGTGCAGGAATCGGATACGAAACACGTATTTATAAACATTTTCAAGTTGGAGTGAGTGGTTTCTTTACGCACAACCTCGTTTCATCCGAAATGGAAATGCGTGATTCGCTCACAAATTCATTAAACCGTTACGAGTTGGGTTTATTTGACATAGAAGATCCCAATAACAAACACGATCTGGATCGTTTAGAGAAACTATACCTACGCGGCTACTGGAAAAGTGGTAACGCTACCATAGGTAAGCAATTGCTCAATACTCCATTCATAAATGGACAAGACGGACGTATGATGCCCACGAAAGAAAACGGGATATGGGTACAACAACGTGCAGGCAAATTCAAATTTGAAGGTGGATGGATTTGGGCCATATCGCCCCGCTCCACAGTAAATTGGTATAAAGTTGAAGACACCTACGGAATATTTCCGAATGGTGTAGCTACTTCAGGCGACAAGTCAGAATACGAGCACCATATCAGTTCGGCAGGTATTGGAATCGCTTCCATGCATTATCGCAATGCCGGCTGGAACATCGGATTGTGGAATCAATATGCCGATAATGTTTTCAATACGGCAATGCTGGAGGTGAAGTGGAATAATTTCAAAGATTCTACTCAACATCCTTTAGAAACCGGCATTATGTACGTGCGACAAGATGCTATAAACGATGGTGGAAACGCAGATCAATCGAAGACTTATATAGACCGTGGTGCATATTCGAATGTAGTAAGTGCATTTGTTGGTTATCGATTAAATCGCAAATACAAACTAAGTGTTGCATATACACACATTACAGGCGATGGCCGCTTTTTAATGCCGCGTGCATGGGGACGTGAGCCGTTTTATACCTTCATGCAACGTGAACGGAACGAAGGTGTGGGCAATGTGCATGCGGTAGTAGCACGTGCTGAACGCTACGCCAACAAACATCCGTTTGTCTACGCGCTGTCCGCGGGATATTATCAATTACCCGATGTAAAAAATTACCGGCTTAACAAATACGGAATGCCGTCTTACCTGCAAGTAAACGGAGAAGCCAAATACGATTTAAGCGAAAGTATAGAAGGCCTGGAAATTTCAGCTTTAGTAGTTTACAAAATGAACATGGGAAATACATACGACAACCCACGATTCGTTTTTAATAAAGTTGATATGTTGAATTATAACTTGGTTTTAAATTATCACTTCTGATTCACGAAATGAAGTAACATATAATTACGTTCGCTGCGCACCATCCCCTTCTGCTCCATCTTCTTAATCAATCTGGAAATAACTTCACGAGAAGAGTTCAGATCATTAGCGATTTCTTGATGTGTTGTCTGCAGAATATTAGTATTCAATTTTTCCGCCTTCTGTCTCAAGTAAAACTCGAGTCGTTCGTCCATAGCTTTGAAAATGACATGATCGATCAACTCCAGCATATCTTCAAACCTTTTGCGATATGTTTCTAATACAAAGTAATACCAGGAACGATGCTCCAACATAAGTCTATCCATCAATTCCAAAGGAATTTGTATCACTACTGTTTCATCCATCGCCGTGGCTTTTAATTCGCTCCGTTCGTTTTTCAACGCACAAATCATAGACAAAGCACAACCTTCTCCGGGACCGATCATGTACATGAAAAACTCATTACCGTCCTCTCCTTCGCGATAGAGCTTCACATAGCCTTCCACCACCAGCATGGTCGATTTGAAATACTGTCCTGCATCCATTAGCATATCGCCCGGCTGAAAGACACGTAAAGTAGCTTCTTTAGCCAATAACGACTTTAACGACGGTTCAAATTGACTAAACCAATTGTCAATATATTCTTCTACTGATTTTACCTGCATTGGCATAAATTGCGAATGATTGTATCAACTAAAGTAAGTAGAATTTCAAATAATGCCGACAATATTTGTTAAGTGGGATTCATACAAACTAAGAGCATTATAAATTTGCGTTTAATTATGATACGACATATCCCCCACAGCGTTATACTGCTATTGACACTTATCCTAACGGCGCATCGATCTGATGCTCAGCGCCAAATTCTAACCAATCATCACGCTTGGTACAATTATTTCGGTAATCATCGCTTTACGGAGAAATGGGGAGTACATACCGAACTTCAATTACGAAGAGCCAACTGGCTTCCGCAAACACAACAAACGTTAGCTCGAGCTGGTATTGATTTTCGTCTGAATGACCATATGATGATAACCGCAGGGTACGCATGGATTTACACCGACCGGTATGGTAAACTACCTGCAAATAAGGCTTATCAGGAAAGCAGAGCTTGGCAACAATTACATTTCGTGCAACAGTTAGCACGCACTTCTTTACAACACCGTTATCGGCTGGAACAACGTTGGGTTGAAAATTACGCAACTGACTCTACTTCTGCACAGATCATTTACTCTAACCGCATTCGATATCGCTTCCAAACATTAGTGGCACTTAATTCAACCAAAATTGAATATCGCACCTGGTTTATGGCATTCAACAACGAAGTGTGGATCAACTTTGGAAAAAATGTTAAATACAACATCTACGATCAAAACAGAGCATATGGAGGTATTGGTTATCAATTCTCGACTAAGGGAAACGTACAAATAGGGTATTTACATCAGGCAATTTTTAAAGCTGACGGCATTCACGTCGAAAGCAATCATACCGTACAATTTGCAATAACATATAACGTTGATTTACGAAAATCGAACACAACGAATCAGTAAGGAAAAATAAATGCTGCGGGAATTACACCACACAAACCATTGGATAATTCCACACCTTGCGAGGTAAAGCGATAAACTCGCCCTCTTTGCACATAGTCAATAGCATCGGCAACAAACAAATCTCCAGTTGTAGGATGCACGTCAAGACTATACCAATTACGACCTGATGATGGAATGAATGGCGCAGTTGGCAATGATCCTGCAATTGACATGCTAAATACATCATCATTAATGTAATACAAAGTTGTGCGATTTGCACTTATTGTTAATTGCATTGGATGTTGCACTCCGGGAAAGATATGAGTTACCACAACGGAATCATAAATAGGATCTATACAATGTAACTGCCCGGTTTCATTTTGCGCAGCACTACCGCTTGCCAATACCCACAATTTTCCGTTTACGTCTTCTACCAATGATGATACCCCAAAACCTACGTCAATGCTATCTTGTACAACATCAAGTGTAGGATCAATTATGTAAAGAAATCGTTTTGTTACGTTGGTTACATACACTTTCCCGTTTAACAAAACCATCTTTTCACTCCATCCTGAACACGAAATTATTCCCGTAATTTGATTCGTCACCGGATTTAAAACGGAAATATGATCACTGTATAAATCACTGACATAAAACTTACTTGCACTTACAGGAAGTATAAAACGTGGCGAAACGAATCCTGTTATCGTATGCTGTAATTGAAAAGTTTGAGGATCAACAACCACAATTTTACCGGAGTTATTCACCACGATGTATAACTTATTGTTGTGAATTATGCCGGATTGTCCGACATCTCCTAAAGCCGCTCCATTAACTGCACTGAATACATCTTCCACTACAGTACCATTAACTAGATCGAACGATGACACACTTGCGTTTCCAAATTGAAAATTGCCTTCATTGATCACATACACCCGAGCATTATTCGGCTGAAAAACAGTAACAGGAGGTTCGGGCGGCACATCCTTTCTACAGGAAACAAGTGCAACAATCAGTACGAAGAAAAATCCAACTCTATTCATGTTGCACCATCAGTTTACACGTTTTTAAACCTGAAGAATTTTGCACAGATAAATAATACAATCCATTCGGCCAGTTTTCTGTAGCAATTACTGCTGCATCATTTTTGTTCCAAGCCGAATAAACTACTCTTCCGTTTACATCTGTTATCGTCACGTAACCAACTTCCGAAACTTGCACAAAGCTCGCTGCAGGATTTGGAAATACAATTACAATACTATCCTGAAGCTCTTGAATACCGGTTGCCAAGTGAATAGCTCCCACAGCATCGAGATCAAATCCGGACGAAGGAAAAGGAGTTGGCCATGGATCGTTGACGATGTTACCATATTGATCATAGGTTGCATATGTAGAATTTATGCTACCTACAACATCGCAAATTTTAATATGTGTTATCGCGTTAACATTAAGACCCGGAATGTTAGCTAACAATTCGAGATCAAATGGTGTTCCATAATTAACGCGATACTTCCCTGCGAGGTTATCAATTTTTGTAGCATCTGTGTATCCAAATGATGAAGTCTGCACAGAATCTTGCGTGTAAGAGGTAACCGGAAACCGAAAGTAATTCACACCATCACTGCTCACTTCTACAGAAGCCAGCTCTAAAAACAAATCATCGAAGGCATTTTCAAAAACACAAAAATCAAATCCCGGTCCATTATAAATTGGGAAGTTAAATGTGACTATTGCACAACCGCCATCGCCTAAACTCACTGTACCATTTGTACCTGCAGGCCCTGTAGCCATTGAACTATCACCGGCAGCGGCATATCCTAAAGAAGTGTTGCTCGCATCTTGCCAACCCAACTGCACCGTACATGAGCTTGCCCAACCAACTATGATACTACTATCTTTATAAATAGCAGTACTTCCGGGTTGTCCCGCAGGTGGCGCAAACTGCGCATGCACATCATAAAAATGCACAAACAACAGTGATATCGATAATACGATACGTTGTAACAAGGCGAATTATCTTTTTACAATTTTAATTGTTCTGTGTTCAGAAGTTGAAATTACTGAAAGCGTGTAAACTCCCGAAGATAAATAGGACAAATCCAAATTAAATGAGCCTTGTTTATTAATCATTTGCGTGAATACCACGCGACCGGAAATATCGGTTATGCAAATAGTTCCGTTTGCAGCAAGCGTTTCAATAATCAACTGATGATCAAACGGATTCGGATATGCCGCAATTGCATTATCCAGATTACTTTCAAAAATCGTCAAAGGACTATCTGCGGTTATAAAATTATCTGCACAGAAAAATAAAGGCGTATTAATACCGAATGAACCCACATCACTGGAGGACAGCGTAAACCACAAACTATCTACGTTGCCTAATGTAGACAAATCAACCCACTGCCAATCGGTAACGATGTAATCCTGTGCATTATTCGTAAAACGATAATCCGCTAGATAAAACTCTACACTATCAGTAATAACTTGACCGCCGAACCAGCCACGAATAGTCAGCTTAAAGAAATCAGGATCGTTACCCGAAGTACCGCCAAACTTTTTAGCAAACATATCACCGTCCCGCATACTATTAGCGGGATACGTAGCATTCGTAATATAACAACCGTTGATAACGCCACCTGCAGCATTACCCGACAACATGACTTTAGTATTTTGTTGTCCTACAACATAAGTCATGGAGTTATTGTAACCTGCCAATGCTTTGGCAGCATACAAATTTCCAAATCCGGAAGTCGAACTATCATTCTTTGTACTGTACGCCCAACCCTGCGTCCAATAGCCGCCGAACGCGGTATCAAAATAATTTTCCATGATAACATTTCCGGAAGTAAATGTCGTGCCAAGTGGCTGCGAACTACCATTCCAAAACGTATCCGTAGGTAAATTAAAATTTTCGAAATCAGCAACTGTTTGTCCATCAACAAACTGAAATGACAGCAAAGCGATAAGTGATAAAATTTTTCTCATAATTATTTATTGTTACATGTAATTGAAGCGCCGATTCTGAAACCGCGCAGCGGCATCGGTCTGCCTTGCACAATTTGATACGTGGTACTGGTTATATTATCGAGAGAACCGTTTAGTCGAATAATCATATTATTGCGCTCCTCTATGGCATACGAAACGAAACTACTATGCAACCAATACGGATTCAGGTATGAATAACGATCTGTAGATATATAACGGTATCCTGTATATGTAAGAGTATAATTAAATTCAAACTGCTTATAGCGAATTAAAATATTACCGTTGCCGGAATACATGGGCACGTACATCAATTGTTGATCAACACTCTGATCGTTCTCGGATAACGGCTTCATCGAAGCAGCCAACGTATAATTCGTACCAACACCTGTCAGAACAGAAAAGTTCTTATTGGTATAACTCAAGGTCCAGTTCGTTTCCATTCCTCTACTCCATACTTCCATTAAATTACGTGGGGTCCAAAACGCTCCTTGTGGCAACCAGATTATTTGATTTTTCATCAAACGTGTGAATACCGTTATTTCTATTTTGGATTTAAATTTACTTCGGAAAGGACGTATGTTAAGTACTGTAGTCGCGTCACCGGTATAACCCAACTCCGTTAATAATTCAGGGTTTCCGCCGGGATTCCAATACAGATCGTTAAACGTTGGGACACGATACACGCGAGAAGCATTTACTAAAAATGACAACAAGGGATTAACGCGATATTCAGAACCTACCGCAAAAGTTAAAGGTGCGAATTGATTATTGACTAATTCCGAACGAAGGTTCATTGATCCTTCCCAACGGTTCGATAATTTGATAATCGCTCCACCGAAGAGCGATATTCTGTTGATCATTGGGCTTCCCGAATAAGACTTTGAATTCCCCATAGAAATCGTGTGATTAACCCCGGCGTGCCATTTCCACTTCGCTAAATAACGATTGAATTCGATATCAGAAATTAAAGTATTGGCAACGTTATGCTCAATTTTACGATAATCATTAATCTTAAAATTAATTCGCTCCAAAAACCATCCTTGCCGAATGACCAAAAATCCTCCGAATGCTTCTTTCTGCAATTGCCAGGCTAATCGTGAAGTAAGATCATACTGGAAAGCAGAAGATGTTTGCTCATTCAGTGTCGGTGGAACATCTCTGAAATTCTCGTGATACCAATATCGTACGGACAAGATTCCCTTTTTACCACGCAATTTCCGACTGTGATCGATTTTAATTCCGCGTTGAATGAACGATGCATGATCCATTCGCTCTTTCGAGGCAGTGTCCGAGCGTTGATAGGTAAAGTTGTTTTCTGAATCTGTGTAATACGCGCCTAAATTCCATATCGTTGAATCGGAGCTCCATTGCGCCTTCACACCGGTTTGACGAAAACCAAATGCTCCAATGGAAGAACCTGCTGTGATGGATCTTCCGTTATTAAACTTCATCTTACTATCCAGTAAAACAGCTCCACTTACCGCGCCACTTCCCCATGATGTCCCACCACCGCCAAACTGCAAAGCCACTTGGTCAAATAAATACGTTGGCAACAAATTAAAATCAACAATTCCATTCATGGAACTATTGATGTTCAAGCCTCCCCAGATCACTGCGGTGTGCGCTGCGTTTCCACCACGAAAAGTTGTCGTAGATAAATTGCCCGGACCATAATTTTTTACAAAAATGGGAGAATGTGATGCCAACAAGTCACCGATATTTCGGTCGTTGTAGCGCGCTATTAATGATGAATCAAATGTCAGCACTTTCACACCGGAGGCTTGTGTGCGGACACGATCGACTACCACGACTACGACTGATTTGTCATATGTACGCAACGTATCCTGTCCGTTTGCAGAGCAAACGAAAAGCAAAAGCGTAAGTGTAATGAACAAATACTTCATTGTCGTAATGTCTGTGACATCATCACGCACGAAGCCTCGGGAAATAAATAAAATGAACCAACAACGCCGGAAAAGGTATTGTAAAAACATCTCACTTGATTTCTGCCTCAACTTGCGAAGGCGTGATCATAACGGCGAAGGCAGGTCTCCTGACTTGTGTCATCTGTGTTCCTTCCCATCCGCCGCAGGCAGACAGTGGAGTATTACACAGACCTATAAGACACTTACAGTTGCGCACCAGTTCGTGACTTTAACACGATTCCCTATTAACTAAAACTTTCGTTTCAGACCTTTTCCGGTGATGCCGATAAATTAAAGAACGCGCAAATGTAAACGAATTTCTTACTGATCGCCAAATTATTTCATGCGTATGCCTCGTAACATTTCGCGCTTACCCGGAGGGCCGGGGAGTTTTTCTACTGAGAAACCCGCTGCTATCATAGCTCTCCGCACATCGCCTTTGCTGCAATATGTAACCAAAACACCATTATAGTTTAAGCTATTGTACATCGCACAAAAAATTTTCTCACTCCACAACTCGGGTTGAGCGCTCGGCGAGAATGCATCAAAATAGATCACGTCAAACGACGCATCTTGAGCAACATAATCCTGGATTTTCAGTAAACGTTTGCGCACTTGAAATTGCGGCGATAACATCTCAACAGTATTCCATGAAGCGTTGTGCAAAGCGTGAAAAAAAGTACGCTCGTTGTTGTCTCTCGGATAATTTAATTGTTCCGCCAAATTTGCTGAAATCGGATAATACTCCAACGATTCATAATAAATCGTTTTATCATCGGCCATACGTTGTGTCAACAAGGCATTCAGCCCTGTTCCGAATCCGATTTCCAAAATTCGAATATGATCCTTAGATCCTGCTACACATTCGTAACCGTGCTTAATAAATACGTGCATGGATTCCTGCACAGCACCGTGATGCGAATGATAAAGCTGATCCGTTACCGGATGGTACAAAGAATGCGAACCATCAGTTGTAACACGAAGTTCAGGTTCTCGTGACTCCATTTACTTTCCGATAATCTTGAACTCCGTGCGTCGGTTATTAGCGCGTCCTGCATCGGTTTCGTTGCTTTCAATTGGTTGTGTTTCACCGTAACCTTTGTACTCCATGCGATCAGCCTTTATGCCTTTCGACACCAAATATTCAACAACAGCCTTGGCACGGCTTTCAGACAAGCGCTGATTATAATCATCAGCACCCTTACTATCCGTGTGCCCTGAAATCTCAATACGCAACGACGGAACATCTTGCATCAGTTTCACCAAACGATCCAATTCTATAAATGATGCCGGCTTTAACGTTGATTTATCAAAATCAAAGAAAATATTCTTCAATACGATTACGCTACCCACGGCAACATTTTTCAGTTCGATATCTTTTATGATTTCCTGATAATTAGCGCCTGCCGGAATATCGAAGTTTTCGGAATGGAACAGATATCCATCTGCTTTAACCGCAATACCATAATTTTTTCCCGATGGTAACGACACCAGATACTTTCCACTAACAGAGTTATTAGGAAACGTAGCAACAACTTCACGACGCTCGTTATCAACAATTTCAATTTGCGCTGATACAGGCTTCTTGGTAAATGCGTCTGTAATTGCTCCTTTTAACAATGTCAACTGCGCCGTTTTGATTTCAACGGGCTGTGCCGCCTGTATTGTTTTTACCGGCTGTGCAACTCCTGCTAACAGATTGTCTTCGGTGCTTGTTGCTAATGGCTTTTCAGGGCCGAGGAACGTAATTTTATAAATATCTTTTTCTCCTTGTCCATCCGCCTTATTGGATGCAAAATAACCATGGCGTCCGCTTGCGTCAATTACAAAGAATACATCATCATCAGGACCATTAATCGGATAACCCAAATTCTCCGGCTCACTCCACTTACCATCCTTAAATTCACTTTTGAAAATATCGTAGCCTCCCATAGTCTTGTGGCCCTGAGAACTGAAATACATCGTCTTGCCGTCAGGCATCATAAACACACCTTCTTCACCGTAAATCGTATTTATTGTTGGTCCGAGGTTTACAGAAGCTCCCCACTTCCCCTTCTGATCCATGGTACTAAACCAGATATCACGATGGCCGTTCGTCCCTTCTTTATCACTTACAAAAAACAACTTCTTTCCATCGTAACTCAATGAGACCGATGATTCATGCCCTTCAGAATTGATATTCTTATTCATTCGCTCCGGTTCCGACCACTCGTTTCCTTTCTGAAAACACTCATAAATATCACCACCATTATGCGGACGATATACGTAAAGACGCTGCCCGTCAGGAGAGATTCCTGCAGTTGCATCATGATCTTCACTGTTAACTGGTTTACCTAGATTAACGGGGGGTGTCCAACTTCCATTCACGTAACTTGTCATATATAAATCTTCGAAATATTGATTATCCCGGTACATTCTTCCCCCCGTTGAAGTTGCACGACGTGAGGTAAAATACATCATCGATTCATCTGCCGTAATGATTGGCGTGTACTCCGGATCTGCTGAATTTACGGTAGCTCCAAGATTATCGATAAACACACGCTGCGGATTTTTAACATACTCTTTACCGTTCAAACACTCAGATATCTTTCGGTTACAATCCGTAATCTTGTCTTTGTTCTTAACAGGATCTGTATTATACACTTGCTGATAACTTTTATATGCAGCAATAGCTTCGTCCCAACGGCTATTCAAATGATACAAACGCCCGAGAACATAATTCAATTCCGGATCAACGGAAGGATTTAACATCTTCGCCTTTTCCGCATAAGCCAATCCCATTAATTTCTGAGCGGGAATATTGTAATAACAAACAGCAATTCGAAAATTACAAGTCGCGCTATTCGGATTAAACTGATTGGCCGCAAGATATTCGGGCAATGCTAACTTGAACATATCCATGCCTGCGCCGCCCAATTCATTGATACCATTCGGGTAATAATGATTCTCTCCGACGAAACGTTTCAATTCCGCGTCGTGAACAGACTTAGCTTGTTTATAATAATCGTTACCACGATCGTAACGCTTGTTCGCTTCTTTAAATGCCTTGCGGTCGTTAAAATTCTTTTCATCAAACTCCACATTCGTTTGCGCGAACGTTGCGGTTCCAAAAAGTAATGTTGCAGCTAGTAGAAATAAGTTCTTCATCGTCTTTCTGAATTAATTCTCACAATCGTTAACATAATTATGCGCTACTTCAACGCCCAGCTCTGCGGCTTTCCTGAAATCATTACATGCCGAGGGGTCACGTAACATTTCTTTGGCAATACCTCGATTCAAATATGCATCTGCATAATTGGAATTCAGTTGAGTGGCTTTATCGCAATCTTCAACCGCGCCCTTATAATCGCGACGTTTGTAACGAACAGCAGCACGATTGACATAAGCAAATGCGTAATCATTCTTCAATTGTATCGCACGATTGAAATCAGAAATTGCTCCATCCAGATCGCCCAATTGTAATTTTGCAGCACCACGATTGTTGTATGCGATGTAATAATCGGTTTTCATATTAACCGCAGTAGTGTACGATTCAATCGCACCTTTCAAATCGCCATTCTCTTTACGCGCACTTCCCAAATTATTATAAACAAACGCTAAACCCGGATTAATTTGAATCGCTTTCTGATAATCCGCGATAGCACCGTCATAATCTTTCAACATGCGCTTTGCACTTCCACGATCATTAAAATAGTAAGCCTCTTTCTGATTTATTTGAATCGCTTTATCAAACAATTCGATAGCACCCTTGTAATCTGATTTTTCAAATTTCAACACGCCCGATTGATAAAATGCTTTATCATTCTGCGCATTCATTCGGGCGGCCTGGTCAAAATCTGCTCCGGCACCATCCTTGTCGCCTAAAGAATTCTTCGCCATTCCTCGATAGAAATATGCATAATCAGCGGCAGGATTGAGTTCTATGGATTTATTAAAATCTTCGATAGCACTTTTAGCCAACAACAGCTCAATTTTAGTTAAACCACGATTGAAATAGGCCTTTTCAAAATCAGGCTTGAATTCAATGGCTTTATTAAAGTCCAGCATGGCATCAGCAAACTGCTTGTTGTTGAACTTCAATGTGCCGCTGTTATAAAACTGTTCGGCTTCCTGTGCACCCGGCAGCGAAGTAGCTTTAATCGTGTCCTGCGCAGACAAATAAAGAAAAGAACCGCACAAGGCAGTCATTACAATTAACAAACGAATCATACGAAAATGTGTTTATCCTCCGAAATATAGCGAATTCCCCGGAAACACCTAATGCAAAACAGGCTCCGTGAAATGAATCACGAAGCCCGCTTGCCCTAATAATTATAACTGCGTCGCTTACTTCACGTAAAACAGACGACGATGAATAGATTTGTCTTTGTTGCGCACCGAAACAAAATAAACTCCTTGCGATTCACCGGATAAATCTAAAGTGTGGCGTTGTATGCCATTAACTGCTGTAGAAGTAATAACACGCCCGGTAACATCAGTAACTTCTATTATTTCATCACCGTTCAACACACCTTGCAACTCTAGTGTAAAGATCCCGTCATTGCTAGGATTAGGATAAACTCCTGCATCCAATCCGGCGATGTCATTAACAGAACTTGTTCCTGCAGTTAAATTGATATTGTCCACGTACAAGAAATTACCATATCCGCCGCGTGCGCGGAACGCCACAATCACACCGGATTGACCTGCATAAGCATTTAAATTAATAGACTCCGCACGCCACTGATTAGCATTAGGAGTAAACGCATTTGTATTGTCGGGTGCAGTAGATAATGTTGTTCCTCCTTTTAAAAACACTTGTGTCCAGGTGATGCCGCAATCTGTGGAAACATACACACCCAATGTATCTGAATATTGCGCATCATAACGTGCATAAGCTACATCAAATGTCACGGTAATCGGGGCAATCGCGTTGGTTAAATCCAATACAGGAGTGCGTAAATCATCCGTTGTTCCTTCCGTGTCATTATTAAAATTGTCAATACGCATGGAAGCATTGCTGTTAAACCCTGCTGCGGTAGTACGTACCCATGTTACATCGTTATTCGGATTCACTACGCTCCATCCCGCACTTGGGAATGTGGTACTTTGGAATCCATCTTGCACCGGCAATGTCCCTGTCGCCAATGTGGTAACAGTAAAGGTAGTTGATGATTGATCATTAGCAGTATTGCCATCTGATCCATTATTCGGATTGCTAACAACAACAGTTACGGTGTGTGTACCCAATGGCAACGTAATGTTGCCAAGATTTACCTGAGTGGTTGAGTTGGAATTTAAAGAGCCTGTCCAGTTGAAAACTGTTGGAGTATTGGAATCCAATTGCCATGTAATGGTGCAAGACGTCAATGTATTTACACCGGCATTTCGCAAAACAACAATTACATCTTCATTAATAGCAGCACCACAATTGGTGTAGGCTCCGCTTGGTGTAACAACTGCGTTCATCTGCGCGTCAAGTGCTACTGTTGGCGTGTTAGGATCAAAACCATCTAAAACCGTTACACCGGTATTGCAAGCATCCAACCAGTTACTGAGACGTGTAGCGTTTGTACCACCACCTGTCCACGACGTTGAAAATTTTCCATAATAATCATTCAAACTATTGGTTGGCGCACCGCAATAAGATGGACCGCCATACAATTGTCCAATAATCCTTCTGTTCGGATCATAAAGTGGAGAACCGGAAGATCCTGGCTCAGTGACACCGCTCGTCCATTGTGTTGTTCTCCAGCAATCAGCACCACCATAAGTAGAAGAAATGGTAACATTTTGTGCCCAGCTGATTTTTTTAATATCGCCTGAAGGATGGTGAATACAAACTGTGCTGTCCACAACTGCATTCACACGATTCCACCCTGAAAAATATACGTTGTAGTTAGAAGGAATTGCCTGATTAATTTGAACCAAACTAACGTCTGAACCACCATATGCAGCACGCTGTGTTCCGCCGGTTAATGACTGTGATGAAGGATTAGTTGAAGGATCTGCGCAAGTTGCAGACTGCCAGTTAAAACGAAACACCCAAGAACCGTTTGCTGTTCCACAGTGATCAGCAGTAAGGACATAAGGTGTGGCATCATTACAAGTATTATTAATTAATGCTCCCGTACAAAATTCGCTTCCGCCCGACACCAAACATACCACAGATCGTGCCTGATCCGCCCACGCTACTGCACCGGGACAAGCCGTGTTATTATGACAATTTCCTGCATCGCCAAATCCGCGACCAATATCATCCAGATACGGCTGAACACCACGGAAGCCATGCGTAATGCGGAACACGTTCAACCAACCCTGACCACGAACAGCTGCCGGTTCGTAGTATTCTACAACAACAGCTTCTCCGGGAATTAATTCTGTTCCGAATAGCTGATCAGGATTCATCTGGTTGCGTGTAAATGCTCCCATGACCACTTTACGATCCGCACTATACACAAAAAGCTTTGCGCCATGAGGCATCACCATTCCGCTGAATGCAAGATTAATGGAAAGCGCCTCAGGACATGTAATTCCTAATCTCCAATAGCGATCACCATTCGATAAATCTTTCCATGTTCCTGAATTATCTGGATTCAAATTCGTAAAATAATTATAACCGAATTTATAAGGTCCTTTCACTGAATCCTGATACGCTGCGGCATTGCGCACAGAATCAATATTAAAAGGTTGCATAGTAACGAAAGGAACTTCGTTATTAAAATAATCGGATTTATTAGAATAAGGCATTCCTCCTTCTCCACGCTGTGACCACGCAGAAAATGAAGCAACAATCAAACAGGAACTAAGAAGAAGTTTTTTCATGTGTTGAATTCTAGTGTTGAAAAGCGAATTGTTAAGGTGTTGGTTGATAGGTTACACGATGACCCTGAATATTCAATACCATCGTTTTGTATCCGTTCGATTTTAATGGTGATAAATCAAATTCGCGAAACTCACTCACCACCTGACGACAAGCATCGCCGTGGTTGTTATGACGCAATGTCATGGGCAATTGTGGGGGTAACGATTTCGCCATAATTCCGGTCCAAATTAAATCGATATCGTGCTTTTTGCACCCGCCCGAATAATTTACGTACAAACGTAACGTGTTACCGGAAATGCTGCTGCTATCAATCGTGATGGTATTTAAACCTGCTTTGTAGGTAGAATCAACTATCACTTTAGGCAGTGCCAATTGCGCAGAATCACCTGTTGCGCCCTTCTTTCCTTTGCATCCAATAACAGCAAGCCCTAAAACGAAAACAAGCGCGAACGAAATGAGTTTATTCATACGCTAATTTAGTATTAACATCGGCTTGCACAACCAACAGTTAATTAAGGGCAATAATTAAACAAAATCGGCAAAAATTAACGGCATTGCTTAACTTAGCAAAAATTGAAATGTTATGGTTAAAGTGAAGAAAAAAGCGAGCAAAGCAGGTATCGTCGGTAAAGCCGAACTGGAATTCCTGACCAGATATATCAATAACCCATCACCAACAGGTTTCGAGAGCAAAGGACAACAAATGTGGCTCGACTACATTCGTCCGTATGTTGATGAATACATGACCGATAATTACGGTAACGTGGTAGGTGTTATCAATCCTACAGCGAAATATAAAGTTGTAATCGAAGCGCACGCCGATGAAATTTCCTGGTTTGTACATTATATCACCAAAGATGGATTTGTGTATTTACGTCGCAATGGAGGTTCTGATCATCAGATCGCACCTTCCAAGCGTGTAAACGTTCACACTAAAAAAGGCATAGTGAAAGCCGTTTTCGGTTGGCCTGCCATTCACGTGCGTGAGCCGGGTAAAGAAGAAACTCCAACATTGAAAAATATTTTCCTTGACCTGGGTTGTACGTCCGACAAGGAGGTTGCTGAACTTGGGGTACACGTTGGCTGTGTAGTTACCTACGAAGATGAATTCATAGTGTTGAATGATCGCTACTACACCGGTCGTGCGTTGGATAACCGAATCGGAGGATTTATCATTGCGCAGGTAGCACGCTTGCTGAAGCAAAGTCGTACCAAACTTCCCTATGGCTTGTACATCGTTAACGCTGTTCAGGAAGAAGTAGGTTTGCGCGGTGCCGAAATGATTACCGAGTCAATTCGTGCAAATGTGGCTATCGTTACTGATGTAACACACGACACTCAAACCCCGATGATGAATAAAATTGCGCAAGGTGATGTTTCTTGCGGCAAAGGTCCTTCGTTAACGTACGGTCCGGCAGTTCACAATAACCTGCTCGATTTAATCATCAACACTGCCGAAAAAAATAAAATCCCTTTTCAGCGTGAAGCTGCATCGCGCTCTACGGGGACAGACACGGATGCCTTTGCGTATTCAACCGGTGGAATTCCTTCCGCATTAATTTCCTTGCCGCTTCGTTACATGCATACTACTGTTGAAAGTGTGCACAAAGATGATGTGGAACACGTTATTCAACTCATCGTTGAAAGTTTGAAGAACATCAAGAATAATCATGACTTCAGATACATTCGCTAATGAAAACCAGATTCCCCCTATTCGTTTGGATTATCATTACTTCGTTATTAGCTTCCTGCAGCTCGGGCGAGCCGGATCAACGAATGGATTCTATATCCAACAGCGATACGTTAGTGCATAATGTCATGAACGATAGCGTGCGGGAAAGAATTAAACAATTCGTTAGTACCATACCGGTTCCATTTGATATCCTGAATAAACTTTCGAATTCCAAAGTGGTTTTCAACGCTGACATCCTAAGTAATACTGCTCAGGTAGGACAAATAACCGACCCGAATTTGCAGGCATTAAATTTGGGGATTTATGGTGCTGATATGGCTTTGCTGATTACACAATCGCGGCTTGCTGATTCCGGTCCATACTTGAAAAGTGTGAGAGTACTGGCAGATGCGATTGTTGTGCCGAATGCATTCGACGAAACAACCATGAAGCGTTTTGACAACAATCGTAACAATCAAGATTCATTGCAGAAACTGGTTTTCAGTTCCTACATGCGGGCTGACACCACGCTTATTTCTAACGATCGATTGGCACTTGCATCACTAGTGCTTTCGGGAGGTTGGTTGGAAAGCTTGTACCTGACTGCAACCATGATTGACTCCACAGAAAAAGATGACAAGAATTCTACGTTGTACGAAATTATGGAGGAACAACGTTTATATATGGAACAACTCACCGGCTTATTGCAATTATTTCCGGACGACAGTACATGCTCGCAACTGGCTCGTGACATGAATGCGCTGGCAACAATTTATCCGAAGGGCGAATCGCTTAGTCCTTTGCAAGTAAGTCGTATTGCACGCGAAACAGCGATCACACGTAAGCGTTTTATTCCTACCCGTTAAGATTATAAACTATGGCCATCATTGGTTCAATTCTTAAAAAAACCATAGAACTGAATAATAAAATTCCGCGCTTACGGAAGAAAGATGCCTATAACCTTCAGGTTAAAACATTAAAAAAATTACTGAGTAAAGCGGAGTTTACAGCAATTGGAGAACACTACAACTTTACCAAACTGCTAACCGAGAAAGACCCTGTAGAATCGTTTCAACGCACCGTACAAACGCATGACTATAACAGCATGTTTCGTAAATGGTGGTATAGAAGTTTGAATGGTGAAGGCTATGTTACTTGGCCGGGGCAAACCAAATATTTTGCATTAAGCTCTGGAACTTCTGAGGCATCATCCAAACATATTCCTGTTACGAAAGAGATGCTGAAAGCCATTCGTATGGCCAGTATTCGTCAAATCATGGCGCTTCATCGTTACGATTTGCCCACCGATTTCTTTCAGAAAGGAATATTGATGATCGGCGGAAGCACACACCTAAATTACAACGGCACATACTATTCCGGTGATTTGAGCGGAATTACTACAGGAAACATTCCATTTTGGTTTCAACACTTTTATAAGCCCGGTGATCGTATTGCGAAAGAACGCGACTGGAACACCAAGCTGGATGAACTTACCAAGAATGCTAAGAACTGGGATATTGGTGTGGTGTGCGGCGTGCCGGCGTGGATTCAGATTTTGTTTGAACGTATCATCAAATATTACAACGTTAAACACATACATGAAATCTGGCCCAATCTCAAAATTTATGTTTGGGGTGGTGTTTCACTAAAGCCGTATCGCAAAGGATTTGATAAATTACTCGGGCAACCGATTCATTATCTGGAAACCTATTTAGCATCGGAAGGATTTTTTGCGTTTCAGGATCGCCCGGATTCAGAAGGTCAGCGGTTGCAATTAAACAACGGTATATTTTTCGAGTTCGTTCCATTTAACGCCGACAACTTCGACAGCGACGGGCAGATGAAAGCTAATCCTGTAACGTTCACCATTAATGAAGTGGATGAGCATACAGAATATGCTATGTTAATCAGTACGTGCTCCGGTGCGTGGCGTTATCTTGTTGGTGACACTATTCGTTTTACCAATTTAGAACGCCAGGAGATTATCATTACGGGCAGAACGAAACAATTCCTGAGTTTGTGTGGCGAACACTTGTCTCAGGATAACATGAACAGAGCCATTGATCTTTGCGCAGATGAGTTTAACGTGACGATTAATGAGTTTACGGTTGCCGGAATCAACTACGAAAATTTATTCGCTCATCACTGGTATGTCGGCACCAATAAACCCGTTGATGCACAAGCCTTCCGCAATTGTTTGGATAATCATTTGAAAAACCTGAACGATGATTACCGTGTTGAACGAAGTGCTGCTCTAAAAGAAGTCATTGTAGAAGTTCTTCCTATTGACGTGTTTTATGCGTGGATGGAAAAGAACGGAAAAATTGGCGGCCAGAGCAAGTTCCCGCGTGTTATCAAAGATGAACGTTTGGAAAGCTGGAAGCAACATCTTAAATCGTATCAAAACGTATAATTAATGTTCGGCGCAATCGGTCATGGAATGCTTTTCGGATTAGCCCTGTGTTTTTCACTGGGTCCGGCATTCTTTGCGTTGATACAATCGAGTTTACGATTTGGATATAAAGCCGGTATCGCCATGTCCATAGGTGTTATCGCCAGCGATTTAATTTATTTGGCGTTAGCTTACTTCGGGATGTCGGGATGGTTACTAGATCAGAAATACGCATTGCCTGTTGGAATCTTAGGAGGCGGATTACTGATTACGTATGGCGTCTATCAAGTGCTGAAAAAAGTACCGCAGCCCGTACCCGTTTCAGAAGGCGATACCGTTGTTGTAATTAAAAACGGACAAGTAAAAGTGGGTGGTATTGCACTGAAAGGATTCTTTATGAATCTGGTCAATCCATTAATCATTCTGATGTGGATCGGTGCGATTAGTTTTTCTTCTTCCAAGTTTAACGGTGATGGCGTATTGATGATTACTTTTTTCACATCAGCTTTGCTCACTTTATTCGGAACAGATACAATTAAAGCATTAGCCGCAGGTAAAATTAAAACTTACCTCAACGATGTAGTGATTCACAAAATCAATGTCGCTGCCGGAATAATATTTATCATTTCCGGTGTTGTCGTTATTGTGCGACTTTTTGTGGAGCAGCCCTGGTTGCAGGCGGGACAATAATCTATTTCAATTCTTGTTCTTCGTGTTTTAATAACGCCGCAATATTCGGACGAAAGTAAAATTCACTCTTCAACACTTTGCCGTCTTCACGGAAAATAGGTTTCCCGTCTTTGTCCAGTTTCGACATGTTGCTGCGATGAATTTCATCGAACACTTCTTCAATTTTGTATTGCAATCCATGTCGCAAAATGGTCCCGAATGCGATATATAAAATATCTCCTAAAGCATCAGCAATCTCGACAATGTCTCCGCGTTGACAAGCCTCAAGGTACTCTTCATTTTCTTCTTTCAGCAAGTTGTACCGTAACAGGGCTTCATCTTGCGAAACATTACCGGTTGGAGTATGCCGATTGCCAATCATGAAGACTTCATGAAACTCTTCAACCTTTTTAATTTTATGAATTAGTACTTCGTTGCCATTTTCCATGATCCGTGATTTTGTGTAGATCAAAAAAAAGAAATCCTGCCGAGCAGAACCCGACAGGATGAAAACTTGTTAAAAACTAATTACTTCTTTGTCGCTTTGTTCGCACGGTATTCAGCGTTCAACGCCGTTACAATTTCCATGGTCACATCCAGGCTGTCTGTTGCATACAACACCGTGCTACTTCCTCCATAACCCAAAATAAAGTCAATTCCTTTTTGCTGTGCGTAAGACTTGAAGTACTTTGAAATTTCTTCAGTAATAATCTGATTTTTCTTCATCGCATTCGTTTCCATCAACTGCAATTCGGTTTCCATGCGCTTCAAATCGTCCATACCTTTATTAATCGCTGCCTCTTCTTTTGCTGCTTCGTCAGCGGAAATGGTTCCCATTTGCACTTTTTCCTGAAGTGCAGCATAACGCTGCTGCAACTCCACTCCTTTGTTCTGGTATTGTGTCAACTTATACTTATAGCTGGATGAAGTTTCCTTGCTCAAATCGGTGAAGGCTTCATATTGCGTATCCAACGAATCCACATTGATATACAATACGCGTGCACCGTGCAAATTCTTTGGAATTTCGAACGTCAATTGCTTTACAGAATCCTTAGTTCCTGCAACAGCACCTTCATTAGGTTTTGATGAAAAGTGAAGGACGAACAATACGATCACCGCAATCACCAATACGACGTTTAGAACGACTGAAAATCTATTATTCACTGTTATGCTGATTAGTTACTAGGCAAAGATAGCAAAGTACCTCACTAACGACCACATGGCACATCCAGCGCGACAGGACATTTAACATTTTTTCCGCTTTTAGTTCCGGGAATCCAATTCGGCATATTTTTTACCACATCTACGGCCATTTCATCACAGCCGAAACCCACAGAGCGCTTGACTTTGATGCCTTCAATAGACCCATCAGCACAAATCCGGAAGCTAATCGTAACTACACCCGAAACTTCATTCTGGAAAGCAACCAAAGGATAAACGCATTTCTTTTTCAGATAAGCTCTCAATGCCGCATCGCCCCCGTTAAACTGAGGTGGTACATCCGGCTGTATCTCGATGACTTCATTCCCTGAAACCGTTGTTGGCGGCGTTGTTCGAAAAGTATCTAATGAAACAACTGCGCTGCCCGTACGTCTGCGAACTTTAAACGTATCGGTTAAAAATGTTAACTCTAATTGAGGACTTTCGTTGGAAAAATGCTCTTGATACACTACTGTATCGGGCGTTTCAGACGAAGAGCAGGCATAGATCCATGCGATGCAAATAAAAGATAGCAGCTGTCGTCTCTTCATTTTTTAACCGGCGGGAACGGGACATAAATTTGATATTCCATATCCACGTCAACACCGTCTTTTTTACCGGGCTTCCAGTTCGGCATCAAACGGGCAACGCGCATGGCTTCTTCATCGCACCCATAGCCTAATCCCTTCCACAGCTTAAAGTCACTTAACGAACCATCTTTTTTTACCATAAATCCAACGATCACTTGCCCTGTTATTCCGGCCTTCTTAGCGGCTTCAGGGTAAATGGTGTTCTTGGCGATAAACTGTTCCAGCGCCAATCGTCCTTCCGGATAGGTCGGCTCAATTGGTAAAGCGGGCGGATGTTTGCGGTTATCCTGTGGCAATGCAGTATCCATAGTTACGGGAGTTATTGAATCAGCAACAACAGTATCCGATTTAGAAACCGACTTCTTACAAGTAGCTGCTTGCGTTATAAGTGCAACAAGAGAAATAGCAATAAGGCGAAGAATCATAATGGAGTCATTTGCAACAAATATAGGTGCTGCGCTCATGCACCATGCGGAGGAGCTTCAATTTCACCGAGTGTATGTTCAACAGGAACAGTATCGGAAGTCGGAATTGTATCGCCAACAACAGTCTGCATCCCGCCCATTACCAAAACACCCGGGGGACGAGAACACGATTGAAATAACCCTAAACCAAACACAACCAACACTGCCGCCAAAAACTTGAGCAATCGCGGAGTTCGTCTAGCCGGTGCTATAACCTTAACTCGCACACACAATTTATTTCCGGCTGAGACCTTTAACACTTCTTGAATTTCGGCTGTGGTCATAGCAGCAAAATCATGCACCGTCTTATTGCAGTACGAGCAGAATCTTCCACCGTTAACCGGAGTCATGTTGTCCCATGATGCGGAACACGGTTGCTGAATGTGTATCATACGAATTGCGTTTAATGTAATGATGCAACACTTGATGGATTTCCATAAACGCAAACGAATTTTCGAAGTTTAACTACACTTATTCAATACACGACAGGCATCCTTCTTTACCGCTTATCTTTGACTTGTAATGAAACTGCAATCACGCATCAATCAACTGAAGATGGCGCATTCTACAAATCCGAAAAGGACTGTGGTGTTCACTGTATTGTTGGTTTTGGTATTGTGGTTTATCTTTTTTCTTCCGCGCCCTTTATTCACAGATCCAACCGCTACGGTTCTTGAAGATGAAAAACAACATTTATTGGGAGCGAAAATTGCGGCTGATGGTCAATGGCGGTTTCCGGAAAGAAAACTGGTTCCGTTAAAATATGCACTTTGTTTAATTCAATTTGAAGATCGCTACTTCGCGGAACATGCCGGTGTTGATGTAACGGGGATTATGCGAGCAGCCTCTCAAAATATGTCTCGCGGAAAAATTGTTTCTGGTGGCAGTACAATCACCATGCAATTAGCCAGAATGGCGAGAAAAAATCAACCCAGAAATTTTTGGAACAAGTTGATTGAAATGATTTGGGCTGTGCGTATTGAATTTACTCATGATAAAGAAGAAATTCTTGCGCTCTATGCTTCACATGCACCATTTGGCGGAAACGTCGTAGGCATTGATGCTGCATCGTGGCGCTACTTCGGTCGTTCGCCTGAAAACTTGTCTTGGGCAGAAGCCGCTACACTGGCCGTTTTACCAAATAGTCCTTCATTGATTTATCCGGGAAAAAATCAAGAGCGATTGAAAACGAAACGTGATCGTTTATTACAGCACATGGCTGATGAAGGAATAATTGCCGTGGAAGCTGCACATCTCGCCATGCAAGAACCTTTACCGGGTGCACCTTATCCTTTGCCGCGATTAGCTCCGCACCTACTCGATCGTTGCCGCAAAGAAGGGAACGAAGGGAAACGCGTTACATCTACATTAGATAAAAACTTGCAGGAACAAGTAACCGATGCGTTGCAGCGTCATGCCGAACGTTTGTCGGGCAATCAAATACATAATGCAGCAGCATTAGTGCTTCGTGTAGAAGATGGTGCAACTTTAGCATATGTGGGTAATACAGCAAACGAATTCAAGGAATACAGTAATCAGGTAGATGTAATTAATGCACCGCGCAGTACAGGTAGTATTCTGAAACCTATTCTTTATGCGTCCATGCTTACGGAGGGCGAACTACTTCCCCATACTATTGTTGCTGATATTCCAACTGACCTTTCCGGTTATAATCCCGAAAACTTTAATCGTGCTTACGACGGTGCTGTTCCTGCGTCGCGTGCATTAGCCCGTTCGCTCAATGTACCTGCTGTTCGCATGTTACAATCGCACACGGTTAATCGTTTTTATGAACGACTCAAAAATTGCGGCATGACCACCTTATTCCGCACGCCGGACGAATACGGTCTTTCCTTGATTCTTGGTGGTGCAGAAGGAAAACTCTGGGATATTGCAGGTATGTACGCATCGATGGCGCGTTCCTTAAACCGCTACAATGCAACTCGTACACAAACCAAATTAGATTTCTATCCGCCACATTATATTGCAACAGCGACACCAACAATAGAAGGGAAATTAAATGATCATTCCTGGTTGGATCCCGCTGCAACATGGTTCACATTCGATGCACTCACCGAAGTAAATCGCCCCGAAGAAGATGCCAACTGGAGTAAGTTTAGCACATCATCACGCATTGCATGGAAAACAGGGACCAGCTTCGGATTCAGAGACGGCTGGGCTGTGGGCGTAACACCAAAATATGTAATAGCAGTTTGGGTAGGCAATGCAACAGGAGAAGGACGACCGGGGTTAACAGGAATACAAACTGCAGCACCTATTCTGTTTGACATTTTTTCCATGTTACGTTCGCCCGATTGGTTTGAAAAACCGGAACAGTTAATGAAACAAGTTCGTGTATGTGCACAATCGGGGATGCGTGCGCTCGACTTATGCGAAGGACAACAACAATGGATTCCGGAAGCCGGACTTAAATCGGGTGCCTGCAAATACCATCGTACCGTGCATCTGGATGCGTCTCTTAAATATCGTGTCAGCAGCGATTGTGCATCGCCTTCTGAAATGCAACATGTTTCTTGGTTTGTGCTACCGCCTGCTATGGAATTTTATTACCGCGTGAAAAACCCGTTGTACAAAGTATTGCCACCGTATTTATCCGGATGCTCGCATCAAAGTTCTTCCTATATGGAATTTGTTTATCCACGAGAAGAAACTCGTTTAAGTTTACCCACAGAGTTGGATGGAAGGCCGGGTAAAATCATTTTTGAACTTGCGCATAGAAGTCCAACGGCCACTGTGCATTGGCATCTCGACGAGGAATTTGTGGGATCGACAACAGGAATTCATCAGCTGGCACTCAATCCTTCCGAAGGACAACACCGTGTGACTTGTGTTGATGATAACGGAGAGACAATTATGACCAAAGTGGAAATTGTACCTTCTCGCAACCGTTAATTCTTAGCGAAAAATGTATTTCCCTTTTGCATCAACAGTTACGAAAGGCAGTGCAGTTTTCGTTTCGAAATAATCATATCCTGTTTTCAAATTATCCCAAAACGATTTTACTGCTGCATCATCTGTTGTTGCTTTAATTTCTCGTAAGCGCTCCTCGCTCATGCGTGTCGGGAAAACATGAATGGGAATCTTTTGCTGTCCCGCATTTTTGGCCTCTACGCACAGCACATACACTTCCTTTATTTTATCATCCGTAAGCGGAATACATCCTATCGTAACACAATCGCCATGAATCATAATTGCTCCGCCGGGATCACGCTTACAAGCAAACACGCGATCTGAAGCATTCGGATAACTTACACCAAGTGATAGATGAAAATTGCTGTATGGATTAAAAACATTCACATGATAAAATCCTTCCGGAACCTGACCATCACCTTGGCATCGCTTAGGACCCAATTCGCCAGACGACATACAAACCTTGTAATCGCGATACTTTTTCCACGTTTTGTCGGTTTTATTTTTCACCCACACTTCCGTTACCTTCTCGTGCTTAAACGATCGAATAAAAACTTCCAGCGTTGCAACTTGTACGTCAAGTTCCTTCAATCGCGATTCGATTCCATCCCATTTCTCAATGTACGCTGCTTTAACACGACTGTGCTTCATCTGTTCGGCACGAAATGTTACGGGAGTGGCTTTGGGTGCGCCTTGCCAAAATAGCAATACGATTGAAAATAGTGTAATCAGAAATACAGCTGTCGTTCTCATGCTTCAATGGGGATAATATCTTGTTTCATAGAACGCTTTAATGTGGTCGGTATTGTTTGTCGGATACAATTCGCCAACAACTCGACCAGCTTGCGCTTGAGTTGTGAGCGGTGCGTTACCAAACTAATTTGACGCACAGGCTCAGGAGTTCTAAAATATCGCACCTGCTGCAATTGTTTATTGCTCATTCCAACCGTCGCTAACCACGGTAAAATGGTCATTCCTTCCCCGGTGTCCACGAGCCGCTTCAACGTTTCCACGCTACCGCTTTCATAAACAAATTGCTGGTCGCCGGAATGCGGTTGTTCCCGACAAAGATTCAACACCTGATTACGCATACAATGACCTTCGGAAAGCAACCAAATTTGTTCCGGATCGAGATCATCCACTTTAATTGTTTTTTTATTCCAAAGCGAATGTCCTTTGGACAAATAGCCCACAAAAGGTTCGTAAAATAAATGAAGTTCGTGCAAATCGGATTCCGGTAATGGCGTCGCGAGTAAACCGACATCTAAAGTTTCGTTGCGCAGTGCTTGCACAATTTGTTCCGTAGTCATCTCCCGAACAATCAAATTCACTCCGGGATATTTGTTGGTAAACTCACGAACAAAAACAGGCAACAGATAAGGCGCTAAAGTTGGAATCACCGCAAGACGTAAATCACCTCCGGTTTCACCTTTAAAATCTTTCACCATTTCCAACAAGCGTTGTTGTTCCCGAAGAATAATTTGTGCTTGCTCCAAAAATTGTCTGCCTGCTTCGGTAATCGCCACCGGCTGTCGGGAACGATCGAACAAAATAATCCCCAACTCATCCTCCAACTTTTTCACCTGCATAGAAAGCGTTGGTTGCGTTACGAAACACTTATCAGCCGCTTCCACAAAACTGCCGTATCGGCCTACAGCTACAATGTATTCGAGTTGTTGTAAGGTCATAGTTAATATCTATAGTTCTTTAAACTAATTTGAAATTACAAATAATAGCAAGCTATTACACCTTCATAATTAACAATCCCAACTGAATAACATTTGGAAAACGCAGGAATAAATCAGTTCGACAACCAATTACTCCTCGTAATTTTATCACCATGAAATGGGCTCAGCATCCGGTTTTGAAATTCTTTACCAATCGCTACATACTGGTGATTGTAGTTCTGGCGATCTGGTTGCTGTTTTTCGACAAGAACGATTTCTTCACGCAGATGGACAGAAAACAGCAGGTGGAGAAACTGGAAAAGGATGTTCAGTTTTATAAAGATGAAATCCGTCGCAATAAAGAAGCGCTGGAGCAATTGCAGAGCGACACCGTACTGCTGGAAAAATTCGCCCGTGAACATTATCTGATGAAAAAGGATAATGAAGAAATATACGTGATTGTAGAAGACACGATACCGACAGGAAAATAATTCCTAGCTATCTAGTTCACGATCTATTGAACTCATATCCCGAAACACAGCCTTCTGAATTTCCCTCACCATCAGTTGGGTGTCCAAAGGAAATTTCATCAGTAAGTCGTATTCGTGTTTCCGTTTAGTAAAGTATGCGGGATTAATACCGTGCACAGCTGGCGGCGCATGTTCCGAAGGATCGCCCAAATGAAACATAAACTCTGTCGTCATCCGATTTCCTTCATACTGTTCCAGTAATGTCAACATGCGCGATTCAGTAGGTTTGCCGTAAATAACATCCGCAGTGCAAAAAGGGAAATGCAAATTCCGTTGTTTAGCCAAATCCACACGCGCATACATATCTTTCTTCGTCATTTCACCCAGATTTCTCCAGAAACCCAAACGAAATCCTTCCCAAATCACAGCATCGGAAGGCAAATTAATGCGCTTCCATTTCAATCCCGATTGCATCCACGACAAAGGACTTCGGATAGGAATTTTATATCGCGCAGCAACCGAACTTAAAGCATCAAACAATTCATGATCCATGTACGCCACTCCATGGTGGTTCGAGATGGAATCAATCTTTTCCGCTCCACCTAAATGATCCGCCATTTTTTCGATTTGCAATTCTAACTCACGCGCTACCTCGTCTTTACTTAAATGATCAAACGGGAAAAGTTGCGCTTCCGAAAACCGTTTTACACCGTGTTCATCAGTCTCCACAATTGGTCCAAGTCCATCCGATAATGGTTGTCCTGCGGTAAGGGAAAAATGCAAACCCACACCGACTTTTCCGGGTGCATCTTTTATCAGTTGCTTAATGTGTTCAATCTTTTCTTCATTATATTTTCCATACGTAACAAAAGTTGCCACTGAATTTATTTTGCCTTTAGCAACAGCTTCTTCAATCGCCACATCAATAAAAGGCATTGCTCCGTAGTCGTCGGCGGTCAAAATAATTTTGGATGAAGACATCTGAAAAAGTGTACGTTAACGATTGTTAAGATACATCAACTTTAGTGCAACGGAAAGCCATTTAATTATCTTTGCGGAGTTCCCAACTATACCTCTGTTCTAAATTAATGAAAGCACAACACGGCTTATTCAGCCACTTGGGCAAAGATGTCCCCGCATCTATTGTCGTTTTTTTAGTGGCCTTACCATTATGTTTGGGTATCGCGCTCGCATCCGGTGCACCACCTTTCTCCGGAATCATTGCCGGTCTGATTGGCGGCATAGTTGTAGCCGGCATCAGTAAATCCAGCGTTAGCGTAAGTGGTCCTGCTGCAGGATTGACAGTAATTGTGCTAAGCGGCATACAAGACCTTGGCAATAATTTTCAGGCGTTTTTATTAGTTGTTGCAGCAGCCGGGATATTTCAAATTCTGTTCGGAATATTTCGTCTCGGCATTATCGGGTATTGGTTTCCATCATCTGTAATTCGGGGTATGTTGGCTGCAATCGGCCTTATCCTCATTATGAAACAAATTCCTCATGGGGTTGGTTACGACAAAGACTTTGAAGGCGATGAATCGTTTATTCAACCGGATAATGAAAACACATTTAGCGAAATCTTAAACGCATTCAACTTCGTTAGTCCTAGCGCAGTCATCATTTGTATTATTTCAATGGCTATTTTGGTGTTGTTCGACACAAAGCTCATCAAGCAATTCAAAGTCTTCCAATTTATTCCGGGTTCACTTATCGTTGTTATTCTTGGCATCGTGCTCAACGAGATTTTCACGGGACAAGGAACCGGTTTATCCGGAGATCACCTAGTGAATTTACCGGTAGCAGGATCAACACAAGAATTTTTTGGTTTCTTTTCAAGCCCTGATTGGTCGGCACTTTCCAATTATACCGTGTATGTTTTAGCAATAAAATTGGCTATAGTAGCCAGCTTAGAGACATTGCTTAGTGTTGAGGCAGCCGATAAGATCGACCCGTTCAAACGTGTTACTCCAACCAATCGTGAATTGATCGCTCAAGGTTCAGGAAATTTAATTTCCGGATTAATTGGGGGGTTACCTATTACGGCTGTAATTGTAAGAAGTTCTGCCAATGTCAACTCCGGAGCTCGCACAAAAATGTCTGCCATTTTTCATGGCATGTGGTTACTCATTGCTGTGGCTTTTTTAGCGCCATTCATCAATAAAATACCCAACGCATCATTAGCGGCTATCTTGTTGATGACCGGTTACAAATTATCAAAACCTGCATTGTATAAAGAAGCGTGGTCACGCGGCATGGATCATTTTATGCCATTTATCGTTACGATTGTGGCCATTTTATTCAGCGACTTACTCATCGGAATCGGAATCGGAATGGCAGTGGGTATCTATTATGTTGCCCGCACCAATTTCAAAACTGTCCACCGCTTACATCAACACAATGACAATTATCTATTGCGCTTCTACAAAGACGTTACGTTTATGAATAAAGCGGCTGTAATGGAAACGCTCGAAAATATTCCTGATAACGTAACAGTAATAATTGATGGACGAAAATCCGATTTCATCGATGACGATATCATTGAGGCATTACTCAATTTCCAGCAAGCTGCTGAATTACGCGGCGTACGTGTCATTCTTGAAGGAATCCCGAATTATAAAGACAATATCAAATCGAACTAATGAACGACTATAATCGACTACTACTTGAAAACAAAAGCTGGTCGCAGGAGCGTCTGGAGCAGGATCCCGAATATTTCAACAAACTGGCTCGTGTGCAAACTCCTAAATTTCTGTGGATCGGTTGCGCTGATTCACGGGTACCTCCCAACGAAATTACGGGTACTAAACCCGGAGAAATCTTCATTCATCGTAACGTAGCGAATTTGGTAGTCAACACAGATCTTAATATGCTATCGGCATTACAATATGCTGTAGAAGTTTTAAAGGTTGACCACGTAATCGTTTGCGGACATTATGGTTGCGGTGGTGTGAAAGCCGCAATGTCCAATGACAGTTTTGGATTGATTAATAAATGGCTTCGCAATATTAAAGATGTGTACCGTTTACATCGTGAAGATGTGAACGCGATAAAAAATGAAGAGGATCGCGTAAATAAACTAGTGGAATTCAACGTTATTGAGCAACTCCAAAATTTGTCAAAAACTACCATCATCCAAAAATCATGGAAGCGTCGTCAAAGTCCGGAACTGCACGGTTGGGTCTTCGGATTAGACGACGGTTTAATTAAAGAGCTCATCAATATCAAACCCGGAGCCGAAATAGATCCGATTTATCGTTACGATCATTTCGAAGACGAAGACTAGTCAGAAATAGGAATGTAAGCGTTTTTCAAGATTTTTTTGTAGATTAGGGAAAAGCGTGTACATTTGCACGCTGATTTGAAAAAAATTAGTCCCTAAATGGCCCGTTCGTCTAGGGGTTAGGACAGCAGATTTTCATTCTGTAAACAGGGGTTCGATTCCCCTACGGGCTACAAAACAGAGCGAGTGTGAGAGCGAGAGCGATCTACTCGCTTTTTTTATGCTGCATTTGCGATACGCAATTCGAGCGTTAGACGGTAATTTTTCAAAACTAAAAAGGGCTGAAATCAAACGATTCCAGCCCTTTACAATGTAACTTCTATCAATTACTTCACAACGCGTACGCTGCGGGTTTCACCATTAGAAGTAATATTTACAAAATAAATTCCCGCACTTAAATCGTGTGTTGGAATATCCAAACGATTAACACCATTTGCCTGAATCGTGTGAACCACCTGACCGTTGATCTGAACAACAGCTACGACAATATAGCTGAACGGCGGATGATATTGGCCACAATTAACTAATCCAAATCAGTATCAGCTTGGAATCTAAACCCTAAACGTTTGCCGGTTTTTAGCGACATCATCGAGCTTTCTTCTTGAATCTGGGCGAAGGAAACCATTTTCACATCATCAAACGGAGGTGTGAACAAATCAAAATCAAGACAATATATAACTGTAGCTTCAACAAACTTTTTCAATTCCTCCTTACTGATTTCAGAGGACGCAAAGTTGTTAAACAGCAATCCCAATTGACGTTTTCCCTCCGCGAAATAGTGACGCTCATGATTGACGAATAATCGACTCACCAAATAGCCCACATCATTCATGCGATTATACTTAAAAGTATCCGCAAGAAAATTATACACCATGATCATCCCACAATACGAGCGCTTGTGATCTTGTTTGATGTATGATGTTCTCCACATAGGATGATTCTGATCAAACTCAAAAACATTCGTGTGCATGGAAAAAATCATTACATCACCTGCGACGCGCAATTCGATCTCGTGTTCACTTTTATCCTTATAATCAATAATGATGCGCTTATCAATGTTTTGTGCTAATGGCTTCAACTCTGCAACACTTTCACGTACTACTTCTTTCAATTGTTTGAAAACATCGATCGTCAGATAAAAAATATCCTGTTTTAACTTCGACTTTTCGTAAAGCAGTCCGGAAATAATCTCTTTTGCAGGTTGATTCATAATGCCAATTTAACCAAGAAATTAATATGCTCTTGCAAAGAGCACACGACGTGATGACGGTGCTCCCGTAAGGATACATTTGCCATCTTCAGCAACACTATCCAAAGGAATACAACGAATCGTCGCTTTTGTTCGATCTTTAATTTTCTTTTCCGTCTCGGAAGTGCCATCCCAATGCGCATAAACAAATCCGCCTGCATCCAACGCTTTCTCAAATTCTTCCCAGGTATTCACATGATGCGTCATGGATTCACGCAACTTCAACGCACGATTATACATCGATGATTGAATGTCATCCAGCACAGTTATAATTCTTTCTGCAAGACCATCCATCGAAACCACTTCTTTCGTTAACGTATCGCGTCGTGCCATTTCAACAGTGCCATTTTCCATATCCTTTGGGCCAATTCCTAAACGCACAGGAACTCCACGCAATTCATGCTCAGCAAATTTAAATCCGGGACGTAACGTATCTCTGTGATCAAAACGAACAACAATGTTTTTTGTTTTTAATTCAGTCGTCAATTGTTTCGCTAACACTTCTATCTTGCTCAATTCTTCTTCAGTCTTGTAAATCGGAACTATAACAACGTGAACAGGAGCCAACTTCGGAGGAATTACCAATCCATTATCATCAGAATGTGTCATGATCAACGCACCCACCAATCGTGTAGAAACGCCCCACGATGTTGCCCATACATATTCCAGCTTATTCTCTTTATTCGCAAACTTCACTTCAAAAGCTTTCGCAAAATTCTGTCCTAAAAAATGTGATGTTCCTGCCTGCAGTGCCTTTCCATCCTGCATCATTGCTTCAATACAGTAGGTTTCTTCTGCTCCCGCAAAACGTTCATTCTCTGACTTAATTCCCTTGATAACGGGCATCGCCATATAATCCTCCGCGAAGCGCGCATACACTTCCAACATGCGCTCGGTTTCTTCAATTGCTTCTTGTTTTGTTGCGTGAGCTGTATGACCTTCTTGCCACAAAAATTCTGCGGTACGCAAAAACAATCGTGTACGCATTTCCCAACGCACTACGTTTGCCCATTGATTGATCAATAATGGTAAATCACGGTGCGACTTAATCCAATCCCGATACGTATTCCATATAATTGTTTCGGATGTCGGACGAACAATAAGTTCTTCTTCGAGCTTTGCAGTTTCATCTACTACCACCTGACGTGTTTCCGGAGTGTCACCAACCGTCTTCAATCGATGGTGCGTTACAATAGCGCATTCCTGCGCAAAACCATCGACGTGCTTCGCCTCTTTGGACAAAAAAGATTTCGGAATGAACAACGGAAAATACGCATTGACGTGTCCCGTTTCCTTAAACATACTATCCAGCGCTTGCTGCATTTTTTCCCAAATGGCGTATCCGTGGGGCTTAATAACCATACATCCGCGAACCGCAGAGTGATCCGCGAGATCAGCTTTGGTTACAATATCCTGATACCATTGGCTATAATCATCATTTCTGGAGGTAACAACTTTAGACATTTTAACAATCTATTTTGGAATGATTTTTGTAACTTTACTAGCAAAGACAGGGGCAAAAATAACATAAATCATCCCCGATTAATGAAACCCTGTCGTATGTTGAACATTAAATTCGATCAACCATGAAAAACAAATGGTTACTATTCGGAATAGCTGTTGTACTTGCAGGTGCTTTCAGTTCGTGCAAGATGAACGGTAGTTTATCCAAACAGGATAACGGGGATGATGTGTATTACTCCCTGAAAGACGCCAAAAAGGATTGGCGTGCCGAGCAGAAGCGTAAAGAAGATGATGACAAACGTCGTCAGGAAGAAGAGCGCAAGCGTCAGGAGCAAGAGAATCTTCAGAAGATGAGTTCTCAGGGTTCTGATTATTACAACGAAGAATTCGACTACGACGACTACTACGATTACGAATATGCAGCGCGTTTGCGTCGTTTTAACAACCCGATGAGCGGTAATTACTACGACAACTATTACACGAATGCGTATTTCTACAACAACAATCCGATGTATTTCGGAACTAGTGTCTATAACAGTTACGGTTTCTGGGGTCCGTCTTCATTTATGTACTACAATTGTCCGCAATCGTATATGTATTGGAACAATGGTTGGGGCTGGGGTACCGGTTGGGGACAACCGAATAACATGTGGGGTTGGAACGATCCTTGGATGAATAACGGTTGGGGATACAACAGTTGGGGATACAATCCTTACTATGCTTATAACCCATACTGGGGTGGCGGTTGGTACGGTCCCGGTTACAATTGGATGATGGGTAACGGTTGGGGCAACGGCGGCTGGGGAAGCGGTTGGGGCAATAACGGTTGGGGTAATAACTACTTCAACAGTTTTGATAACAACAGTTTCTTCTATGGTCCGCGTACTGCTCCGGGAAGCAATGATGGTCGTACAGCCAACATGGGTGGTTCTACATTCGGTGAGCGTTTTGTGAATTCTGTTGTTGCAGAAAATCAATTGGAGCGTCCGACTAACGAAGATGTTAATCGTGCGGTGGTGAACTCGTTGCCTGCATCAAGCACTGCTCCGGCAGGACGTCCTGTTGATAACGGAACAAACTTACCGGCTAATCCTTACAATTCGGGGCAACAAGTTGATGGTCGAGGCGCAGTTCCTCCTCCTCCGGCAGTTAACGGTCCAACGAACACCTCACGTCCGGTGCAGGTTAATCCGGCTTCGCCAACTCCTGCTCAACCGAACTTTGATCGTCCGTCATCACCAAACGTGCAGCCGGCGCCAACTCAAGGTCGTCCGGAAACACCACGCAGCAGCGAGCCTCCGCGCGAAAGCCGTCCTCGCATGAGTGATAATAGTGGTGGATCTTCATTCCCTTCTTCTTCTCCGTCTTCGTCAGGCGGCAACAGCAGAGGTGGTGGAAGCTCAACACCGGCAAGTCGTCCACGATAATTGAAGTTTATGTTTAAGAACTTATATAGAACAGCCCTGTGCATAACAGGGCTTTCTTTCTCATTAGCATTAGCCGGACAGAATGAAATGGACGTGTTGCGCTATTCGCGTACACAGTTCGGTGGAACTGCACGCTTCATGGGCATGGCCGGTTCTTTCGGGGCTGTGGGTGCAGACATTTCCATGATGTCTGCTAATCCCGGTGGATTAGGAATGTTCCGTAAAAACGAATTGGTATTCTCACCATCATTTCAAAATGTACGTGTGAACTCCATGTACAATGGAAGCGAAAACGAAGATGTACGCTTCAATTTTAAAGTGGACAATTTCGGTTTTGTATTCAACTCACCGGCTGAGAACAAGACGCAAGACGGTTGGCAATCGTTCACATTCGGATTGGCTTACAATCGCATCAATACATTTCAATCCAACCAATGGATGGGCGGAAACGATACCACATCCATGATGGATCACTGGAAGCGTACAGCATCGGGTTCGGGGCCTTATCAATTAAATAGTTTTTACGAATTATTGGCGTGGAATACGTGGCTCCTCAATCATGTTCCCGGTGATACCACACAATACGTCGACACCATTCCCGCAGGCGATTTATTGTATCAGGAAAAATTTCTGGAAACCCGCGGTGGCATGAGCGAATGGACATTTGGTGTCGGTGCTAACTATGGAAACAAATTGTATATCGGTGCAACAGTAGGAATTGCCAATGTGCGTTACGAACAAAGCGGACAATATTCGGAAGAAGAAGTAATTGATAGTACCTCCACTTTCGATTATTTATTATTTGATGAAAGTATAGAGGTAGAAGGACGTGGTTTCAACTTCAAAGCCGGCTTTATTTATCGACCTATCGATTTGTTGCGCATCGGTTTCAGTGTACAAACACCAACCAACTATAAGTTAACCGAAGTCTATCAAACCAGCATGACTAGCGTACTGGGTGGTGTAGTACGCAAAGATTTTTCACCCGAAGGAACATTCAACTATTCTGTACGTACACCGTTAAGAATGACCGGAAGTGTGGCGTTTATTTTTGGAAAAATCGGATTGATTAATGTCGATTACGAAATGTTAGACTACAGTAGCGCTCGATTAAAGGCGCAAGACTACGGTTATCTGGAAGAGAATAAAGCGGTGCGTGAGAAATATAAGAATACCGGCAATCTGCGTATCGGAGGTGAATTACGCTTGCTACCTTTCTATGTGCGTGGAGGTTTTGCGTATTATGGAAGTCCATATGTAGACGAGGTAAACAACGATGCGTCTCGACGTTACATCACCACCGGCGCTGGATATCGCAATGCGGAAGAATCCTTCTTTGTAGACTTTGCTATTGTGACTATGAACTCCAAAGAAAATTATTTCTTCTATGATCAAAGTCTGGTTAATCCGGTACTCAACAAATGGAATATGGCGAACGTAGTGGTGACGGTTGGATTTAAGTATTAAGAAACTTCGGTATTACTTCAAAAGCTTAATAAACAAAGAAGCCCGCATCAATGATGCGGGCTTCTTTTATGCTATTCAGAAAGATTTACTTCTTTCCCTTCTTCGCAGGAACTGCTGCTACAGGAACTTCCGGAACGGTGCCCATCAAATAATCGGCATCAACCAGAATGCGACCGCAATGTTCGCAAACAATAATTTTCTTGTGCGTACGAATATCCAACTGGCGTTGTGGTGGAATTTTGTTAAAGCAACCACCGCAAGCGTCACGCTGTACACCAACCACACCTAAGCCATTGCGCACGTTCTGACGAATACGCTTGTAAGCATTCAACAAACGATCTTCAATTTTAGCTTCTGCTAATGAAGAACGGCCCAACAATTCTTCTTCCTCTTTACGAGTTTCAGAAACGATATCTTCCAATTCTTCTTTCTTCAATTTCAAATCACCGCGACGCTCGTCCAAAGTAGCTTGTGCAGCATCAATCACTTCCTGCTTTGCAGCAATTTGTGCTTTTGCTTCTTTGATGCGCTTCTCAGCCAACTGCATTTCCAAACCTTGGAATTCAATTTCCTTGCTTAAAGAATCGAACTCACGGTTGTTACGCACTTTGCCTTGCTGCGTCTCATATTTTTTAATCTGCGACTGAGCATCTTTGATCACGTTCTTCTTCTCGTTGATCATGTCCTCCAAGTTCTGCATTTCCTGAGTCAAATTGTTGACACGAGTTTCCAACCCGGCCACTTCGTCTTCCAGATCACGAACCTCAAGAGGAAGTTCACCACGCACTGTACGAATACGATCGATTTGAGCATCAATCTGCTGTAACTCATAAAGAGCACGAAGCTTCTCTTCTACAGGGATTTCCGATTTTTCGTCGGCTTTTTTCGCTTTGGTTGTCATGTATAGTATAATATTGGATTCGTACTAATTTCCGTTTTGCGGATGGCAAAGGTAGGAAATTTTTCCTTTAGTTGACGTGCTATCAGATCGATCGTAAACTGTTCATTCTCAAAGTGTCCCGTATCGGCTATGAGAATTTTTTCTTCCGCATCAAAAAACTGGTGATACTTGAAATCTCCTGTTACGAAAGCGTCTGCACCTGCACGGATGGCCGTTTTCAATAAAAAACTACCTGCTCCGCCACATACCGCCACCTTTTTAATCGCCTTATTTACAGGCGTATAGCGAATAACCGGAACCTTCAGACTCGATTTCACCAAAGCCAAAAATTCCTCGGACGACAGTTCCGACTCCAATGTTCCGATCATCCCGGCGCCTACATCCGCACGTTCGTTTTGCAGTTTTATTAAATCGTACGCTACTTCTTCATAAGGATGCGCATTTTTCATCGCCGATATAACCGCGCTTGTTACATGTTCAGGCACTATGACTTCCACACGAACTTCCGACTCGTAATGAACTTCCCCTTGCTTACCGACGTAAGGATCTGTTCCCACGCCTGCACGAAACGTTCCTGTTCCGGAACTATTAAAACTGCAATTGTCATAAGCGCCAATGTTTCCGGCACCCGCCGCAAACAAGGCCTTTCGCACACCCTCTGCATGTGAATCAGGCACGAACGTAATCAGCTTATTCAATGTTTCCTTCAAGGGTTGAAGTATGCGGGCGTTCTTCAATCCCAAACGACTTGCGATCTCTGCATTGACACCCGATTGAACATGATCCAGATTGGTATGAATCGCATATATCGCGACGTTGCTTCTGAGTGCCAGCATTACCGTACGCTCCACGTAATTGGCGCCGGTCAATTTTTTCAATCCACCGAAAATGATCGGGTGATGTGCAACAATCAAATTGCACGAATTAGCAATTGCATCATGAACAACCGCTTCTGTCACATCCAAACAAACCGTAATTCCGCTCACTTCCATGTGACGTTCACCAACCAGCAATCCACTATTATCATAGGATTCCTGAAATGATGGCGGTGCCCATTGTTCAAGAAACTCAACTATTTCAGCAACTTTCATCCTGCGAATTTACCGTAAATGCAGCAATTCTATAAGAGTAATTATTATCCATGTGTCGGCTCCCGTAATTCCGATTAACTACATGGAAGCCGTATCTTCGTTACCCATGTCGCCGATACAAATTATACTTCTCCCCTTTTCCGCTGTTTACGCGGCAGTAATGTGGCTAAGGAATAAATTGTATGACGCCAACATTCTTCCTTCAACGTCATTGAAAACGCCGAAACTTATAGGCGTTGGCAACTTAAGCGTTGGCGGAACCGGAAAATCACCACACGTAGAATACATTGTAAAATTATTGCAGAACGATTTCAAGGTTGCAACACTGAGTCGTGGCTATGGAAGAACCACCACAGGCTTTCGTCGGGTAACACCCAAAGACACTGCAGATCAGGTTGGTGATGAACCTTTACAATTTCGATTCAAATTTTCCGAATCCTGCGCAGTTGCAGTAGATGAGAATCGCGTACACGGCGTTCATGAAATTGTGAAGCAGTTTCCCAAAACGGATGTAATTGTATTGGATGATGTATTCCAACACCGAAAAATTCAACCGCATCTGCAAATTCTATTGACGGATCACAACAAGCTGTTCACCAGAGATTGGGTTTTGCCAGCGGGGCGCTTACGTGAACCGTCATCAGGAAAAAATCGTGCAGATGTTGTGGTGGTTACTAAATGCCCGGAAACATTATCTGCGCATGAACGTATCGCCATTACCAATGAACTGGCGCTTACTACAAATCAGAGCTTGTTTTTTAGTAAACTGCATTTTGGCGAACTGCGCTCCATAGTTGATCATTCCATTGTAAAACTTCCATCAGACGCCGGAGTGATCATCCTTTCCGGAATTGCGAATCCTGCAGGTCTGGAACGTTACATTCGTTCTATAGCGAAGGTTTACGAACCGGTTACTTTTCCCGATCATCATTTATTCACAGATCGTGATATCGAACAAGTATTGAGTAAATTTGAATCGTTATCATCAACATTAAAATTCATCATCACAACAGAAAAAGATGCGGTTCGATTACAACGTCTAACTTCATTTGAAAAAATAAAATCCTACACTTTAGTTCAACCTATTGAAGTCAAATTCGACGAAAGCGACGAAAACCGATTTAACCAAATCATTTATGATCTCTTACGAAACCATTGAAGCAACTGCCGCATTCATAAAAGAAAAAACAAACGGATTTACACCTGAAACAGGAATCATCTTGGGAACAGGACTTGGCGGACTTGTTCACGAAATACAAGCAGAACATGTGTTGCCTTACGACACCATTCCCAACTTTCCGGTTTCCACTGTAGAAGGGCATTCCGGGAAATTAATTTTCGGAATACTGAGTGGCAAAAAAGTGGTAGCCATGCAGGGACGCTTTCACTACTACGAGGGATACGATATGCAACAGGTGGTATTCCCAGTGCGTGTCATGAAATTTTTAGGAATTAAACGCCTGTTTGTTTCTAACGCCAGCGGAGGAGTTAATCCGAATTTCGAAATCGGTGACTTAATGATTATCGATGATCACATTAACCTTTTCCCGTCTAATCCGCTGATTGGTCCTAACGACAAGCGTTTCGGGCCGCGCTTTCCGGACATGAGTGAAGCGTATGATAAATCAATGATTGCCTTGTGCAAACAAATTGCCGGAGAATTGGGCATTTCCACACAACAAGGTGTTTATGCGGGATTGAGTGGTCCAACATTTGAAACACCGGCAGAGTACAAATTCATTCGTGTGCTTGGGGCTGATACAGTTGGAATGAGTACTGTTCCTGAAGTTATTGCTGCACGTCACATGAATATTCCTGTATTCGGTATTTCTGTAATTACGGATCTTGGAGTTCCGGGAAAAATTTTAGAGGTTACTCACGAAGAAGTACAAAAAGTAGCGCTGGTTGCCGAGAAGAAAATGACCGGCTTAATGAAAGAAATGATTTCACGTCTATAAATAACTATTATGAAATTAATAACCGCGCTCGCGTTTGTTTGTTTGCTTTCATTGGGTGCAATTGCACAAAATTACAGTTCACAAAATATTTCATTAGTCGGACACTGGGTAAATGCTACAGAACCGTCAGAGCCGGTGTATGGCATACGCTTTCAGGGTATCTGGGGTTGGCACGATGACTCTACGAATAGAGAATATGCTATCATGGGATCATCAACGGGTTGTTATTTTATTGACGTAACGAATCCTGCTGCTCCTGTACAGGTTGGTTATTTACCGGGACGCCAGCAAGATCATATCTGGCATGAAGTAAAGACTTATAAAAACTACTGCTATATCGTGAGTGATGATGGTGGAAGCAATGCTTTTCAAATTGTAGACTTGCAATATCTACCCGACTCTATTCACGTAATTCACGATGGCACGACGTACTTTGAGCGTTGCCATACGATATACGTAGATGGTGACAAACTATATGGAGGCAGCGTTACGCTTGTAGGAAATTCACAGTACTACTCCATGGCAGTTTACAGTTTAGCAAATCCGGAACAACCTCAATTACTTGCTACACTAGATCAATTCTATACGACACCGGCAACCGTTCACGACATGTTTATTCGTAATGACACGTGTTATGTATCAGGAGGCTTTGACGGATTATTTATTTACAAATTTGATACGCTGGCGAATACGTTTACCGAATTAGCTCGATTAACTAGTTATCCGGAACAAGGCTATAACCACAGTTCATTTCTCACAGGAAACGGAAACACGCTCATATTTATGGATGAAGTTCCTGATGGACGTGGTGTAAAAGCGGTTGATGTTTCTAATTTGGGTAACATCACAGTAACATCCGTGTTCCGCTCCAATCAAGGAAATACACCACATAATCCATATATCATCGGCAACGATGTTTTAATTGGGGCGAATTACACCGACGGCGTTCAAATTTTTAACATCACAGATCCTTATAATGTTGTTCGCATCGGTTATTTCGACACCGACACATTAGTGAACGCACCTAATTATACTGCTAACTATCACGGTTGTTGGGGTGCTTATACCGATTTACCGTCGGGCTTACTGATCGCTTCGGACATGCAAAACGGATTGTATGTACTTGATATTTCTCAGGCCATTTTGGCAAGTACACCGGAGCATCAAGGATCTGTTGCTGTTGCTGCATACCCCAATCCGTTCAACGAGAATTTCTCAGTAAGTATTGAACTGCCCGAGGCACAAAACGTGCGCTACAGCATTGTGGATGTCAGTGGTCGTGAAGTAATGACAGGCTCTTCATTCCAATCTGCAGGCACTTCGTTACTGGAAGTAAAAGCAGGATTTTTAACGCCCGGAGCTTATCACATTATCATTTCCGGAAGCACGTTCCGCTCTTCCACACAGTTGATTAAAACCAAATAGACGTGTCGGATCAAAACGATGATGTACAAAATTACAGCAGCTTCCGAGGAACAGGCGCCGGATTTAATCCGCACAATCGTTTTGAGAAATCACAGACATTAGCTTATGAAGGTGAAGAACCTTTGCTAATGGACGAACGAACCACTTTAATGGAAACGTTCCCCAAAACTATCTTAAACAAAGTTTCCTCGCCTGATTTATTTCCGCTATCAATTAATCCTTATCAAGGCTGTGAGCACGGCTGCGTATATTGCTACGCAAGAAATACGCATGAATATTGGGGCCTCAGTGCCGGACTCGATTTTGAACGAAAAATTATTGTCAAAAAAAATGCTCCGGAATTATTAATTAAAGAATTATCCAACAAAAATCACACGCCACAACCTGTAATGTTCTCGGGCAATACAGATTGTTACCAACCTGCAGAGCGGGAACTAAAAATTACCCGTCAACTTCTTGAAGTTTTTCTAAAATTTAAACATCCCGTTGCCCTCATCACTAAAAACGCCTTAATCAAACGCGATATCGACATCTTGTCAGAGATGGCGCAAAATCGCCTGGTAATGGTCATGATAAGCGTAACCGGCGTGGACGAAAATTTGCGTCGGAAAATGGAACCCAGAACCTCCACATACGCGCAACGCATAGATACCATTCGAACTCTGAGCCAAGCGGGAATTCCAACCGGCGTGCTGTTTGCCCCCGTAATTCCTGCCTTAAACAGTCACGAAATGCCGGAAGTTTTGCAACAGGCAGCCAACTCGGGAGCTACAACTGCGTCTTTTAACATGATTCGTTTAAACGGTCAAGTTGCACCACTTTTTAGAAATTGGCTAGACAATTACTTTCCCGACAGAAGCGACAAAGTTTGGAATCAGATTAAAGAGTTACACGGCGGACAAGTGAACGATAGCAGATATAACGTGCGGATGAAAGGTGAAGGGCCGTTGGCAGAAACTTTAAACAGACAATTTACCATACTTACACATAAATTGAATTTAAATAAAAATAAAATGAACTGGAACCTATCCGACTTTAATCCGGATGCGGGAAATCCACAACTATCATTGTTTTAATGCGCTACCACCTTCTTCTTTTCTTGTTTCTTGTTAATTCTATGCTGTGGGCACAATTTAATTCTTTTGATGGCTTTTCGGATAATTCAAATAACTGGACCTTACAAAAAACTTCAGATTTTCATACCGAACTAACGCAAGGATTTCTATCAGTAAAAACCAACAACGAAAAAACCTGGAGTTCCTTTCTCCATGTTGCAATTACTGCCAACAAGTCATTCCGTGCTGAATGTGGAATTTCCTATACCTCAGTTAACGGGAAAAATTCAGCCGGAATTATGTTAGGCTACGAGAACGATTCAACTTACCAATACTTCGGCATCACATCCAATCATGAATTCATCGTAATTGTGATGAATGATGATACAGCCAAACATGTTATTGCGCCGGTACAACACGATGCTATTCGTAAAGATGGAATTAACTATTTGCGTATTAATTATAATTACGAATTAAACAGATCATTTTATTTTATCAATAATATTCCGGTATACGAACATACTTTGGTACAGCCCGGCAACAACGAATTCGGGCTTTTCTGCGAAGGTCCGGGCCATGCCTTATTTGACTATATCTGGCTGGTTCAACCCGGCAAGGATGAGTTCTTCCCCGCTTCATTGCAATTAACCAAAACGTGTATAGGTTCATTTTTCAATTTCGAACCCTGGAACATGAACATGTGTCTTCCAAGTGGAATGCGCGTAGAAACCGACGGGCAGGAATGTTTGTTCTGGACTCCCGAACATCAACACGCCGGCGAAGGAATAATGATGAGCTATGCGAAAGTTGTTTTACAGGATAGTTTTCATTTGGTCGCCAGAGCTGACTACAATTTCATGATTCTTCATTCCGGTGCAATTAGCTCTACGCTAACCGATCCCGGAACGCGCGGCAAAACAAGCTCAGGTTATGATACATACACCGTCGCTTCGCGCATCACACAGCAGGATCAATCCATTTTACTTATTAAACGGTGTTACGTTTATTCTGCGAAAAATCAGGCTTTTTTCGTTCTGGAAATCGTTCAATCCGACACGGAATTCATCAATGTATTGAATCAGGATCTGCATGTTTTGTTGGACCGGATTACGTTAGTGCCATAACTCCATTAAACACCAGTGAATAATTACCTTCTTCACGTATTTTAAGACCTCGAAATCACGCATTTTCAGTAAATTCGCAGGTCTTAAATAAACTAATGAGCACAACGTCAATATACGATACTTACGAAGCAGTTATCGGCCTCGAAGTACACACCCAACTTTTAACCAAAACTAAAGCGTACAGCGACGATGAAGCTGCTTACGGCGCTTTGCCCAATACGTTGGTAAGTCCTGTAACGTTAGGTTTGCCCGGAACGCTACCACTAGCCAACAAAACGGTAATTGAATTTGCAGTACGTTTGGGTTTAGCCACGCATTGCACAATTCGTGAACGTAACGAATACGCCAGAAAAAATTATTTCTACGCAGATTTGCCGAAAGGTTATCAAATCACACAGGATAAAACTCCGATATGCACGAACGGATACATAGATATTAAACTCAGTGAAACTGAAACGAAGCGCATCGGCATTAACCGCATTCACATGGAAGAAGATGCCGGAAAAAGTATGCACGATGTAGACTTAACTGACACTTTGGTGGATCTCAACCGCGCAGGTGTTCCGCTGCTTGAAATTGTAACTGAACCTGACTTGCGAAGTGCCGACGAAGCCTACAAATACTTGACCGAAGTACGCCGTCTAGTGCGTTATCTCGATATCTGCGACGGCAACATGGAAGAAGGTTCTTTGCGTTGCGATGCGAATATCTCTGTGCGCAAAAAAGGAGCGCCGGAATTTGGTCGCAAAGTGGAAGTGAAAAACATGAACTCGATTTCTAATGTGAAACGAGCCATAGAACACGAAATCATTCGTCAAATTGATTTAATCGAAGCAGGCGGAATTATCGACACGGAAACAAGAAGTTTTGATGCGCCTTCAGGAACAACGTTTTCATTAAGAAGTAAGGAGGCGGCTAACGATTATCGTTACTTCCCTGAACCCGATTTGTTGCCGGTAATTGTAACCGAAAATGAAATTGCAAGAGTTAAGTCAACTTTACCTCCACTGCCGGATGAATTGGTAAAAAAATACACTCAAGAATTACAGCTCTCTATTTATGATGCGTCCGTTTTAACAGATGCCAAAGAAATCGCGTTGTACTTCGAAGATGTATTGAAACATACAACCAACGCAAAAGCTGCTGCCAACTGGGTAATGGGACCTGTCAAATCATGGCTGAATGAAAATGCAATGCACATTTCTCAATTATCATTTGGAGGAAATCGACTTGCAGAGCTCATTGCTTTAGTGGACTCCGGTAAAGTGAGTTTCAGTGTTGCCAGTCAGAAAATATTCCCGCAAATGGTTCAACACAAAGATTTGTCTGCACTTGCAATTGCGGAGCGCGACAATTTGATTCAGGAAAGTAACACCGATACGTTATTGGTTGTTGTGAAAGAAGTTGTTGCCAAATACCCGGAAAAAGTCGCGGAATATCGCGGCGGAAAAGTGGGCTTGTTAGGCATGTTCATGGGTGAGGTAATGAAAGCTTCTAAAGGCAAAGCTGATCCGAAAGTCACTACTGAATTATTGAAAAAAGAACTAGAACAAAACTGATATGAAGAAATTAATTTTCGCATTCGGAATTAGCATCGCAGTTTGGGCTTGTGGAGAAGGCACAACCGAGCGAACCGGAGGAAACACTGTTGTTAAAGGAACATTGACCAACAGCGCCGGTGATACGATCTATTTAGTGGACGTAAGCCAGCGTGATTTTAAAGTGCTGGACTCCACGATTACCGGTGAAGACGGTTCTTTTGAATTTCGCCCGACTTTGTCGCACAAAGGTTTTTACAATATCAATGTGGCGAAAGATCAGAATCAGTTCGCTACTATCATTCTAAAACCCGGTGACACCTGCAAACTAACTGCTGATATTAAAAATTTCGGCTACTCGGTGAAAACGGAAGGAACTGCAGACACCAAACACTTTGAAGAATTCAACAATTACTTTGCTGAATACGAAAAGAAACGCCAACCGTTAATGGGGCGATTGGATTCCTTGCAGCGTGCATTTCAACTACAAATTGAAATCATGAAGGATACCGTGGAAATGCGTAAATACGAGAAGGAAGTTATCGAACCACTTTTCAATAGCACTCAAGATCGCATTACTGTTCTAAATAATGAAGGAATCACGTGGGTAAAATCATTCATCGATGCACACCCGGCTTCATTTGCAAATATTCCTGCATTGCGCTTACTGGATCCATTTGATAACATGGAGTACTGGGAAAAAACTTTGCTCGCTATCGAAAAAGATTTTGCTGAAGCTCCGAATGTAAAATTGTTGCGTGAATATGTGGATCGTGAAAAGCCTTTTTGTAAAGGATCGGTCGCTCCAGATATTATCATGAACAACCCTGAAGGAAAGCAAATGAAGCTCAGCGAAACGCGAGGCAAAATTGTACTGCTCGATTTTTGGGCATCTTGGTGTGGACCTTGCCGTCAGGAATTACCTAACGTAGTTGCTAATTACAACAAATACAAATCAAAAGGATTTGATGTATTCAGTGTTTCACTGGACAAAGAAAAAAATGCATGGTCAGAGGCCATCAAGAAAGATGGATTAGTTTGGCCATGGCACATCAGCGATTTGATGTATTGGCAATCGCCCGTTGTGCAACAGTACCGTATTCAGGGAATTCCCAAAACGTTGCTTTTGGATGAAGAAGGAAAAATTATTGATCGCGATCTCAGAGGCCCGGCATTAGGTCAGCGCCTTGATGAACTTTTTGCCAATCGTAAATAGTATACCATAACCACACTATGAAAAAGATTCTTGTTGCTACACTTGCGTTAAGTACATGCCTGTCTTTACTTGCACAAAAACCGTATTTCCAGCAATTCGTTAAGTATGACATCAAAGTCAAACTTAACGACGTTAAACACGAGTTGCACGGTTATGAGGAAATGGAATACACGAATAATTCGCCCGATCAGTTGACGTTTATCTACATTCACTTATGGCCGAATGCATACAAGAACAATCAAACCGCATTAGGCAAACAACTCGCTGAAAATGGAGAGTTGAATTTTTATTACGCGAAAGATGAAGAACGTGGTTACATTGATAGTCTTGACTTCAAAGTAGATGGTGCGCCGGTAAAAATGGAAGCACATCCCGAGCATATCGACATTTGCAAAATTATCTTGAATCAACCGCTCAACCCGGGAGGAAAAATTGTCATTACAACTCCTTTTCATGTGAAAATTCCGAGTGGAAAATTTTCGCGATTAGGACATATCGATCAACAATATCAAATCACACAATGGTATCCGAAACCTGCCGTTTATGATGTTAACGGCTGGAATGAAATGCCCTATTTAGATCAAGGCGAATTTTATTCGGAGTTCGGGACGTATGATGTGCACATCACTTTACCGAAGAACTATGTGTTAGGAGCAACTGGTGATATTCAAAACAATCCGGAAGAGATTGACTTTCTGAATAAGAAGGCGGAAGAGACAAAAACGATTTCGTTCTTTGATAAGAAGAAATTAGAATATCCCGCGTCATCCAACGAATGGAAAACGATTCACTTTCATCAGGAAAACGTTCACGACTTTGCATGGTTTTGCGACAAGCGTTACCACGTTTTAAAAGGCGAAGTTAAATTACCGCATAGCGGTCGCACCGTTTCCACTTGGGTGATGTTTACCAATCAATACGGCAATTTGTGGAAAGACGGTATTCAATATTTGAATGATGCTATTTATTATTATTCCTTGTGGAATGGCGATTATGCCTACAATCATGCTACCGCTGTTGACGGTGCACTGAGTGCGGGAGGCGGAATGGAGTATCCTAACATCACAGTTATCGGCGGTGTAGGTAGTGCGTTTTCATTGGAAACAGTAATCATGCATGAAATCGGACACAATTGGTTCTACGGTATGTTAGGTAGTAATGAACGTGTGCACGGATGGCTCGACGAAGGAATTAATTCTGCTAATGAATTGCGTTACAATGAAACAAAATATCCTGAACGCACATTAGTGAACAACAAACCAATTGAAGGTATTTTTGATTTAGGACGTTACAAGCAAAAAGCACAGTACTATTTGTTGTATTCTTTTGTGGCCCGAACCAATGTTGATCAACCTTGTGAAATGCACTCTGCTGATTTCACCGGTATCAATTACGGAGCCATCATGTATTCCAAATCGGCAGTTTGCTTTGATTACTTACGCGGTTACCTCGGCGACTCATTATACGACAAGTGCTTCCGCACCTACTTCGATCGTTGGCACTTCAAGCATCCACAACCTTCCGACTTACGAGCAACATTTGAAGAAGTGAGTGGTAAGAACCTTAGTTGGTTTTTTGACGATATGATTGGCACCACCAAGTTGTTGGATTATAAAATCAAAGAAGCAGAGAAAGAAGGCAACGAATGGGAAGTAGAAGTTGTCAATAAAGGTGACATTGCAGGTCCGGTGCTGATATGTGCGGTGAAAGACGGAAAAGTGGTGAGTCAAAAGTGGTATGAAGGATTTACCGGTGAAAAAGATTTAATGTTCCCGATGGTTGATGCTGATTACTTCATCATCGATCAACCGGAAGATATGCCTGAGATTAACAGAAAAAATAACCGCATCAAAACAAAGGGGCTCGTGAAAAAGTCAGAACCTTTCAAACTCCAATTCATCGGCAGTTTGGATAATCCTGAGCGGACACAACTGTTTTGGGCGCCTGCAGTAGGCTGGAACAACTACGACAAGTTAATGATTGGTGCTGCGTTGTACAATCAAGTATTGCCGGGTAAAAAAGTAGAATGGCGCGCTGTTCCACTTTACAGTGTAGGAAGCTCTTCACTCGTTGGTAATGGAAGTTTGTTCTTTCATGCTTATCCAGAAAAAGTATTTACACATATTCGTTTCGGTGGCACATTTAACTCCTTCCACGATTACAAGGTAAAACCTGCTGATCATCCGCTTGATGCAGCTCCTGATCGCGAGCTTCGATGGATGAAAGCAAATCCTGAAATTACGTTTGACATCAAAAAGAAACGCTTGCGCAGTCCGATTAATCAAAGCGTAACGTTGCGTGGTGTTTATTTGAAAACGCAAGACATACGTACCATTTACAGCGACGACTTATCAGGTTTTACTTGGTACATCGGCAATAAAGAACGTGCGTTTTATGAAGCACAGTATAGCTTAAAGAATACACGCAATATTCATCCTTACGATGTTTCTGTTCGTTATCAGCAAGGTGATAACATGTCGAAGGTGATGATCGAAGGGCATTACACTATTACATACAAATCCAATAAAGGCATTCATTTCCGAGCATTTGCCGGAATGTTCATCGATACCACCAATGCAGGACCTTATCGTTTCCGTATGAGCGGTTGGGGTCCGTTAGGTATCGGTAACCACGATTACCTATATGACCACACGTTCTTGGGACGTTCTGAAACTACAGGATTGCTGGCACAACAAATGGTGGAGCAAGACGGCGGATTTAAAGTTTATTCGCCCGTAGGACAAAGTGCTCGTTGGTTAATTGCGTTTAATATGGACGCAGAATTACCATTCAAAAACAAGTGGTTAAATAAATTTCATATATATGCTGATGCCGGTATGTGTGGTGAAGACGGTCGTGGTAGCGAATCTTTTATTTATAATGCAGGATTGAAAGTAGCGGTAATCAATAACTTCATGGACGTTTATTTCCCGGTGTTGCTGTCACAAGACATTCAGAACTATTACGACGCAGTAGGATTAGGATATGGTAATCAAATTCGATTCACGTTCAATATCGGACGATTCAATCCTTCCAACATCACGAACATGATCGGTTTGTAAGCATGCATGCAGGACCAGGTATAATATATTTTGCTTCCGATTTTCATCTCGGGATACCTGATCACGAGCAGTCTCTAATCAGAGAAAAGAGAATAATTCGCTGGCTGGAATCGATCGAAAACGATGCACAAGAAATTTTTCTTGTGGGCGATTTGTTTGATGTTTGGTTCGAATACAAGCGGGCTGTTCCAAAAGGTTTTGTGCGATTATTGGGAAAAATTGCAAGCCTTACCGATCGCGGAATTCCTGTTCATGTTTTTTCTGGTAACCACGACACCTGGATGTTTGGCTATTTGGTGCAAGAATGTGGAGTGAAACTCTATCATGCACCGATAGAACGAGAATGGAACGGAAAGAAATTTCTGATCGGCCACGGTGATGGTTTAGGACCCGGTGATCACGGATATAAATTCATCAAATCAGTTTTTAGAAATTCCTTTGCACAATGGCTCTATGCGCGCTTTCATCCTAATTTCGGATTAGGTTTGGCGGAATATTTTTCACGGAAAGGTTACGACAAAAAAGAAACCGAACGTGCTTACACCGGAGACGATAAGGAATTCTTAGTGCGTTATTGTAACGATGTCGTTCGCAACAAACACTACGATTATTTTGTATTCGGGCATCGTCACCTCCCACTCTCTATGCCTATTGGAAATAATTCAACCTACATCAATCTCGGTGATTGGATTCAATATAACACGTATGCAGTGTTTGACGGCACAACATGTGAATTGAAAAAATTCGAAGGCTAAGCAATCTTTTTAATAAGGTCTACAAGTCTACTGGAATAACCGTATTCGTTATCATACCATCCGAATACCTTGACCATGTTTCCTACAATGGATGTGAATCCCGGATCAAACAAACACGAATGCGGATTACCTACAACGTCTATCGATACAATAGGATCTTCCGTATATTCCATAATGCCTTTTAGTTCACCATTTGCAGCGGCTTTGAAAGCAGCATTAATTTCTTCTACACTCGGAAGTTTGTTCAGTTGACATGTTATATCCGTCAACGAACCATCCGGAACAGGAACACGAATACCACAACCTCCCAGCTTGCCCGTGAGGTGCGGGAATATTTTTGTAATTGCCTTAGCTGCTCCGGTAGATGTTGGAACCATAGAAACAGCCGCTGCTCGTGCTCTGCGCAAATCTTTATGTGGCGCATCATGCAACCGCTGATCTCCGGTGTACGAATGCACAGTCGTAATGTATCCATCATCTATACCCCAATTATCATCCAGAATTTTAATCATTGGCGCTGCACAATTTGTCGTGCACGAAGCATTCGATATGATAATATCATCTGCTGAAATAATATGATCATTCACGCCTAATACCACAGCTTTAATATCTGAACTTTCCGGCGGTCCTGATAGCACTACTTTCTTCGCACCTGCAGCAATGTGCAACATTGCTTTTTCTCGCGACAGAAATTTACCTGTTGATTCAATGACGATATCGGCATTTACAGCATTCCAATTGAGCTCTTCAGGATCTTTAACAGCAGTTACCGGAATCCGTTTACCATTAATGATCAATGCTTCAACATCATGTTGCACATCACCTTTAAATCTTCCATGCACGGAATCGTATTTAAATAAATGCGCCAACGTTTTAGCATCCGTTAAATCATTTATTGCAACGACATTGAAGTCTTTGCGCTCCAGCATGACGCGTAAAGTAACACGTCCGATTCTACCAAATCCATTAATGGCAACGTTTATCATATCCCGATGTTTTAATCAAAGTTACTTCAAATCAGAACTTCGAATTCATAATTAATGCAAACAAACAAGGCTGCCCATTAGGACAGCCTTGTAATGCAATTGGTGTTTATCGATTACATCTTCACGAAGCGACCTGAGCCGATACGTTTGTTATCCTGAATAATTACGATAATGTAAGTTCCTTTAGCCATATTAGCTGCGTTGAATTCAACTGTGTTCTTGCCTGCAGCTAACTGCTGATAATTCTGAGTTGAAACCATCTTACCCGAAAGATCAAAGATCTGAACGATAGCATTACCGCTACGAGCAGTTGTAAATGTTACGAAGCTGTTATCTACAACAGGGTTCGGGAATACTTTAACATCATTAGCAACTACAGGCTGTGAAGATCCGTTAGATGGTTCATTGATGCTGTTTGGAATCTGCCAGCTGGAATCATCGCGCCATATACCACGTCCATGTGTTCCGATGTAGAAACATCCCGCATTCGGAACATGCCAAGGCTCGAAGCGCTGCTGACGAATCATATCTACAGCCACGTTATCCAAGTTAGCATTTGATGATACATAGGTTGGAGTAGCAGCTGTAATGTTTGAAGTTTCAAACATTCCATGCTCTGTACCAACCAATACACGATTCGGTGTGTACTTGTCAAATGAAACTGATAAGCAAGGTACACCACCCAATGTGTTCAGGTTACCTGTTTTGTTTACGAACGTTCCGCTTACAGAAGTAGCGGTAGTACCTACTGAAGAATAATGTACGTTCTGTGTTGCGCCGTAGTTACCTGTTGTTACAACAACGTTGTTCGGATTGTTTGGATCAACATCTAAGCCTGTAACAGGACGAGAGAATGAACCGATCAAGTGACATGTAATAACACATGTAGGATTCGCAATTGCACCTCCATTAGCTTCAGAATCACCATTCGCAGAGTCAACTGCAGCCGCGATATTAGAGAAACGGAAAACAGAACCACCGGCAGTTCCAACGAACAAGTAGTTACCATCAACAGACCATGTCATTTGTGAAGCTTCACCGGAATAAGCACTTGGTAAAGAACGGTTTCCTCCAATTTTCAACCATTCAGGAGTTGAAGAGAAATCCAAAGGACGCTTAGTAATCCAGATACCGTTATTTCCGGTAAATCCAACCGCTAAACGAGCCTGTACCGGATCTTGAATACGCACAGTATCATTTGGATTGATTGTAAATGGAGTGGCATAGCTGAAGGTTCTTCCTTGAACGTTAGAGTTCAAAGTGAATACTGTTCCGGCAGCGTAACTTACTTGATAGTATGCTTTAATTACTTGGTTAGCAGCAGGAGTAGAATTCCATGTAATAGTGTAAGAACCATTAGACTGAACTGTACCGGTTGCATCACCTGAAATATTACCTGCACCATCCACAGTTGCAGAACTGTTAGCGACAGTAAAACGAATAGAGTTAAGAATCACTGTAGCAGCAGGATTCGCAATTGGAGTAGGAACTGTTAATGTGCTACTATAGGTTGCTGTTGCTCCTGTTGTAACGTGTTTGTTTTGCTCAATTGTATCATTCACCATTGTGATCGAATCAGAACTCAACGGATCGTTAAATGATTCCCACAAGCGAATAGGAGTTACGAATGCTGCAAACCCCGGCTGTCCATAAGCTGCAGGGGTCATACGCTCAGAGAAGAAATCTCCGGAAGACTGCCCCCCGTTATTAGAACGAGAAGTTGAGCCGTAATACACAGTTTGGAAAGTTGCACCCGGGAATAACAAAGACAGATCGCAATGACCGCCATCACCACCACTTGTAGCGAATGAAGACATCAATGTGTTTCCTGTGCCGTTTACGTACTGTGTACCGTTGTCCTGAGTACCAATCATCGCGCGATCACGATTAGGTGCGAAAGGATCAATTGCTACAGAATATGCTTGTGTTACGTTGTATCCATTGTTCATTGGAGTCCATGTAGCACCATCGTTCTGTGAACGGAAAATACCACCGTCTGTTCCAACGAAAATAGTTCCGGGAGCAGTTGGGTGATATAAAATCACATGTTTATCAGAGTGAACGTACCATGGATTGAACAACGAAGCAGGGAACTCTAAAGCGCGGCGTGTCCACTGACCACCAACAGGATTGGTTTGTACCAATTCAAAATCCCACAACTCCACGCCACCAAAGATTGCGCGAAACTTGTTGTTCGGATCAACTTCTACAACGTTGTCATAATCACCTTGACCTGTACCGAACGGCTCAAACTGTGCATTACCTGCACCTGCCGCTTGCTGCCAAGTTGCACCGCCATCAATAGAAACGTAAACACCTGCCAATGCACCTGCGTTACTAGCGCAGAATGCATATACGAAATTAGGGTCAGAGGGAGCGACACCAATTTCCGTGCGCGATAAACTGCTGGAGAAAAATCCTTGAGCAGAAGTACCCACATTTGTAAATGTTGCACCATTGTCGGTAGAGCGCCATGGCTTACCACTTGCGGTAGTAATAACTGTACCGTTGCCCGGCACGTCAACATCACTGGATTCGCCTGTTGCCGGTAAACCAGCCGGGGTTACCCAAGTCTGACCACCATCGGAAGAAACACGTAAACCTTTGTTAGTTGATGCGAACACGTGGTTTGGATCGTTCGGATCAACCACAATTTTATTCACAGCCACCCAGTTTGCAGTAGCGTTGTTAGCAGTTGGAGGAACTGTTGCAGATAACACACTCCATGTAACTCCGCCATCTACAGACTTGTAGATACCACCACCGATAAATCCACCGGCACCGGTACCGAAGAAATAATACATTCCTTCACCTGTTCCAACATACAAATCACCGTTAGATGCTTGCGCCATGCTGGCAATATTGATATTTACATCAGGAATCGAGAAGAAACCTGAATTCTTTTGCCAATTTAAACCTCCGTCAAATGACTCCCACAAACCACCACTCACCGCACCTGCGAACATGTGCTGCGTGTTGTTGCGATCGATGATCATTGCGCGAGTTCTTCCACCCACGTTGTCCGGACCAATTTCATTCCAAGATGTTGCCTGGATACTCGCTGCACTTGAGTTGCGTGCTGCGGTATGCGTTTGAGAAGCCAATTGCTTCATGCGCGCCATTTCCTGAAAATTCAATTCACCAGTATTCGCATCTTTCATGCGATCAAACCACCACTGCGCTGCGCCTTTGGCACCAAAGTCATCATAAGTGATTTCGCCATTAACCACGTTAACAGCAACGTGACCACGATACTTGGAAGCTGTATCGTTCTTCATCACGAAGCTCGCGAAAACAGCCAAACCGACTGCAGCAATTCCGGTTCCGGCAAGTGTAAAAGTTCTGCGTTTCATTGTCAAAAATTTAGGTCCCTCTTTTAGATTTTAAAATCTGTTTTATGCGATGTTCAAAGCATCCAAAACTACTATTTTTTTCCTATGCAGCGCAGCAAACGTTAAATAAATTAAACGCAGCAAACAATGCCGAAAATTGGGGGATGTTTTGAAACCAAACCGACGAACCAGTTTAGATTTCTCTAAAGATAGTAACAACAACTGCTGTTGTCAAGTTTTTTTTCAAATATGTTGCTCGGCATGATACGAAGAACGCACCAATGGGCCACTTTCAACGTAACGGAAACCACGCTTTAGGGCTTCCTCCTTGTATCGGGCAAACTTTTCAGGATGAACAAACTCCTGAACCGCCAAATGCTTTTTTGTCGGTTGCAAGTACTGGCCAATCGTCATAATCTCTACCCCAACCCGAGCCAAATCATCCATGGTCTCCAAAACCTCGGTGTCGGATTCACCCAAACCTACCATAATACCGGATTTAGTCCGGCAACCGCCGTTTTTAAGGTATTTCAACACTTCCAAACTACGATCGTATTTGGCTTGAATGCGCACCTGACGCGTTAATCGACGAACCGTTTCCATGTTGTGTGAAACAATTTCCGGCATAACGTCTACAATACGCTGAACATTTTCCATCTCACCTTTGAAATCGGGAATTAATGTTTCCAATGTGGTACCGGGACTAATTTGACGTATTGCATTAACCGTCATAGCCCAAATCGTTGAACCACCATCTTTCAATTCGTCGCGATCTACGGAAGTAATAACACAATGTTTTACCCCCATCAACTTCACTGATTCCGCTACACGCATAGGTTCATCCCAATCAACAGGCATTGGGCGACCTGTAGCCACCGCACAAAAACCACAGGAGCGTGTACAAATATTTCCAAGAATCATGAATGTTGCAGTGCCTGCGCCCCAACATTCACCCATGTTGGGACAATTGCCGCTTTCACAAATTGTGTGCAGTTTATGCTGATCAACGAGACTTCGAACCTTAAGGTAATTCTCCCCCGTAGGCAATTTAACACGAAGCCATTCCGGCTTTTTAAAACGTTCTTCTTTCTTCTCTACAACCGTATTTTCCATAATCAATTCCCGTCTCAAGGGATTAGAACCATTTTTTTCCGATGCTGAAATTCAAATACAAACTCAGCAAATAAGGATGCATTTTCTGAGTAGCCATCAATGGAACATCTTTGGCATAAATATCCAGGATAACTCCTGTTTCAAGGGATTTAATTTCCGTATCTAACGGACCATATTCAAAGTTCAATCCGAACTTCAAATACCCCCCGGGCTGGAGCGACATATCTCCAAAGCCACGCATGAAAGGCGCTCGTCCATAAATGTTATCCTGAAAATGGCGGTCCGGATCGTATTTCTCCGTAACAACTGCATATGTTCCGGGAATTCCTGTGTCTTTAAGAATTTCAAGATAAACAGGCTTCAAAAACATTAATGAAGCACCAATTACGGCCACATATCGAATTTCAACACCGTTCTTTTCAGGTTTGGTGTAAATCACATTATGAAAACCAATTCCGGGACGCAACAAGTAAGCACTGTTCAATTTTCCGTAGAAGTAACCTTTCGCATTATCAAATGAAGAGTTTGTCGTTTTGAATTCTTTATTGTGACGGTAGTAGGTGACTTCCATTTCGAACAACCGCTTCCGAAAACCTGTTACGTGCTTGCCTCGGCGATAATTAAGTCCTAAACCATTCGTATGAATAAGTACACCCGCAGTTGATTCATTGCGGTACAGCAATTTCACTTCGTCAAAAGTATTCTCATTGCCTTGCACAGTCTTATTTTCAACCTGTGCCAAAAGGTTAAAGGAAGAGAAAACTAATATGATCCAAATAAGACGCTTCATTTCGTACTTTTGAATTCAATCAAAGGTACAAAGAATACACGTCAAAGCCATTTTTGTTCATGAAAATAGCCGAAGTAGAATATCATGGTCAACTGCGCTCCGTGGGCACTCACTTGCGCTCCGGGAATCAAATTACCACAGATGCGCCACCGGATAATAATGGGAAGGGAGAGGCGTTCTCCCCGACCGATTTAATGTCCACATCTCTTGCTTCGTGCATGATGACGATTATGGGAATTGTAGCCGAACGTCACGGCTGGAATTTGCAGGGAATGAAGGCTGCTGTTACAAAAATAATGGGCACTGAACCACGAAGAGTTATAGAGATTCACGTCGACTTTACGATCCCCGCGTTAGGATTAAGCGATCAGGACAAGAAATTATTGGAACATGCCGCACACACGTGCCCGGTAGCAAAAAGTTTGCACCCCGATTTAAAGCAGGTAGTGAGTTTTAACTGGCTGTAAATTTTATTATTTCCGGTGCGCTGATGTTTTCATGTGAAGCATGATAAACACAGATCCCATTGCGTATCAGTAAAACTTGAGGCGACTGATGCTGAATTCCATAACGCTGAGCAATTTCCGATGAGACGTCTCGGTGCTCTAACAAATCAAGATAATACAGGGGAGTGCTGTTGTCTGAACTCCATTCATCATTAAAACGCTGCCAAGCACTTCGACTAATAAAGCAGCGTGTGCTATGCTTAAATAAAACTACACCGGTTGGCAGTTCACGCGATAATTGATCCGCGTGATTAAGATCATCGATGCCGGAAAGTTCGTTTACATGCATAGCGTAAAAACATAAAAAGGCCGAATGAGAACATTCGGCCCGAATTCGAAATCGCTGTAATTAGAAATTATTTTGTGTTTTAGCTTTCGGAGCTGCACTGCGGTACGCGTCACACTTTTCTTTCGACTTACAGGAAACAGCAACGGATGATACCAATGCCGCAACAAAGAGGGCTAAAAAAACTTTTTTCATAGTTTCAGATGTATGATTAATTGTGTATAGTTACAATATCTTGGCGAAATTAGTTGATACGATCTGACAGATCAAGTTACTGAGTTTTTTTTTATTAACAAGCAACCTGTACATTCGTGAACCTTGTATTTAACCTAAAAGTTTGTGTTTTGTTTAGATTTTAACTAATTATTGTATGTCCACTTCCGTTTATCCGCAGATTCACCCCAGTTGGGCGAAAGCACTACAGAACGAATTCGAACAAGACTACTTTTTAGCACTCAAGCAATTCTTGTTGGAAGAAAAGTCACAATTTCCGGTTTATCCTCCCGGCCCTTTAATTTTTAATGCCTTCAATCACACGCCTTTCGAAGAAGTTAAAGTTGTTATTATCGGACAAGATCCGTATCACGGATTCGGGCAAGCGAACGGCATGTGTTTCTCGGTTTCTACGGGCATTAAGCATCCGCCATCGTTGGTAAATATTTTTAAGGAAATGCAAAAAGACCTGAATGTGCCATACCCAAAAACCGGTGATTTATCAGGTTGGGCGAAACAAGGCGTTTTGCTATTAAACACAACACTTACCGTTCGAGAAGCACAACCGGCCTCACACCGCGGACAAGGCTGGGAAATATTTACGGATAACGTTATTCGTCATCTTTCTGATCATCGTGAAGGACTTGTCTTTATTCTTTGGGGCGCTCATGCCCGTGAAAAGAAAAGTTTAATCAATCTTGATAAACACAAAATTCTGGAAGCAGCGCACCCTTCCCCTTTTTCTGCTACGAAATTCTTCGGTTGCAGACATTTCAGTAAAACCAATTACTATCTGATTGAATTCGGGAAAGAACCGATTAACTGGTTTCAATTGTAAGCGCGCTTACTGTTTAATCATTTTATGTGTGGTCAACACATGACCATTACGCAGTGGTTGTATCATGTAGAAACCCGGAGCTAAATCCTCAACTTGAATTTGTATGGCGTTTCCGGTTGACACTTGCTGCACCTTAATGACAACACCATTGATTCCAATAATCTGAACTGCATCCGGAATAACTGAACCGGAATTCCATTGTAGTGTTACTGCATGTGTAACAGGATTCGGAAATATTTCAAATGTACTTGGTGTGTCAGTTTCTCCTGTGCCTGTAATTACTATCGGAGCTGAAACGTAAACACAAGAATTGTAATATGTTGTTTCCACATGGTAAGATCCAATTCCGGGAATCGTATAGGATGAAGAATCAGCACCGGGAATTGCGGCATTGTTTAGCATCCATTGATACGTTACAGCGGGAGAAGATGTCAGGACATTTGCATTAATTGTAACAACGGGCGGTGGGTACAGACATGTGCTTTGAGAAGTAATGCGAGGCGAAGTAAGCAATGAATCCCCGAATGATTCCCATGAAGGACAATCTCCTTTTAAGAAATATGCCAGCCACAAATTCATCAAATCCTGTGTGGCATCTTGTTGCTCCGCTCTGGTAATGGTCGGATTCGGAGTACAAGTCCCTTCACCAAAAGAACAGTTAAAATTATTGTTGGCAAAGTAGCAATGTCCGCCTCCTTTAACTTCAACGTAAGTTTTACATGAAGAACTTAGTCCATTATACATGGGGATTTGGTGTTGTGCAGGAGGCGCTACACAGTCGTTTTCACCGGCGATCACTAATGATGGAACACTAATATTTGCAGCAGCAGCAACAGATGAAGGATTTGTATTGGCTGCAGCAAGAGTAATCATCGTAGTAATCGTAGTATTATTTTCTACTGCAAGGAAGGAAGAGCCACCGCCCATAGAATGACCCATAATTGCACTCGTAGCTCCAACTGCACCGAAGAACGGAGAATTAGCTGTTGTTCCTTCTGACTGCATTTTCCCAATTAAAAATACGAGATCGCGGCCAAATTCAGCGTGGCTTGGGGATGTATTACCCTCGGTTCTTGGAAACATAACAATGTAACCTTGCGGCACTAAAGAAGACCAGATATTCTGATACGCGCTCCACACCATCACAAAACCATGACCGAATGAAATAACAGGAAACTGTCCCTGCGCTATTGCAACATTATCACCTGCAATGTTAGCAGGATAATAAATCTCAGTTTCGATCTGTCTGTTATTACGGGAGGGATCGATGTAAATTACATTACGATGTCCAATAGCAAAAGACTGGGCAGAAATTTCGCCGAGCAGTAAAATGCAAAGCAGTAACAATATGTTTTTCATTATTTAAAATTAGGTTGGACAAACATCAGTTCTCTGTCGAGTGAAAAAAAATCTCTTTAATTGTTCAAAATCAGTTTTTGTATACCAACTCGCGAAAACAAGATCAAATCGACCGAACACGTTGACATTACAATTAACATAGACAAATGTTTAACTTTAGTCCGAAGGTTTTATAAAGATTCTGTTGCAACAGCCAGAAGCAAGTACCGACATATGCTAAGTATACAGAAAGTGATTGTCCTACTCGACGACTTCCATTACGAGGCGTTGTGCGAACATTTTAAAACTATTAAAGCCGAATTGCCACTTCGCCTTATTCAAGAATCCCGGAAAATGGGAATTACAGAAAAAGACTCTGACGAACTTTGCAAACTCATTTACGAAAAAGCCGGCGCTGTAGAAAAACGAAAATTTTTCCAGCTTGCGCACCACGCATTTAAACTCACAGCTTTTCTTAGCAGAAATTATCCATCATACCTCAATAGCACTATTGGTAGAATAGAGCGGTTAGTGAATACAGCTAAAGTTAACAAGGCGGAGCAGCTTGCTGAAATAGCACTCGACATTGCAGAAAAAATTGAAGATTACTCCACAGCTCGTCCCATTCTTCAGTTTCTGGCACAACAAGCATACATACGTGAGCGTAAATCGGAAGCCGTTCGCTATCTCGAAAGAAATCATATTAACATTGAATCTGAGCTCGCGCTAAACAGTTTGTACCTTTACATACGAAGCAACTTGCATTTCAAGGACAAGTCGGTTATAGATCTTGTGGAGAATGAAAAGCATCTTAGTTTTTTCGCATCGCTGCATCACCATACGTCATTTGCTGTTCGGATTCTAAGCAGATACGGAAGTTGTTACAGTTTACATTTTCTAAACGATCCGCGTTTCTATTCAGAAAAGACTTTAGCAGAATTAAATACTATTGCCGAGGAACTTGAAAAGAATCCCTACGTGGTATTTCCATTCTCGGATGACATTGAATTGAACGTTGATTATTTGCGCTTAAAGCTTTTGATTTTGCAACTTCCGCAGGAGGAAATGCAAAAAGAAGCATCACGATTGTTGCAAAAGAAAAACACACCATTGTTCTGGAAAAACTATCTGAAAGCGGCAGAGATCGCATTCCTGAGTATTCAGATTAGTGGAATTGTAAGTAAATACGGCAGATCGTATCGAAAAAATTGGAATGAACATTTACCGGAAGATATTAAGCAACAGCTTCAACTTGGTCGTGCAACGTGTGAACGTATTCTTAAAAACGCATCGTGGCATGAAGAGAATATGCATATGCGACACATCAATATGAACAATATTTATTGTTGTTATCTGCTGATGGGTAGTGAACGTGATCAGAAAAAAGTAACTGAGCTTCTTGAAGGTTTGTTGTTCAATTATCAGCAGGTGGCGTTTCACCGGTTATACGACCAGCTGTTCGCTACGTTGATTATGGCGTATTTCAATTTGGGGGAATATCAGCGTGTACAAGAGTGTTATAAACGTTACGAAAAAATCACGTCAAGCAGCTCCAAACTTCCGGAGAATGATTTAACCATAAAAGCGTTGTACTATGCTGCACAGTGGCTGCTCAGCGAGAGAAAACAGTACAGAGACAAATTGAATACTGTTTATACTGAAACCAAGAAGTCGGCGCATCTCGAAAATCCGAAACAGCTGATTGAAGATTTGAAAGACTATTTCAAAATCTAAAAGTCAATACTGTAATAGAACAGCGGTAACAATCCCAATTGATATTGTTCCACCACCGGATTTGCGGAAGGTGTTACAGGATTAGGCGAATACGTTAACCCTAAAATATTTTTTCTATTTAACACGTTGACTACGTCAATACCAATTTCATGTGTAAGCTTTTTTGTATTCATGCGCCATACCACGCGTATATCTACACGCAAATAAGAACGTGAAAACTGCACCGTATTTCGCAGCGAATCCACCAACACTTCGTCATTTTCTATTGCAGATGCAGCAGTATCAATTGGCGTATACCAACGCTTTCCGGCCATCGTCAGTTTTGTTCCTAACTGAATGGTTTGTTTGTCGTTGATTTTAAATTCCTTTCCTGCTAAGGCGTTAAATGCATAACGAGTATTAAAATCGGTATTGCGCGTCACACCATCACTTCCTTTATAGGTTGCATCAAACAGAGATAGTGTGGTCATGAAGAAATAGTTTTTACTAAAGAACTTTTCAAGCGTTAATTCTACACCATAATTCTGACCGGTGCCCGAATTTACCAGCGAATCCGGGAAATAACGACTGAATCCTGTACCTTGATTCAGCACAGAAAATGAAGATGCAGCAACATCTACAGGAACATCATACAAGTACTGATAATACGCCTCCGCTTTTAAACGCATGCTCTCAGAAAGAATGCGATCATACCCTACCACGGAATGATAACTTCTGATGAAATCAAGATTTTTGTTGTGCAAATTATTATCAGCGGTTAACGAAGGGCGATGCGAATAATACACGTATGCCGGCAACATCTGACTGTGCATACCCACTCCAACATGAACTGAATTCAGATCGTTAATTGCGTAGCGCATTCCCAAACGCGGCTCCACGGCTGTACTTCCGTTTAGTGTAAAGTACTGTCCGTGCAAACCGGCATTCAATGTCAGTTTATCGTTCGGACGAAAACGCAATTGTGCGTATGGCTGAATGAGAAATGAAGAACCCGAATAATCCTGTCGATTATAAAACAAGAACGTTACTTCACTATGAATACTGTCTTGCAGCGTATTTCGGTACAAGTCGTTGAACATTCCTGCCTTCAATGTTGTACGTGAAGAGAGTTTTTTTGAAATATACCAATTCATTGATACGCGATCTTCATCATTGCGATATCCCATTTTGGGCGTGATGGAATCGAGATTAAAAGAAGGACTTCTCCATACCAAATCATGGTGTGCAGAAGAATACCGTCTGCTCCCTGCAACAACGGCACGAAAGAATGTAGTTTCATTCAGTGGCTTTGCATAAACAACACCGGAAACAAACATGCCACTTCTGAAATATTGATCGCGACTATCTTCTCCGTACAATTCATCTGCATACGCCGTGTATTCACTCACGATAATATCAATTTTACTATTACCACCAATTCCGAACCAAGAAAGGTTGCCACCGTTCTTCAATGGAAAATTCAATTTGAAAGCACCATCCATATACGAAGGGACAGCGCCGGTTCCAATCGGAATGTTCGCAGCTTCAAACATGCGCAATGTCGAATAGCGGTAATTCACCAGGAATGATGCGCCGGAAGATTTTTTAAGCGGACCTTCCGCGGATAACTCCGTACCCAAAAAACCAAACTGACCATTGAACTCAAACTTTTCATTGTTACCATTGCGCATACGCAAATCAAATGCAGCAGCTATGCTGTTACCATATTCTGCAGCGAATGCACCCGTGAAAAAATCTGAATTCGACAACACTTTATTATTTAAAATACTCACTGGACCTCCCGTAGTTCCTTCAATAGCAAAGTGATTCGGATTAGGAATATCCACTCCCTCTAGACGCCACAGCACACCGCTTGGCGAATTACCACGTACGACAATATCATTTCGGGAATCATCAGCGCCCTGAACACCGGCAAAGTTGGATGCCATACGTGCCGGATCTCCTCGACTTCCTGCATAACGATTCGTCTCTTCCACAGAAAACATTCGACCACTTCCTGTCGCCATTTCGTTTACTGTGCCTTCTTTCTTATCGGCGGTAATAACTACTTCCTGTTTATTGATCACCAGCTCTTCCATTTCCAGATTGAGCACTAACTCCTTGCCTGCAGTAAGAATCAGATTGGACGCGTACAGTGTTTGATATCCCGTAAAACGTGCTTGCAGATCATAGCGTCCGACATGAACATCAGCAAAACGAAATACGCCGTTCACATCAGTTACGGCAGGTTTTAATCGTAACGAGTCCTTAAACAGCATCACGATTACGCCGGGAAGTGGCGATTTTGAAACTGCATCAACAACAGTTCCGCGAATTGTTTGTGTGCTTTGAGAGAAACCGGCTGCGGAAAACAAAAGCGCAACCAAGAGGATGAGAAAACGGTTCATACGGGTAACGTTTATCAAATATAAACTTTACCGTTATTTATTAATGCCGGTAGGCCTTAATTGTATCAACAAATAATTTAACCTTCGATTTTTCGAGATCAGGATACAAACCGTGGCCCAGATTGGCGATATGACGTTGCGGACCAAACTGTTGCAGCATTGCTTCAGTTTCACGCACAATAACGGCTTCGTCCGCGTATAACAAACAAGGATCCATATTGCCTTGAAGCGTTTTCCCCACACCAATTATTGTACGCGATTCAGTAGCATCCATGGTCCAATCAAGGCCTATTGTATTGCAGTTCAATGCTGCAAAATCCTTGCGAATAAAGTGTGCGTCTTTTGCGAAGACAGTTACAGGAACTTTGGTATTCAGTTCATCGCAAATTTGGGCGATATACGGCAATGCAAATTCTCTGTATTGCGCAGGAGAAAGAATTCCTGCCCATGAATCGAAAAGCTGCACCATGTCTGCACCCGCTTCCACTTGTGCTTTAAGATAATGCGTAGTGCTAATTGCAATCTTCTCCAGCAACAAATGTGCAGCCTTAGGTTGCGTGTATAAAAACTTCTTGGCTTTAGAAAAAGTTTTAGAACCGCTTCCTTCCACCATGTAAGCGAGAATTGTCCAAGGCGCACCGGCAAAACCGATTAACGGCACGCGACCTCCCAATGATGATTTAGTTAAACGTAAAGCATCGTGTACATATTGAAGTTCGGTATACCCATCGGTGATGTGCACACGCTCCACATCTTCCATGCTGGTGATGGTTTTCTCGAACCATGGTCCGCGCGCTTCCACCATTTTATAAGGCAATCCCATCGCTTCCGGGATTACGAGAATATCCGAAAAAATAATTGCGGCATCCACACCTAAAATATCCACCGGTTGAATAGTTACTTCGGCAGCAAATTCAGGAGTTTTAACCAACTCAATAAATCCGCCCATCTTGGCGCGCACTTCGCGATATTCAGGCAATACACGTCCCGCCTGACGCATTAACCATACAGGAGTGCGCTCCACTTGTTCGCCGCGTGCCGCACGTAAAATCAAATCGTTCTGCAAATTCATGGCGTAAAGATACCCGCATTACCGATTCATAAAATGGCATATTTTCATAAACAAAATGGAAACAGAACACGTTATCTTTGCTCAAATTATAATCTAGTGAATCAGGAAAATTCTCATTTCGACGTTGTTGTTGTAGGAGGCGGTTGTGTTGGCCTCGCAGCAGCTTATAAAATCAATTCACGATATCCTCATCTCAAAGTTGCTGTTCTTGAAAAGGAAAGCACGTTGGCTGCGCATCAAACCGGACGTAATTCGGGTGTGATACATTCCGGTATTTATTACAAACCCGGCTCATACAAGGCAAAGAATTGTGTAGACGGTCGTCGTGAATTGGTTCAATTCGCCAAAGAGCATAAAATTGCACACGACATCTGCGGTAAAGTAATTGTTGCTACGCATGAAAGCGAACTGGCGCACATGCATAAAGTTTATAACAATGGTATTGCAAATGGTGTTGAAGATATTGAGTTGATCGACAGTAAGCAGATTAAAGACATTGAACCCTTTGTTGAAGGTATTGCCGGTATTCGCATTGGATGTACCGGTATTATTGACTTCCCGGGCATTACGCGAAAATTAGGAGAATTGCTGGAGCAACAATTTACAGGAAGCAAAGTGTTTTTATCGACAGAAGCCAAGGACTTTGTTCGTAAAGCAGACAGTACCGATATTGTAACCAATCGCGGCGTGTTTAATGCTAAATACCTAGTAACATGCGCCGGTTTGCACAGTGATCGTATTGCTAAAAAAGAAGGCGCTAAATCTGATGCGGCAATTGTAGGTTTCCGTGGTGACTATTACGATTTAACTGAAAAAGGATTAAGTAAGGTTAAACACCTCATCTACCCCGTTCCTAATCCGAAGTATCCGTTTTTGGGAGTTCACTTTACGCGCATGGTTCATGGTGGTGTAGAATGCGGGCCTAACGCAGTTTTCGTTTTCAAACGCGAAGGTTATTCCAAAACTTCTTTCAGTTTGGGCGACACGGCTGAAGCACTAAGCTTTGGCGGCACTTGGAAGTTCTTCGGAAAAAATCTGAAATTCGGATGGGACGAATATCGTGGTGCATTTTCAAAAGCATTTTTCCTGAAACGATTACGTACACTTATTCCAACTTTGGAAGAAGATGATATTGTTGCAAGTCGTTGCGGAGTGCGTGCTATGGCATTATCACCTGAAGGAAACATGATAGACGATTTTAAAATTGAATATCACGGCAACGCCATCCACGTATTAAATGCTCCAAGTCCTGCAGCAACAGCATGTCTGGCGATTGGTAAAGCCATTGAAGAAATGGCTACTGAACGATTCAGCTTAAAAAACTAAACTTTAAGAATATCGTCGATCTGTTTACCGATCTTTCCTGCAAGTTCATCGGTTGGTAAATCATTGGCGTCGGTTCCAAATGGATCTTCTATCTCTTCTGCGATTAACTCCAAACTTGCAAACGCATAGAAGATGAACGTGGTGACCAGAATCGTCCAATAACCGAAATCTGTTACAAAGCCAAATGGCATTGTTAACGTGTAGAGGAAGATGATTTTCTTAATGAACAAACTATAAGAGTACGGAATCGGAGTTGAACGAATTCGTTCACATGCACCCAACGATTCACTATACATACGAAGTTCATCCTGCATGCTCAGCCATTGCATATCTGATATCTTACCTGCCTTACGCAGCGATTCTATTTCGCGACTGAGTTCCACGATGATTCTATTAGGAACGTGATCGGCCATAACAATGGTATCATTATCTAAGCCCGAAACGACTTTCCACTCTTTACTGCTTCGCACACCACGCAGGTGATCTTTTGCAGCAATGAAATAATTGCACAATAGTGCGTTCATTTTAGCACGTTCCGTTTTTAGCGAAACATCAACGGCAACCTCAATTTTAGTTGCCAGGCTACGCGAATGATTTACGAACGCTCCCCACATTTTTCTTCCCTCCCACCAACGGTCGTATGCTGTATTGGTTCTAAAAACTAACAACAACGAAATAACAAAACCTAACAGCGAATGCATCGCTATCGTGCTCTTGTATTTCATGTGCCACACTTCAATTTCGATATAGACAATTCCAAAGCATACTATTGCAATAGTGAACAAAGCAGGAATCAACATTCGGAACGTATCGCTCTTGTGAAACGCAAAGATGAGTTTGAACCAATCTTTAGGATTATAAATTACCATAGGTGCAAAAGTACCGCTTCCTGTGAATCCGCGAAACCCGACGTAAAGTGCTTACCTTTGGTATGCTTTGGAAGCCAATAACAGGATCGATAAATGGTTGTGGTGCGTGCGCTTATTTAAAACACGTACACTTGCCGCTACTGCTGTTAAAGGGGGTAAAATCAAATGGAATGATCAGCCGACCAAACCATCCAAAGAATTGATTGTTGGTGATGTTATTTCGTTTAAAACAGGAATGATCACCAGAACAGTGCGCGTTATTGATTTCCCTACATCCAGAGTAGGTGCAGCCTTAGTGATAAAGTACATGGAGGACTTAACTCCACAAGAAGAATATGAAAAATTAAAAGTGGCGAAAGAAGTGATACCTTCTGTATTCTTTACAGGCAAAGGTCGTCCGACAAAAAGAGACCGCAGAAAATTAGGAGGATATTTATAACATGGCAAACACTGATTATTCAGAACTACTGAAGAAATTACAAGAAGATAAAGATTGGCCGAAGCTATATATGTTTAAGTTCATTATAACTTCCGACAATCGAAATATGGCGCTGGTGGAAGCTTTGTTTTCCGAAAATGCCGAAATTTCAACCATGCCTTCATCTAAAGGAAAATATACCGGCATTACAGCAAAGGAAGTCATGTTAAGCCCGGAGAGTGTAATTGCTATTTACGAGCAGGCATCTAAAATTGAAGGTATCATCACATTATAAATAACCATGAAACGGATTCTCACTTTTGTCTTCGTATTGTTTTACGTTGTATCAGTTGCACAACAGAAGATGTTATCTACATCGGATATCATTCTTAAACGCGGACAACTTTCCCCTCAAGGTCTCGCCCAGTTGACATGGATTCCGGGAGGAAAACAATATTCCTATGTTGATGTTATCGACAGTCGCTTTACCGTGATGATTAATGATGCGGATTCAAAAGGTGCTGCAAAGAAGTTAGTAACGTTAAATGAGTTGAATGAAAAGACGGCTGCATTAAAACTTCAGGGAGCAGAATTACTGGAATACATGCCATTCTTGAATTGGGTTACGCCGGTGGAATTCGAGTACGAAAACGGAGCTTACAAGATGCGTTACAATACCAAATCGAAAAAAGTTACTGCACAACGTAATCCGGCATTTCCTGCGGGTGCTGCTAATTTCGATGAAGCGCCAACCGGTGCGATCGCATTCACCTCAGGCAATAATTTATTCATTGCAAAGGGCGAACAAATTATTTCAATTACCAATGATGCAGATGTAAACATTGTTAATGGACAAAGTGTGCATCGTGATGAGTTCGGTATTCATAAAGGAACTTTTTGGTCGCCAAATGGGCGCTATCTGGCTTACTATCGTATGGATCAAACCATGGTAACGGATTATCCGATTATAGAGGTTGGTGAGCAGCCTGCGCGATCACGTCAAATTAAATATCCAATGGCTGGAGCGAAAAGTCATCAGGTTACTTTAATCGTTTACGATATCGAGACGGGAAAACAAGTTCCAATACAAACCGGCGAACCCAAAGAGCAATACTTAACCAACGTAGCCTGGACACCTGATAATGCGTCAATTTATGTTGCGGTATTAAACCGTGATCAGAATTATTTAAAAATGAATCGTTACAATGCAGCATCAGGTGCTTTCGAAGAGACCATTTTTGAAGAAAAGGACGAAAAGTATGTGCAACCGCTACATCCCATGGTTTTCATGCCGGGTCGCCTCGATCAATTTATTTGGCAAAGCGAAGCAGAAGGTTGTAATGCCTTGTATTTATATAATACGAAAGGTCAAGTAGTTATTAAACTTACACCAACACCACAAGCCAACGGAACCGGAGGAATAATTGTTACTGATTTTTTTGGTGTTGATGCGAAAGGAGAATTCGCCTATTACGAAGGAGTTCCGTTTGGTGATATTACACGTGTTATTTATAAAGTAAAAATATCCGATGCTACCAACACTGCCATTAGCCGAACGAACGGAGTGGTACGTGCGTCGTTTAATGATTCGTATACGCGTTTCATTTCCAATTTTTCTTCGCCCGAAATTCCAAGAGAAATTGACGTTTACAACAACAGTGGCAAGCTGATTAATAATTTAAAAACTTCTCGTAACCCGTTACAGGATTACAAAGCATGTTCTATGAAATTATTCTCAATAAAAGCTGCAGACGATAAAACGGATTTGTGGTGCAGAATGTTTTTACCTGCTGATTTTGATTCCACGAAAAAATATCCTTCGCTCACGTATGTGTACAATGGACCGAATGCACAGTTGATTACCAAATCGTGGTTGGGCGGAAGTGATTTATTTCTGTACTACATGGCGCAACAAGGTTTTGTTGTATTTACTGTTGACGGGCGTGGAAGTGAAAATCGTGGGAAAGAATTTGAACAAGCAACCTTCAGGAATTTAGGAGACGAAGAAATTGCTGACCAGAAAAAAGGAAATGAATATTTGCGTTCGCTGCGTTATGTGGACGGGAAACGGATGGCGGTATACGGGTGGAGCTATGGTGGTTTCATGACAACTTCGTTGATGACCAGAGCACCGGGACTTTATAAAACAGGTGTTGCAGGAGGGCCGGTAATTGATTGGAGCTACTACGAAATCATGTACACAGAACGATACATGGACACTCCTGAGCAAAATCCGGTTGGATATAAGAATTCCAGTTTGTTCCGTTATGCTGATCGCTTAGAAGGGAATCTGTTGCTCATTCACGGAACTTCTGACGATGTGGTGGTTTGGCAACACAGTCTGGCATATTTGAAAACATGCGTGGACCAAGGGGTTCAGCTGGACTACTTTGTTTATCCTTTGCACTTGCACAACGTACTGGGTAAAGACCGCGCACACTTGATGGAGAAAGTTGCACGCTACATTATTGAAAACACGTAGCAAGCAAAATCGATTACAACAATTGGTACCACTTATTGGATTTCAACTTCGTTACCCAACGTCTTTCTTTGAATGGGAAGCGGTATCCGACGTTGAAATCAACCGAAATAAAGCGCGGTTCAATTCTAAAGTTGGTGAGTTGATAAGAGTTATACTCCTGACGATATGTCAAGGACATAAAGAAATTCTTAGAATTTAATCCTAGAGCAATTCGCGTATCACCCGCATAACCCGTCTTCCAGTATTTTTTCGTTAACGCATCTTCTTCACTCACCATTGTTCGGTGCTGAAAATCGGGACCGCCGATCAAAGTAAAGTTGGCGTATAATCGTTTAAATAACACAAGTGTATACGATGCTCCTACTCCTGCAGAAATACCAATCACACCATATTGATTCATACGATTCCAGTTGCCATAAAACGGTCGTGCATTAAATGGAATAATTGCTGAATCGGAAGCCACCTTATAATTATAAAAGTTGCCGACTGCGAGCCAAGTCCCTGCGGACTTAATCTGCCGATGTGTATTGAAATAGGCGGCATTGTATGAAAACTTTCTTTTATTAAAGATGTAAAGCGTTCTAAATCGAAATGACATTACATCCAAATCCGGACGCTGATAATATTTATTGTTCAGCGTATCAAATCGTGCCGGCGCCAAGTCGTAAAATCCTTTGTAACGACGAAATGCACCTTCGAACCGAAAACGATAAGCACTTAACGACAAAGAGAATGTACGATAGGTTGTTTTGCCTTTTTGTGCTATTTGAGCGTCCGTCGGAGGTGTAGATTTTAGTCCGAAAGAAAAAGAAATTTTATCGAAATCCACTGTCAATCCCGTAACCACATTCGCATCAGCGATCAAACGTGGCGCAGATAACCCTAAAGTGTCCTGCAATAAATTTTGCGTAAAACGAATATCGTACTGACGATACGATTGATACAACGTCAGAATCAAACGGTTCGGATATTTTCTGATGTAATTGGTATCAGTGGTATTCCGATACGTAATTAACGAATCACGTTTTGACTTATACGTAACGGTTTGCGCATCAAGATGAACAGCGCAAATACAGATAACGAGGAAGAGTACAATTCGTGACATAGCACCACTAAAATAAGAAAAGCGAGCATTATAGCTCGCTTTTCTAAAATTTGAATCAGTTAATTACGCTTTAACGTTCGCACGAATGATATTCAATGCACCACCCGCTTTGAACCACTCAATTTGCTGTTCGTTGTAAGAATGATTCACTTTGATTTCATCGGAAGTACCATCCGCATGATTCAACACCAGTGTTAATGGTGTGTTCGGAGCGAATGAAGTTAAGCCCACAATATCAATGATGTCATTCTCCTGAATTTTATCATAGTCCGCTTTTTCGGCAAATGTCAATGCCAGCATACCTTGTTTCTTCAGGTTAGTTTCGTGAATACGTGCAAATGATTTCACCAATACTGCACGAACACCCAAATGACGAGGCTCCATAGCCGCATGCTCACGAGAAGAACCTTCACCGTAGTTTTCATCACCTACAACGATAGAACCAATTTTAGAGGCCTTATAGGCACGCTGAACCTGTGGAACACCTTCGTATGCACCGGTTAACTGATTCTTCACGTTGTCCGTTTTATCGTTGAAGAAATTCACGGCACCAATCAACATGTTGTTAGAAATATTATCCAGGTGACCGCGATATTTCAACCAAGGACCTGCCATAGAAATATGGTCGGTTGTACACTTGCCTTTCACCTTGATCAACAATTTCATTCCTTTCAAGTCAACACCTTCCCAAGCATCAAATGGATCGAGCAATTGCAAACGATCTGAAGTTGGAGAAACATTCACTGTTAAGTTACTACCATCTGCTGCAGGAGCAATATATCCGGCGTCCTCAACAGCGAAACCGCGTGTCGGCAATTCATCGCCTTTCGGCTCATCTAACTTTACCTTCTCCCCTTTTTCGTTGATCAAATAATCTGTTGCAGGATTGAAAGTCAAGTCACCTGCAATAGCAAGCGCGGTTACTAACTCAGGAGATGCGACAAACGCGAACGTATTCGGATTTCCGTCAGCACGCTTCGCAAAGTTTCTGTTGAACGAGTGAACGATGGTGTTCTTCTCTTGCTTCTCAGCACCCATACGATCCCACATTCCGATACATGGTCCGCACGCATTGGTAAACACAGTTGCACCGATGTTATCGAAAATCTTGAGGAATCCGTCACGTTCGATGGTGTAACGAATTTGTTCAGAACCAGGATTGATGCAGTATTCCGCTTTGGTCTTCAAACCTTTATCGGCAACCTGCTGAGCGATAGAAACCGCGCGGGAAATATCTTCATAAGAAGAGTTGGTACAAGAACCGATCAGACCAACTTCAACCTTAGTAGGCCAACCTTGTGCTGCGGCAACTTCTTTCATCTTGCTGATAGGAGTAGCCAAATCCGGAGTGAATGGACCATTGAGGTGCGGTTCCAACTCGGATAAATTAATTTCAATTACCTGATCAAAATACTTTTCCGGATTTGTATATACTTCTACATCAGCAGTCAAGTGTTCTTTCACGCCATTAGCCAGATCAGCAACTTCGTTGCGTCCTGTTGCGCGCAAATAACGTTCCATTGACGCATCGTAACCGAATGTTGACGTTGTTGCTCCGATTTCAGCACCCATATTACAGATTGTACCTTTACCTGTACAACTCATGCTGATTGCGCCTTCACCAAAATATTCCACAATGCAACCGGTTCCACCTTTAACGGTAAGAATACCGGCAACTTTCAGAATAACATCTTTCGGAGCTGCCCAGCCACTTAATTTACCTGTCAATTTCACACCGATCAATTTCGGAAACTTAAGTTCCCAAGGTAAGCCGGCCATTACATCGCACGCATCAGCACCACCAACACCGATAGCCACCATTCCCAATCCACCTGCATTTACAGTGTGCGAATCCGTTCCGATCATCATACCTCCAGGGAACGCATAATTTTCTAAAACAACCTGGTGAATAATTCCTGCGCCCGGCTTCCAGAAACCTATGCCGTATTTATTGGAAACGGAAGCGAGGAAATCGTACACTTCCTTACTTTCAGTATTCGCTACTTCCAAATCTGTTTTAGCACCAACTTTTGCCGTGATCAAGTGATCGCAATGCACAGTTGAAGGAACCGCAACTTTCTTACGACCCGCCTGCATGAATTGCAACAACGCCATCTGTGCAGTTGCATCCTGCATAGCTACACGATCAGGATTAAAGTCCACATAATCTTTACCGCGCTCGAAAGCCTTTGCAGGCATATCGCCGGTTAAGTGCGCATACAATATTTTTTCAGAAAGTGTTAACGGACGACCCACCAGTTTACGAGCGGCTTCCACTTTCGAAGGGAGGTTTTTGTACACCTCACGAATCATTTCAATATCAAATGGCATATGAGCAAAATTTGGTTTAAGTATGACGTTTTTAAGGAGAACAAATTTAGCTGATTTCATGGTTCGCAACTCCTGCAATACCGCATTTTTGGTATTTCGAGGAAACAGGGCGCAATCAAATACCTACCTTTGAAATCATGCAATCGCATTTGAAAGAAAATATACGCATAGCACTTAATGCCATTAAGGGTCAAATGCTGCGTACCATTCTGACAGCACTGATCATTTCTCTTGGAATTGCCGCGCTGGTAGGAACTTTAACGGCTATTGATGTTATTAAAGCTGCGTTGAATAGCAACTTTTCGAGCATGGGCGCCAATACTTTTACCATTCGTAATCGCGAAACCGTAATTCGTATCGGGAGAGGAGGCAAACAACCTAAACGTTATCGCAGTATCACATTTAGGGAAGCGATGGAGTTTAAAGAGCGTTACAATTTCGCAGGCACCGTTTCTGTTTCAACGATGGCTTCGATGGCGGCGACCTTAAAATATAAATCGATCAAGACTGATCCTAATGTTCAAGTATTCGGCACGGACGAGAATTATATTGAGACTTCCGGATACAGTTTAAGCCAGGGAAGAAATTTCACAGAGAATGAAATTCTGGATGGCGCGAACGTGGCGATACTAGGAGCCGACATGGCTAAAAAATTATTCAAAAATGAAGATCCGATCGGGCAAGTGATTAGTGTTGGATCCGGCAAGTATAGTGTCATTGGAGTGTTAGCATCAAAGGGCGCCAGCATGGGATTTGGAGGCGATAAGATTGCATTGTTGCCGGTAGAAAACGTGCGTCAATATTTCTCACGACCCGACATGACCTTTACGATTAATGTGTTGGCAGAAAACGCGGCATTAATGGAAATGAGCATTGCGGAAGCCACGGGCATTTTCCGAATAATTCGCAAATGTGAAATTGGTGCCGACGATAATTTTGAGATTACCAAAAGCGATACTATTGCAGCAACCTTGATTGATAACTTGAGTTATGTAACAGCAGGAGCAACGATCATTGGCATTATAACTTTGCTTGGTGCAGCAATTGGTTTAATGAATATTATGTTGGTAAGTGTAACTGAGCGTACACGTGAAATTGGTACGCGAAAAGCATTAGGCGCTACGCGAAGCGATATCAGAAATCAGTTTTTGGTGGAAGCCGTAGTGATCTGTCAGGTTGGAGGATTGATGGGCGTTTTGTTGGCTTTGCTCTTGGGACTGGGAGTTAGTGCGGCTTTTGATAGCGCGTTTATTATGCCTTGGGGCTGGATATTATTAGGGCTTGGAATTTGTCTTGCGGTAGGACTTGTTTCCGGATTATATCCTGCTGTTAAAGCATCGAAGCTGGATCCGATAGAAGCCTTGCGTTACGAATAAAATGATCAGTTAATTATGAATAAAAAAAACGGCGATCATTTTCATGACCGCCGTTTTCATAAAGTTACTTCTGATTATTCAGCTACTACTTCGAACTTGAACGTAGCAACCACTTCTTTGTGCAAACGCGCTTTCGCATTATATACACCCACAGTTTTCACAGTGTCTTCGTTTTCGATAGTGATATTGCGACGATCCAGGTCGTAACCTGCTTTGCGCAATGCTTCAGCCAACTGAACAGCAGTAACTGAACCGAAAATTTTACCGTTATCGCCGGCTTTAGCGCCAACTTTAACAATAACGTTTGCCAATTTACCGGCATTCGTTTCAGCTTCAGCTTTAATTTTAGCTTCTTTGTGAGCACGCTGACGCATGTTTTCTGCATGCATCTTCTTTGCTGACGCATCAGCAAGGATAGCGATACCACGAGGAATCAGGTAATTGCGACCAAATCCCGGACGAACTTTAACTACGTCATTCGCGTAGCCTAAGTTTCTTACGTCTTGTTTCAAGATTACTTCCATGATATTGTTCCTCCTGATTATTTAAGTTGATCTGCTACGTAAGGCATCAATGCCAAGTGGCGAGCACGCTTAACCGCGGTTGACACTTTACGTTGAAACTTCACGGATGTACCGGTTAAACGACGTGGAAGCAATTTACCTTGCTCGTTTACAAACTTCAATAAGAAGTCAGCGTCTTTATAATCGATATACTTAATGCCTGCTTTCTTGAAGCGGCAATACTTTTTCTTCTTTACCTCAACCGAAGGCGGGTTCAGGTAGCGGATTTCTGATTGATTTTCTGCCATGACTTACGCTTTTGGTAGGTTAATTATGCATTTTCTTTTTTCGCTTTCATCTTGGTCTTACGCTTCTCAGCGAAAGCCACAGCGTGCTTATCCAAGCTAACGGTTAAAAAGCGCAAGATGCGCTCATCACGCTTGAATGCCAATTCCAAAGCAGCAACAGCGTTGCCATCCTTGGATGTGAATTCAAACAAATAGTAATGACCGGTGGACTTCTTCTGAATCTGATAAGCCAGCTTTCTTAGGCCCCATGATTCTTCATGCGCAAGCGTAGCGCCTACTTCTTTCAGCAGCTTGCGGAACTTGCCCACCGCCTCCTTTGCCTGTTCCTCAGACAAAACGGGAGTTAAAATGAAGACGGTTTCGTAATGGTACATAAATGATTTATTAAGTTTTCCCCATTATTGGGACGGCAAAGGTACATAAAATCACGGTATCTGAAACACTATTACCTAAAAAATCACAACCCGCCTCTTATTTTAACGCATTAATAATGAACCGTTTGCGAATTTACAGCGAATCGAACTCCAAATAAATGTTGCGTTCCGACCCCAACATCCACACAAAATTCACAATTCTCTTGCAATACCGTTACCGTAAATGGAACTTTGCCGCATGGGATTTTGGAGTGATTTAGGAAGGGGCATTAGCTCGCACGGGAAAGCGTTCGAATTTATAGCCAAGCATAACCTTTGGCTCTACTTTTTGTATCCCGCATTAATACTAACGCTGCTGTGGTTGGCTGGCTTCGCTAGCACCTTTGCACTCGGCGATTACCTGGCTGAAGAATTAATGACAGCCACAGGACTTGATTCCACCAGTGAAGACTGGACGGGAATGTTGGGCACCATACTTCGTTTAGTGGCAAGTTTTGCGTTGAAAGCTCTACTGTTTTTCCTATTTGCATCCTACATCAAATACATCGTCTTAATTTTTTGCTCACCAATCATGGCGTTACTATCAGAACGTGTAGAAGAAATCACAACAGGAAAAACATACCCATTTCATTTCGGGCAATTCATTAAAGATATCGGTCGCGGTGTATTGGTAACACTTCGCAACATGCTCATCGAAACCGCATGTATCGTTGCCTGTCTTGTTGTGGCGTGGATTCCGGTGATCGGCTGGTTAACAATTCCTTTTCTCTGGATAATTGCCTGGTATTTTTTGGGATACAGCATGATGGATTACACGTTTGAACGAAAGCGTTTGTCGTTAAGTCAGGGCACGTCATTTGTGCGGAAACATAAAGGTATTGCAATCGGGAATGGATTTATTTTTTCCATGCTTCTTTACATTCCATTTCTTGGAGTTATTGTCAGTCCTGTTCTGAGCGCAACTGCAGGGACATTGGCTACGCTGGAAACCATGAAAGAAGAGGAAAAAGTATGAGCGAAATAGTGCGTGTCTCCGCAGTTTCATATCTCAATACCAAGCCGTACATCTATGGACTTCAACATGCCGTGCAACAAGGCTTGCCGATTACAGTATCAGAAGATATTCCGTCGGCGTGCGCAGATAAATTAATTCACGGAAATGCGGACATCGGATTATTACCTGTTGGGGCATTGTATCAAGTTCCGAATGCGACTATTATTCCCGGCTTTGGTATTGGCGCTATTGGTCCAGTTCAAACCGTAATGTTGTATGCTCAGGTTCCGGTTGAAGAAATTACAACTGTTGTGCTGGATTATCAGTCGCGCACTTCCGTTCGTTTGGTGCAGCTGCTTTTTCGCGATCATTTTAAATGTTCACCTCAATTTGTAGCAGCACAGCCCGGTTTTGAAAATGATATTAACGGCACAACCGCAGCAGTTGTCATCGGCGATCGCACATTTTCGTTGAACGGAAAATTTCCACATCAATACGATCTGGCCCATGAATGGCACAAGCACACAGGTCTTGGTTTCGCATTCGCCGTTTGGGTAACCACGCGAGAATTATCAACAGAAGTATTACAGCAATTTGCATCCGCATTATCATACGGAGTTGATCATATAGATGATGTTATTGTGGAATGGCAACCGAAATACCCGTCTGTTGATTTGAAAAAATATCTGACTCAGGATATTAAACATCGATTTAGCAATGAAATTATTCTAGGGATGCAGCTGTTTCTTCAACAGATCAACGCATAGAATAGTGCGACAAACTTGTTGTATTTCGAGGCAAATCCTATATTTGTTCATTACATAAGCCACTTATGAAGAACGTTTCTGTTGTTGTAGTGCTCCTCGCACTCTTGACTACATTTAATTTATCAGGACAAAATGTTGTTGCCAAAACGGGCGATGAAGTCAAGTTATTCAATGCTTCGCAAGCTTACAATGCAGGCGATTATTTGAAAGCACTTAATCTGTATAAAGAAGTTCAGAACACCAATCCGAACGATGCCAACCTTGCTTTTCATGTTGGAGAATGTTTGTTTTATATGGATGAACTAGACAGGGCTCAGGCCGAGTTTGAAAAAGCGAAGTCGTTGAATGAAAAAGCGAATCCCGGAATTCGATTTATGTTGGGTCGTTGCTATCAAATTAAAGGAAGAACCGATGATGCGATTAACGAATATATTGCAGCTAAAGCAGTGAATGCGGCTAATGCTCCTAAAACGAAAGAAATCGATTATTACCTCAATCAATGTCAAACGGCGAAGTCAATGATGGCAACGCCGAAAAAAGTTACCGTAACAAATTTGGGTGCTATTGTAAATAGTCCTTACGATGATAAACGCCCTTCAATCACGGCAGATGGGAAGACTATGATTTGTACTTCTCGTCGTCCTGATGGTAAGTCGGCAGATGTTGATAAAGAATCGGATAGCGGTTACTTTGAAGATATTTATGATTGTGCGTGGGACTCAGCGAAATCAACCTGGGGCGAAGTGACTTTGGTTCGTGGTTCTGTAAATTCTGAAGGACACGATGCTGCCTGCAGTATTTCTCCGGACGGTAAGCAAATGTTTATCTACATCAACAATGCGGAAGAAGCACGCGGTGGTGAAATTTATGTTTCAAAACGAAGCGGTTCAGGAAAATGGGGCACTCCAAAGAATATGGGTCGTGGCATTAATACCAGTTATTTTGAAGACGGCGCAGTACTTTCTCCTGACGGCAACACTTTGTATTTCATGAGTGAGCGCGGACAAGATTTACCGTACAAAGGTCAGAAAGGATACGGACGTTCAGACATTTGGATGTGTAAAAAAGTGGATAAGAATAAATGGAGTGATCCTGTTAATCTTGGTCCAACCATTAACACCGAATATGATGAAGGCGGAATTTTCCCGGCCGCAGATGGAAAGACTTTATACTTCTGCTCGAACGGACACAACAGCATGGGCGGTTATGATATTTTCATGACACGCTTTGAAAACGGTCAATGGAGCACACCTGTAAACATGGGGTATCCAATTAATACTGTGGCTAACGAGCGCATGTTCGTGGTAACTAATGAAGGAAAAACTGCATACGTAGATTCTGATCGTCAAGGAGGATTGGGCGGTCGTGATTTGTGGGTAGTGGACATGACCGTACTGTTGCCTAAGAAGAAAGAAGGACCTGTAATGTCTTTGTTGACAGGATCGGTATTTGATGGCAACGGAAAAGCTGTAGCTGCAGAAGTGAAAATTTTTGATGCAACCGGAAAGCTAGTTGGATCAACCACTTCCAGCGCTCAGGGCAATTATCAAATTGAATTGGAAGGCGATAAGAATTATGAGATTCGCATTGAAATTGCGGGCTTTAAAGCCATCAAAGAATCTGTGAAATTAGAAGCCGACAAATCGGGAGGAACGTTTGAGATGGTCAAACATTTCATTATGTACAGAGAGTAAATCTTTTATAAACTCTTTTTGAGTTCGAGTAAAAACGATTTTACGCGTTCCAAAGAAGCAATCATATCCACTTCATTGAAAACTTCGTCTTTATTTTGGCGAAGTTTTTCTTTTGCACCCTGCAGGGTGTAGCCACGCTCTTTTACCAAGTGAAAGATGCGGCGGAAGTTGTCAATATCAGCGGCGGTAAACGAACGATTTCCTTTGCGATTTTTCTGAGGTTTGATGATATCGAATTCCTTTTCCCAAAACCGAATTAACGATGCATTGACGTTGAACATCTTCGCGACTTCACCAATAGAGTAGTACAGTTTTTCGGTTTCTTTTTCCTTGTATGGCATATACGGAATAAAGGTAGGAAATTGAGGGAAAGGAATGAGGGAGAAAGGTGATGTTGGAAATAAAGAGAGTGATGTTGGAAAATTTATGTCTGTGAGAAAATGCACACGCACTAGTTTTGTGCGGATAATACTTCAGTCTACGATTTAAATCGTAGACTGCGGGTTTGAAGCGGTGAAGTTTTTCAGAAAATTTAATTTAATCAGAAGACTCCTTAAAAACACTTGACGAATTCTCGCAAAAGATTCTGAAAACTCCGGTAATTAAGGTTAGCGTGTTGGCGTAATTCACCGCCGTTAATAACTAATCTGCTGACTTCTACATAATTATCCTATTTTTGCACCCGTCATGAAAATCTTATTCATCTATTTGTTCAACCTGCTGTGGTTATTTGCTGCAGATAAACCGGAAGCTCCGCTTGTGACTCATGAGCAGGAAGCTACTGTTGTGGTTGCAGATAGCGTGACACGCGAAATGATTACGGATAGCGTGATCAACTTCTCGAAAAAGTTTATCGGAACACCTTACCGTTATGGTGCGATGAATCCGGGAAGCGGATTCGATTGCTCGCACTTTGTTTCTTATGTGCACGGAAATGCCGGTGTAACATTACCGACCAGTAGCACGGCATTAGCAACACAAGGAGAGGAAATTAAGTTTGAAGATATTCGGAAAGGTGATTTGATGTTTTTCAAAGGACGTTCACTTTCTAATCCGCGTGTGGGTCACGTGTCGTTGGTGATCGATGTTAAACCGGGCTCCATCAAGATGATTCATGCTACACATCGCGGTGTGATCATTGATGAATATTACAACATGAAATACTACCAGCAGCGTTACCTGCAGGCGCGCCGTATTTCATACTAACTCACTATTTCTGATTATTGCTTTCTGCGAATATCACCTTCATCGCTAATGATGATTGGTGTTTCAGGAAAATCTTCTTTTGTCAAACGTTGCATTTCGAAGATGGCCTGTTTGTTCGGATCAATAGAAGGACCGCCTTCTCCTAATTGCACAATAGGAATAATTTTTCCTGACACGAACTTTCCGGTAGAATCCACATCAACAATTACGATTGGCGCATAACCTCCATTTCCGCGCAAATTAAATCGCGAATACGTACAGAAATTCCCCATGCTATAGGCAATGAAACGATCTTTGTACAACTCCACAGCTCGCGGCACGTGTGGGCCATGGCCGAAAACAATGTCTGCTCCTGCATCTATTACAGCGTGTGAAAAAGCATGCACATTCCCGCGATTCTCGCCGAGAAATAATTCAGTTTCTCGTGTTACACGATTTTTAGTTGCACCCTCTGCCCCACCGTGGAACGATACAATCACTATATCACAAGTGCTGTCTAATTCCTGCACAATAGCTTTTGCACCCGGAATGTCGCGAATATCAACGGTTCCGGTATTTGGAGCGAATGCACAAAAACCATATTTCACACCGTTTTTCTCAAACTTCACAGAAGGCTGTGATAACAATCCCGCAAAATGTAAACCGGCGTTGCGCAATGTATTGGACGTTGATACACGCCCTTCTTCACCAAAATCGCCAACATGATTATTTGCGACGCTTACCACATCAAATCCGGCATCCACCAAATATCCCGCGTAACGCGTAGGCTGACGAAACGCATAACACTTTTTAGGATCAGAACATTTTTTCAATGTACCACCTGAATCTAAAAATGTGCCCTCACAATTCCCGAAAGTAATATCCGCATCTTGCAAATAAGATTTCACCGGTGTAAATATATCCTTGCCATCGTTGGGTGGTAAATGTTCTTTGCCCGGGAAATTGGTTCCGATCATGATATCACCTACACCTACAACTCGAATGGTGTCACCTGCAGTTAATGTTGAAGAAACAACGAAAACAAACAGCAAAAAAAGATTGCGCATTAGTCGAAAGATTGATTGGATTGCTCCGATTGTTCAATGATTTTCAAATATTCTTCCGGCGTTAAATCCAGGAAGTAATAATTCACCGGATTTACTTTTTCACCGTTACGAATCACTTCATAATGAACGTGAGGTCCGCTGGAAATTCCGGAATTACCCACTAATCCAATAATCTCGCCACGTTTCACTACCTGGCCGGGTTTCACCAACATTTTACTCATGTGACCATACAATGTTTGGTAACCGAATCCGTGATTTATAACAACGTGACTTCCATATCCTGCAGCTTCCGCATCCGCGCGATCCACAACACCATCACCTGTTGCATAAATCGGTGTTCCGATTGCAGCATTGAAATCCATACCGGTATGCATTTTTACGATTTTGTAAATCGGATGTGTACGGTAACCGTAACCTGAGGGAGTTCCTTTCAATTCTTTTGCAGAGATCGGCATGATAGAAGGAATGGAAGACAATAACTTTTCCTTGTTTTTCGCCAGTTTGATCACTTCATCAAACGACTTTGACTGAATATAAATTTGTTTAGAAACGCGATCAATTTTTTGTGTGAGCATGATCATCACGTCTGAATTGTCGTAACCTTCCAATTCTTTGTTACGGTTAGCTCCTCCAAATCCGGCCATACGAATCTCGCTCGGAATAGGTTCTGCTTCAAAAATTACACGGTAAATATTGTCGTCACGTTGCTGCAGATCGGCCAATACCAAATTCAGGTTATCCAGACGAGAACTAAGGAGTTCGTATTGAAAACGCATCTTATCCAATTCTCGACGCATTTGCTTTTCCTTCGGCGAATCGAAATATCGGAAAGCGATAATTACCGAAATTACACCAATCACGGAAGCCGTTCCCAGGAAGGAAATCACTCGAAACAAACGCACACGGAAAGGAGTTTCGGCCTTTTCGTACGAAAGTGTTTTGGTATTGTAACGGTATCGGATTTTTGACATAACTCACCGACTTCCCCTATTCCGAAGCCTCTCAAAGTTACCAAAATAGGCTAACTTTGCAATCCAAAATTCGAGTGCCTTGCACCTGTTGATATTATGAACGCAAAAGATATACGTCGCACCTTTTTAGATTTCTTCAAATCCAAAGGACATGAAATTGTTCCATCGGCTCCGATGGTGGTGAAAAATGATCCTACGTTAATGTTTACCAATTCGGGCATGGCGCCTTTCAAGGATTGGTTTTTGGGCAATGCGCCGATCAAATGGCCACGCGTTGCCGATACACAAAAATGCTTGCGTGTATCCGGAAAACATAACGACTTAGAAGAAGTTGGTGTTGATACATATCACCACACCATGTTCGAAATGTTGGGCAATTGGAGCTTTGGCGATTATTTCAAAAAAGAAGCCATTGCATGGAGTTGGGAATTATTGACGGAAGTTTACAAGTTGCCGAAAGATCGCTTGTACGCCACCGTATTTGAAGGAAGTGCTGATGATAATTTACCGTTCGATCAGGAAGCTTACGATTTGTGGAAACAGTTTTTACCCGAGTCGCACATTTTACGCGGCAATAAAAAAGATAATTTTTGGGAAATGGGCGATCAGGGTCCATGCGGACCTTGTTCAGAAATTCATTTCGATTCGAGAAGTGATGAAGAGCGCGCGAAAGAAGACGGTGCAAAATGGGTGAACGCTGATCATCCCCAAGTGATTGAAATCTGGAACAACGTGTTCATGGAATTCAATCGCAAAGCAGACGGTTCTCTCGAAAAACTTCCGGCGCAACATGTGGATACCGGAATGGGCTTTGAGCGATTGGTGCGCGTATTGCAAGGCAAACAATCGAATTACGATACGGATGTTTTTCAACCTATCATTCAAAAAATTTCTTCGTCAACCGGCGTTGCATACGGCAACAATGAAAAAACAGATATCGCTATTCGTGTATTGTCGGATCATATTCGTGCAATTTCGTTTGCTATTGCGGACGGCCAGTTGCCTTCCAACACAGGTGCCGGTTATGTCATCAGACGAATTCTGCGTCGAGCGGTGCGTTATTATTATTCGTTCTTAGCAACCAAAGAACCATTGTTGTGTCGTTTGGTGGATACATTGGCGGCGGAGATGGGAGAATTCTTCCCTGAACTTCGCACCCAGCAAACATTAATTACTTCAGTAATTGAAGAAGAAGAAAAAGCCTTCTTGCGTACACTTGCCGCAGGTATCACACGATTTGAAGATTATGCGTCCAAGAACAAAGGCAAGATCATCGATGGTTTCTTTGCATTTGAATTGTACGACACATTTGGGTTTCCTATTGATCTTACGCAACTTCTTGCACGAGAACAAAACTGTTCTGTTGACATGGAGGGTTTCAGTAAATATCTATCGGAACAAAAGGAACGCTCTCGTGCTGCAACAGCGATAGATACTGATGATTGGATTGAACTCATCAAAGAGGCGACAACAACATTTGTTGGTTACGAGCAGATGCAAAGTGAATCGAAGATTGTGCGTTATCGTCGCGTCAAGCAAAAAGGAAAAGAGTTTTACCAAATTGTTTTAGATGTTACTCCGTTTTATGCGGAAAGCGGCGGACAAGTTGGCGATACCGGCTACCTGGAAACGGCTAACGAACGTATCCGTATTACTGATACTAAAAAAGAAAACGGCGTGATCGTTCATTTTGCAGAACGTTTACCGGAGCAACCGGATCGTGTGTTTACTGCATTGGTGGACGCATCAAAGCGCAAACAAACAGCCAACAATCACAGTGCGACACATTTGTTGCATGCGGCACTGCGTCAGGTGTTGGGCACACATGTAGAGCAAAAAGGTTCTTTGGTGAATGAAGAATATCTGCGTTTCGACTTCTCGCATTTTTCTAAAGTAACGGAAGAGGAGTTGTCGCGTATCGAACAAATTGTGAATGAAAAAATTCGCGAGAACATTCCGGCCGACATTCGTGAAATGGCATTGGAAGATGCCCGTAAACGTGGCGCTATGGCATTGTTCGGAGAGAAATACGGTGATGTTGTTCGTGTAGTAACCTTTGATAATAACTATTCAATAGAATTGTGCGGAGGAACGCACGTTAATTCAACCGGTCAAATCGGTTTGTTTAAAATTGCGAGTGAAGGTGCTGTTGCTGCCGGCATTCGACGCATTGAAGCTATTTCTGCAATTAAAGCCGAAGCATTTTTCCAGGATCAGTTGCGATTGGTGAAGGAAATTAAAGAACTATTAAAAAATCCGAAAGATGTATTGAAGAGCATTCAAACTTTGCAGGAAGAGCGATCCATTTTGGAAAAGGAACTGGAGAAATTGATGCGCGAGAAAGCACGTGTAATCAAAAGTGACTTGATGCAAAAGATTCAATCGGTGAACGGCATTAATTTCATTGGAGAGAAAATTGATCTAAACTCTGCCGATGCCATAAAAGATATGGCCTTTGAAATGCGTCAACAAGTGGAGAATTTGGTGATGGTGTTGGGTGCAGAAATCGGAGGCAAGGCTTCACTGACTTTAATTATTTCGGACGAATTGGTTGCTGCCAAAAAGCTCAATGCAGGTAACATCATTCGTGATCTGGCAAAAGAAATCCAGGGCGGTGGCGGAGGTCAACCGTTTTTTGCAACATCAGGCGGAAACAATCCTGCAGGTATTACTAATGCGCTTACGAAAGCAAGTGCGTTAGTAGCTTCCTTAAGTTAATTTCATTGATAAATACCTAAAAGTAGGTATGCCAATACCAATCATTAGGTATTGCAGCACGTAGTACAGGTTGACATCTTTGCAACCAAATTCTACGTGGTTTATGAAGCAGTTTATACCTGTTGTTGCAATTTGTGTTTTAGCACAAGTATCGCTTTTCGGAGCTACAATTAAAGGGGTTGTAAAAGATGCTACTTCCGGTGAACCATTATTCGGCGCGGTTGCCTATATCGGTAAAACAGGAAGTTATACGGATGCGGACGGTAATTATCGATTTGACGATATTGAACCCGGGACACATACCGTGTATTTCAAAATGATTGGCTACCAAAAAGATTCACTACTTGTAACAATTACGAAAGTAAGTGAAGTTGTAAATGCCGGAGTAAAATCATTAAACAGAAGTACTGACATAACCAAGGATGGTGTTGTTATTTCCGATTACTATTCCAACCGTCCTTCACGAAAATTACCGGATATTGATGGAACGATCATCAATGCAGGTAAGAAAACTGATGCCGTAGTTATCGGTCAATTGGATGCCAACACGGCACTGAATAATACACGGCAAGTTTTTGCGCGAGTTCCCGGTGTTAACATTTGGGAAAATGATGGAACAGGAACCGGGATCAATATTTCTGCACGCGGATTAAGTCCTAACCGTTCTTGGGAATTCAATACCAGACAAAATGGTCATGACATTGCAGCAGATCCTTTCGCTTATCCGGAAGCATATTACAGTCCAGCGTTGGATGGTGTAGAACGTATTGAAGTTGTTCGAGGTGCAGCATCACTTCAATATGGGTCACAGTTCGGTGGCATGGTCAATTACAAAATGAAGCGCGGTGTGGAGGACAAAAAATTCAGTGTGGAAGCTGCATTGACAGGAGGAAGTTTCGGTTTAGTTAATAGTTTCACCAGTGTTGGCGGTCAGGTTGGAAAAGTGAATTACTATGGCTTTTACAATTTCCGTCGTGCAGATGGATGGAGACCTAACTCGGAATATTTTAATCACATGGGCTATGTAGCAGCGGAATTAAAAGCGACAGATAAATTAAAAATCGGAATTCATTTTTCAGGTTTAAATTATGTACTCCAACAGCCCGGTGGTTTGACAGATGCGCAGTTTGCAGAGGATCCGCGCCAATCGGTCCGTGCGCGAAATTGGTTCAATATTAAATGGAATATGCCCGCATTGCTTATTGAATATGACTTCACGGAGAACCTCAAATCCAATATAACCGCTTATGCACTTTTTGGCGAGCGTAACAGTGTAGGATTTACTTCAACACCGAACACAGCAGATAATAATGGTGTGCGACGCATTGATATTGACCTGTATCAGAACTACGGTGTGGAGTGGAGAAATTTATTGCAATACAAATTAATCGGTAAGAAAAAATCTGCGTTAGCTTTTGGCGTACGATATTTCAATGGATACACCAACCGATTACAAGGTGATGGTACCAATGGTAATGACGCCAACTTCAACTTTACCAATCCTGACAACCTTTCCCGCGATCTGGATTTGTTCGCACAAAATGTTGCTGCTTTTGCAGAGAATGTATTTTACGTCGGTGATAAATTGAAAATTGTACCCGGTGTGCGCTATGAATTTATCCGCACCTCAGCAGAAGGTAAACCTGCTGTTCAGAAAGAAGTTCGCGACAATACTTTCTTTCTTGCAGGTACCGGTATTGAATACAATCTGCCGCTGGGTATTAATTTATATGGTAATTGGGCTCAAGCTTATCGACCTGTTACATTTAATGATTTGTGGACGAACAACATTGCAACAGTTATCGATCCGGAAATTAAACCCGCAACAGGATGGAACTCCGATTTAGGAATTCGTGGAAGTATTAAAAACGGCTTGTACTACGATGTTAACGTATTCTATTTAGTGGTGGAAGGTCGTGTTGGAGAACTTAATTTAATTGACACCTCTGGAAACGCTTATGCTTTCCGCACCAACACCGGGAATAGTTTAAATCAAGGCATGGAAGCATATATCGATATTCATCCGTTCCAGTTGATGAACAAAGCTTCCAAAATTGGCGACATTGGAATCTTTGCTTCAGCAGGTTATCTCGATGCATACTATACAGAAGGCAGCAATAAAGACAAACGAGTAGAATATACTCCGGAATGGACGATTCGTTCGGGTTTAACATGGCAGTACAAAATGCTGTCCACTACTTTCAACTGGACTTACGTTGATGGTGTTTACACGGATGCGAAAAACACAGAATTTGCAACAGCTGCAACGTCAGGTTGGATCTCACATTACAACGTATTAGATTGGTCGTTCACTGTTAAATTACCAAAGCAGTTCTCGGTTAAAGGCTCCATCAACAACATCACCGACAATCGCTATTTCACGCGTCGTGCAGGTGGTTATCCGGGTCCCGGTATTATTGTTGCAGATGCGAGAAACTATGCGGTTACAGTTGGAATGAAATTGTAAGACGAAAGGTTATAAGTCCGGGCAGATTTAACAATTGTGCGGACTTATTAACAAAAACCGTATAAGCCGCGCCCACTCGTTACATTTGGGCATGCTTGCTAAAGGAGATAAAAAGATAATTCGCGCATGGACCTTTTACGATTGGGCGAATTCTGTTTATCCGCTTGTCATCTCGTCGGCCATCTTTCCGATTTTTTATGAGACGGTAACAACGAAAAGAGATGCTGAAGGCAAAGTCCTTTCAGATATGGTGGAATGGTGTGGCATGAGTTTTCACAACACTTCGTTCTTATCGTATGTCGTGGCATTAAGTTATCTTATTGTAGCAATCTCCTCGCCTATTCTATCCGGCATTGCCGATTCGTCGGGTAACAAAAAACGTTTTTTGCAATTCTTTTGTTATCTCGGAGCCGGTTCAGCAATGCTCCTTAGTTTATTTGATGCTGAGCATATTGGCTGGAGCATGACAGCTTTATTATTTGCAAGTGTTGGTTATTGGGGAAGCTTGGTATTCTACAATGCCTATTTACCTGAAATTGCAGAACCGAAAGACCAAGACGCAGTGAGTGCAAGAGGCTTCGCAATGGGTTACGTGGGTAGTTCGTTTTTGCTAATCATCATTCTTGTGATTGCCGTTTTTCAAAAAATCATCACCATCAAAACCGGATTTCTTTTGGTAGGCATTTGGTGGATCGGATTTGCGCAAGTAACGTTCATGCGAATTCCTAACAACGTTTACCAAAAGAAATCCAATAAAATTTCTTTCACAGCAGGATTTCGAGAATTGCGTGGAGTCTTCCGGGATATCATGCAACAGCAACAACTTCGGCGTTTCCTGGGTTCTTATTTCATGTATAACATGGGCGTGCAAACCGTCATGATTATGGCTGTTCCATTTGCTACTAAAGCCATCACGTGGGAAAATCCGGAGCAAATGAAATCCAGTTTGATCATTAGTATTTTGCTTATTCAATTTTTGGGAATAGTAGGTTCATTCATCATGTCCGCGTTATCTCGTGTTATCGGCAACCTCAAAACTTTAGGTTTCGTTATTGCATTGTGGGCTATCATTTGTTTTGCAGTTTTTAGGTACATCGATGCGCCGTTTGAATTTTACATCATTGCTGCGTGTGTAGGACTAGTTATGGGCGGTGTGCAGGCTTTGTCTCGTTCTACTTATTCAAAAATGTTACCCGAAACTCAGGATCACGCATCTTATTTTAGTTTTTTCGATGTTTCTGAGAAAATCGGACTTGCTATTGGAACCGTAACTTTCGGACTCATCGAAGAAATAACAGGCGGTATTCGAAATTCAGTATTATCACTGATTGTAATATTTATACTTGGATTTCTATTGTTGCTTCGTGTGCCGAAGTCCGAGCGTGTACATTAATTGAAAATTATGATCGTCGATCTATTTATACCTTGTTTTGTTGATCAGTTGTATCCGGAAACGGCATTAAACATGATCAAAGTGTTGGAGCGCGTAGGCTGTGCGGTGAATTACAATCACGAACAAACGTGTTGCGGTCAGCCGTCTTTTAATGCAGGATATTGGGACCACTGCAAAGAAGTGGGAGAAAAGTTTATTAAAGAATTTCAGAACGATCGTTATATCGTTACTCCATCAGCATCGTGTGGTGGTTTTGTAAAAAACTATTACGGAGAAATGTTTCACAACACTGCGCTTCATAATCAATTTCGATCCGTACAAAAAAACATGTTCGAGTTCTCCGACTTCATGGTAAATGTTTTGAAGATAACAGATCTTGGAGCACGATTAGACGGAGTAGCAACGTTTCACGATTCCTGCGCCGGTTTACGAGAATACGGCATTCACCGCGAACCACGCTTATTACTTTCCAAAGTGCGTGGATTAGAATTACGTGAAATGGATCGTACGGATGTGTGCTGCGGATTTGGCGGAGTATTCACTGTTAAGCACGAAAACATCGCGGTGGGTATGGCGCAAGATAAAATTGCAGAAGCTGAAAAAGTGGAAGCAGAGTATATCATTTCTACAGACTTGTCGTGCTTGGTTCACATGGATGGTTATATCAAAAAGCAAAACAAAAACATCAAGGTGATGCATCTGATTGATGTGCTGGCGCAAGGCTGGGAATAAACCTTAGATATTGTTATAATTCTTATACTCTCCTATTCTCCAACCCCAATTACGTTCTATCCACATAAGCAACCGCATTTTCAAGCCCCAACGTTTTTGTGTGGGATCGAAATTAAACTTCCAATTCATTCGTGCAATACGGTCGTGCATCACTCGCGGGTGTGTGCCTGAAAAAACTGCCAGACTATCAATCTGTGAATAATCGAATTCCTGCACAGTAGGAATATTTTGCTTCATCCACTGATCGTCGTGCCACATTTTGTGAAACGACAGTTGCTTGGCTTGTTGCGCCTCCGGAGGTTTCACCCATCCGTAATGATGCACATATACGTCTAACAGTTTCACATTTAATTTGCGTCCATTTTTAAAACGAAATCCTTGTGCGTCGCGATAAGAAGTAATATCCGGATGCTTTCGGATAATTCGCACTTCACGTCGATACCATTTGCGCGAATCCCCTACATAATCGTACGAACCATAAAAGTGACGATACAGCAAACACAAACCTTCCACCCGTAGATCATCCTTATGATCGAGCATGGCTTGTTTTAATTCAGCGGAAGAATTCTCGTGAATAACCTCATCACCTTGAATATAAAAACACCAATCAGCCTCATCAGAAATTGCTGCGTATGCTTTATTGGTTTCATCTGCCAGCACGTGCCCGCCTTCGCGTAACGTATCATCCCAAACCGTCTGAATAATTTTTACGCGCGGATCGTTTATGCTTTGAATCAATGCTAATGTTTCATCTTCAGAATTGCCAACCGCGACTATAAACTCATCACAGAGAGGCAATACCGAGGTGATGGCTTCAACGATCGGATAATCGTATTTAATGGCGTTGCGAACAATAGTAAAACCTGAAACGAACATTATTACTATTTAAATGCCTGTGTAATTGGCAGGTGTAATATGCTTCAATTCCGACTTTACGGCATCGGACACCTTTAGCGTATCAATAAACTCCGACAACGACTGTTGCGTGATATTGGCGTTCCCTCTTGTTAAAGCCTTCAATGCTTCGTACGGTTTGGGATAACCTTCGCGACGTAAAATAGTTTGAATGGCTTCGGCCACTACCGCCCAATTATTGTCTAAATCTGCAGCAATAGAACCCTCATTAACGATGACTTTACCCAACCCTTTTTCCAATGATTTTAAGGCGATCAACATGTGGGCTACCGGAACACCTACATTTCTCAAAACCGTAGAATCCGTTAAGTCCCGTTGTAAACGAGAGATGGGCAATTTAGCAGACAAGTGTTCAAGTAATGCGTTGGCCAAACCAAGATTTCCTTCCGCATTTTCAAAATCAATCGGATTTACTTTATGAGGCATCGCCGAAGAACCGACTTCTCCTTCTTTCAATTTCTGCGTGAAGTAATTCATGGAAATATATGTCCAGAAATCGCGACACAAATCAATCAGGATAGTGTTGATTCTTTTCAGTCCATCGAAATATGCGGCCAGATGGTCGTAGTGTTCAATTTGTGTGGTTGGGTGAGATCGCTTCAATCCTAACGAGGCTAAAAACGAATCTCCGAAAGCTTTCCAGTCAAACTGAGGATACGCCACATGATGCGCATTGAAATTACCTGTTGCACCACCGAACTTCGCTGCATATGGTATGTGCTCCAACAAACGAAGTTGTTCCTGAATGCGCACTACAAACACTTCGATTTCTTTCCCGAGTCGTGTTGGTGAAGCCGGCTGTCCGTGAGTACGAGCCAACATCGCTATGGACTTCCATGCTTCCAACTTTTTAACCAAATCATCAACTACGCGCTGAATAGCAGGCAATACTACATTTTCATGTGCTTCTTTAATCAATAAAGGCGTTGCGGTATTATTAATATCCTGCGACGTTAAGCCAAAATGGACAAATTCTTTAGCCGCTGTTAAACCCAACTCATCAAACACCTCTTTCATCAAATATTCCACCGCTTTCACATCGTGATTAGTGGTAAGTTCAATTTCCTTAATTCGAAGGGCATGTTCAGTTTTGAAATTGAGGTACAACTGCTCACGCAACTTAGCATACATGGATTTATCAACCTTCAGTTGAGGCAATGGAAGTTCACACAAGGCAATAAAATATTCCGCTTCCACGCGCAAGCGATATTTGATCAGTGCGCCTTCAGAAAAGTAATCACGCAGCGCAGCGGTTTGTTTGGCATAACGACCATCAACAGGAGAAACAGACCAAATAGCAGATAAATCAGACATAGAAATTGCAGTTAAAGCGCGAAGGTACTAATTCTGCAAAAGTGGTTTGTGTATAACTTTCGGTGAATTGAAGGCCTCAAATGTGTAGCTTTATAAGACAATGGGCCAACAATTCGGCATTCCGGTTGTTTTAAATTTAGGGGTACCCATAAACCGCCCAGTAATTCTATGCCTCACGTAATCGTTATCGGTTCCGGTTTTGCCGGACTTTCTGCTGCTTGTAATCTCGCAAAATCAGGTTATCGAGTGACTGTTGTCGAGAAAAACAGCGGTCCTGGAGGTCGTGCGAGAAAATTCCATGCAGAAGGATTCCTTTTTGACATGGGGCCGAGCTGGTATTGGATGCCGGAGGTTTTTGAATCGTTTTTCAACCGTTTCGGAAAAAAAGTAAGCGATTACTACGACTTAAAGCGTTTGGATCCTTCTTATCGCGTAGTATACGGTAAAAACGATGTGCTCGATGTACCGGCTTCTGTTCCTGAATTGGGCAAAAAGTTGGAAGAACTGGAACCCGGAAGTAGTCTTAAGTTGAAGAAATTCCTGGATGAAGCACAGTATAAGTATGAAGTCGGAATCAATGAATTGGTTTATAAACCGGGGCTTTCACTCGGTGAATTTGCAGATTGGAAACTATTGACCGGGGCATTGAAGTTGGACGTTTTTAACGATATGTCCTCGCATGTGCGTAAATTCTTCAAACACCCGAAAATTATACAATTGATGGAATTTCCGGTTTTGTTTTTGGGTGAGAAACCTGAAAATACACCTGCACTGTATAGTTTAATGAACTATGCCGATATCGCATTAGGAACATGGTATCCGGATGGAGGAATGCATAAGATTGTGGAAGGAATGGTGCAGTTGGCAGAGGAGTTGGGCGTTTCTATTCAGTACAACCAAAACGTTGAGCGTATTGAAGTTGCTGACAACCAAGTGAAAGGGGTTGTTGTAGGAGGAACTTTATTGCAAGCCGATATTGTGGTTGCCGGTGCGGACTATCATCACGTTGAGCAACATTTATTGCCGAAAGCTTATCGCCGATACGACGAAGAATATTGGGACAAGCGCAAAATGGCGCCTTCCTCATTGCTATTTTACTTAGGTATTAATAAGCGTATTCCGAATTTACTCCATCATAATTTATTCTTTGACGAGTCGTTTAAGGAGCACGCCCTAGAAATTTACGATCACCCGAGATGGCCTGAAAAGCCTTTATTTTATGCCTCTGCACCTTCTAAAAGCGATCCGACAGTCGCGCCCGAAGGTTGCGAAAATCTATTCTTGTTGATTCCTGTGGCACCGGGTCTTGAAGACAAGGAGGAAATTCGCGAGAAGTATTACCGCTTGTTGATGGATCGTTTGGAAGCGCATACCGGAGAAAATATCCGTGACCATGTGATTTACAAACGCAGTTACGCGCATGCCGATTTTATTGGAGACTACAATGCTTATAAAGGAAATGCCTACGGTTTGGCTAACACTTTAATGCAGACAGCAATTTTAAAACCATCACTCAAGAACAAAAAACTGTCTAATTTGTATTATACCGGTCAGCTTACTGTTCCGGGGCCGGGAGTACCTCCGTCGCTCATTTCCGGCATAGTAGTAACAGACGTAATTAAAAAAGAACACCCCCTGAAAGCCCATGAAGCAGTTATTTGATGATATCAGTATTCGTACCAGCCGCAATGTGACGCGATCGTATAGCACGTCGTTTTCATTGGGTATTCGATTTCTGAATAAAGAGTTCCGAGATCCGATTTATGCTATCTATGGCTTTGTCCGATTTGCCGACGAGATTGTGGATACTTTCCATGAATTTAATAAAGTAGAGCTGCTCGCTGATTTCAGAACTGACACCTACAAGGCTATCGAAAATCGTATTAGCCTCAACCCTATTCTGAATAGTTTTCAGAAGGTTGTTCACGAGTACAACATCGAGCGTGAACTGATCGATGCGTTTCTGGACAGCATGCAAATGGATCTGGAAAAAGTAGAATATAATCAGGAGAAGTACGAAAAGTACATTTTAGGATCTGCAGAAGTTGTTGGTTTAATGTGCCTTCGAGTTTTCACGGAAGGCGATGCCGCATTATATGAGTCGCTGCGCTGGTATGCGATGCGTTTGGGTTCTGCATTTCAGAAAATCAATTTCTTACGTGATATGCGTGCTGATTATGTCGGCATGGGAAGGACATATTTTCCGGGTGTTGATATTGAGCGTTGGGACGAAGTGGTGAAACGCCATGTCGAAGAAGACATTGAAAAAGATTTTCGCGACGGATATGAAGGCATCTTGAAATTGCCCCGCAAAGCGCGTTTCGGTGTATACGTGGCATACATCTATTATTATTCCTTATTCAACAAGATTAAGGCGTTGCCACCGCGCGAAATCCTGAACGATCGTGTTCGTATTCCTGATGGTCAGAAATATGCACTATTCGTCAGCTCCTATGTTCGCCATAGCTTAAACATGATTCGTTAAGTGCAACCTTTACTGGTATCAGGATTAAGTTTTTTACTGCTGTTTAATGGAACTATGAACATGCAGCAAGTTCGCTCGTTGTACGAAAAAGCAGCGTTGGACGAGGCATCATGTAAAGAGGTTATTCGCCTTACAGAAAAAAGCACACCGGAAAAGGATCCCGTGAGCTACTGTTATCTCGGGGCAGCTCAAACTATTTCTGCGCAATACGCCAGCAATCCTTACACCAAACTTCAACTTTTCAATACGGGAAAATCGAAGATTGAACAAGCGGCAACCCTGCAACCTAAAAATGTAGAAATTGCGTATGTTCGTTTTACTGTGCAGTGCGGCGCTCCTTCTTTTTTGAACTATAACAGCGCGATGACCGGCGACAAAACCATTATTCTGGATAATTTGGAAAATGTGTTTCGTATTCAAAAAGACTTCGACTTATTTTATCGCATCATTCGTTTTTTAGAAAAAAACACTAACGTAACACCTGCGGAAAAACAGCGTTTAAAACAAATCAAAACCAATTTGAACGTTAAGTAAATGGAACACGTCATCCTCGTTAATGAAAAAGATGAAGTGTTGGGTACCATGGAAAAGATGGATGCGCATCATAAAGGTGTGCTGCATCGCGCCATTTCCGTTTTCATTTATAATTCGCGCGGTCAAATGCTGATACATCAGCGGGCGTTAAACAAGTATCATTCCGGTGGTTTATGGACGAATACGTGTTGCAGTCATCCACGTCCCAATGAGTCGGTTCTTGACGCAGCCAATAGACGTTTACAAGAAGAAATGGGAATGACCTGTTCTTTAGCTACATCTCATTCTTTTATTTATAAAGCTGCACTGGATCAGGATTTATGGGAACATGAATTGGATCATGTATTAGTCGGCATTACCGATGCAGAACCGCTACCTAATCCGGAGGAGGTAATGAACTACCGCTGGATTGATTTACCGGTGCTGCACAAAGAACTACAGGATAATCCTGTCAGTTACACCGAATGGTTCAAAATCATTTGCGCACAAGGAATTCCCGGAATAGAATAAATCTGAGATAGTTTTGTTATATTTGGTTTACAATCTGTAATAACCAGCTCAATACTATCAACATGAAAAAAACTACATTCGCCGCATCGGCAGCAATCTTGTTGTCCGGTGTTATGATGGCACAAGCCCCCCGCTTTGTTGCCCTTGAACACTTCACACAAGCCAGCTGCGGACCTTGCGCATCACAAAATCCGGCTTTTGAAGCCAACATCATCAATCCAAACACGACCAAAGCACGTCACATTGCTTATCACACATCCTGGCCGGGTGTTGATCCGATGTACAACCACAACACTGCAGGTCAAACTGCTCGTGTTAACATGTACACTGTTACCGGCGTTCCAACTGTTATCCTAAACGGAAATCAGAAGCGCGGAAATCCAAATGCCATCACTCAAACAGATATCGATAATCAATTCTCGATGGGAAGTCCTATCAAGATTGACGTTTCCGAAGTAGATAACGGTAACAACCGCGATTTAACTGTTAACATCAAAACGGTTGGAACGGTTCCATCAGGTACGTTCAAATTGTATGTTGCAATCGTTGAAGATCCGATCGATTATACAACGCCTCCGGGATCCAACGGTGAAACACATTTCCCGAATGTATTTCGTTTGATGTTGCCTACGGATAACGGTGATGCTATTTCTGCATTTGCTTCTATCGGCAACAGCATTTCGTTCAACTACAACTACAACGAAAACGCTGCATGGAATACCGCCAACATCAAGGCGATTGCTTTTGTACAAAATACAGTGACAAAAGAAATCATTCAGATGGGAACTGTTGCTGATCCAATCATCAACTACACACTGAGTTCACCGGTTACTGAAGTACAGGCAGGAACATCATCCAATGCTTCCAGCTTTTCATTAACTTCTATGAACTCAGGTTCAGCTTCTGAAGATTTCGTTTATACGTTAACCACAAATATTCCGAACGACTGGAGCGCAGGATTTTCAGTGAACAGCAACAATTTCACAAACACCGCTACGATCACTACTGGTGCTAATGCTACCAACAACATCGGCATTAACATAACTCCGGGAACTACTCCATTTGTTGGTAAAGCAACTTTAACTGTTACTTCTGTTCAGAATCCAACTTCACCGGCATTGGTAAAAACTGTTTATGTGATTTCTAATGTAACTGATTTGATCGTGAACAATAGCGGTGGAATTGGTGACGGTGTTACTGCAGGTTCTGCTGCGAACTGGGATTCTACATACGTAAATGGTTTAGTGTACGCCAACGAAAACGGATGGGCAACAACTGACGACATCGTTGCTGCTAAAGCAATTCGTGATAATGCATTTGCTGGTGTAATCAACGTATATTATAACGTAGGTTGGACTTTCCCGGGCTTAACTAATGAATTCTGTACACGCATGACAGCATGGTTAAACGCCGGTGGTAACATGTTTATCGCAGGACAAGATATCGGTTGGGAAACATGGGATACCCAAAACAGCCCATACTACACGGCTACAACACAGCAATTCTGGAGCAACTTCTTTGGTGCAACGTTCTCTGCTGACGGTGGAACTTCCAACTCTCAGTTAACTGCGGTTACAACTGATTTAGTGTTCGGAACAGTTCCAAACAGTACCATCTTGAATTTCTACGGTGGTAACTATTTCTATCCGGATGAAGTAAACGCGTCTGGCGGTGGTGTTGCAATTTTCAAATACAACAACGGTAACAAAACTGCAGGTACACGTAAAACAAACGGAACCTACAAAGTAGTGTACTTAGGTATCGGTGTTGAGATGGTTGGTAATACAACTTCGAAATATGAAATCTTGAAATGGTCACACGACTGGTTCTATGGATTGGTAAGTACAGAAGAATTTGATGCTGCTATGAACAACATCAGTCTTGGTCAGAATTTCCCTAACCCTGCAAATACAAACACAACTATTGCTGTTAATGCCGACAACGACATGACATTAGAAATAATGGACATTCAAGGTCGTGTAGTTATGACACAGCAAGTTGTAGCAGGAACTACTCAAGTTGAAGTAAATACTTCATCGTTGGTAGCGGGTATGTACATGTACCGTTTAGTAAGCGGTTATGTTATTTCTGAAGTGAAGCGCATGGAAGTAGTTCGCTAAGAACTCCTTAATGTTTTTTTGAAAAGGCTGTCTCGCAAGGACAGCCTTTTTTGTTGCCATGTGTTACCTCATTGGCAGACTATGTGAATCCTGTCACACAGCGAGCAACACCGATCCAAAACTGATTTGCATCATTATTCATGCGTAAAAAGTAGAAGACCTTTGCTTCATTAATTAAAGGTTATGGGAACGGTCCTATTCATCATCATCATAGCACATTTACTTGCCGGATTTGGTTTATGTGTTACCGACTCACACCTAAGAAAAAAACGAGGATAAATCAAATTGAAAATTGAATTATGAAAATCGAACAAATTTATACCGGCTGTTTAGCAGAAGCTGCTTATTACATTGAGAGTAACGGTGAGGCTGCGATTATTGATCCGTTGCGTGAAGTAGAACCTTATTTGCAAAGTGCAAACGACAATAAGTCAAAAATCAAATATGTTTTCGAAACACATTTTCATGCCGATTTTGTGAGCGGACATATTGATTTGGCCAACAAAACCGGAGCGACCATCGTTTACGGTCCAACCAAAATGGAAACCGGATTTAAAGCACATATTGGTCGAGATGGAGAACGTTTTAAACTGGGCAACATCACTATTGAGCTACTCCACACACCGGGTCATACGATGGAAAGTTCCTGCTTCTTGTTGCGGGATGAAAACGGGAAAGAAGTTGCAATTTTCACCGGCGATACTTTATTTATCGGTGATGTTGGTCGTCCGGATTTAGCACAGCATGTAATCGCCGACATGACCGAAGAAAAGTTAGCCGGACATTTATACGATTCTCTACATCATAAAATTATGCCGTTGAACGATGATATCATTGTTTATCCCGGTCATGGTGCAGGAAGCGCGTGCGGAAAAAACATGAGTAAAGAAACGTTCGATACACTCGGACATCAAAAGCACGTGAATTATGCATTAAATCCGAAGTTGACAAAAGAAGAATTTAAAAAGCAACTACTCGATGGATTGATGCCGCCTCCGGGTTATTTCCCTCAGAACGTATTGATGAATATCAAAGGTTACGAGAGCATTGATAACGTGATGAAAAAAGGAACGCAAGCCTTGAATGCCAAAGAATTTGAAGCCGCGGCCAACACGCTGAATGCACTGATCATCGACACGCGCAAGGCAGATGATTTTTGTAAATCATTTATTCCGAATGCTATCAATATTGGTATTGATGGAAGCTTCGCGACATGGGTAGGAACTTTGGTACCTAGCGTGAACCACCCGATTCTTTTAGTTGCAGATGAAGGACGCGAAGAAGAAGTAGTAACACGATTAGCGCGTGTTGGTTATGACAACGCATTAGGTTATTTGAAAGGCGGCATGAAAGCGTGGGAAGCAGCAGGATTTGAGACCGACACCATTCGTTCCGTAACTGTGGATGAATTTGCAAAAGCTTATGCATCAGCATCAGTTGATGTGTTGGACGTTCGTAAAGCCAGTGAATATTACAGCGAACACATTATTGAAGCAATCAATGCACCGTTGGATTACATCAATGACAGCATGACCAAAGTTGATCCTAACAAAACATATTATGTGCATTGTGCAGGAGGATATCGCAGTATGACCTTCAGTTCGATTTTGCAGTCACGCGGTTATCATAATTTGATTAATGTCGCCGGCGGTTTCAATGCATTAAAACCACTGAATAAATTCCGAATTACGGATTACGTTTGTCCGACGACGATGCTATAAGTAATTATACATGAAACAAGGAGGCTGCCCGAAAAGCAGCCTCTTTTTATTCACAATCTCGCCGTTTGTGTTAATAATATCAAGCCTTGAAAAACGGCGTTCATGCCGTTTCTACGGCATCTGTGCTTAAATTTGCGTATGGATAATTTCGTTGTATCGGCTCGTAAGTATCGTCCCGCCCACTTTAACACCGTGGTTGGGCAAGCTTCGATTACCAATACGTTGAAAAACGCCATTAGCAATAATCATCTGGCTCAAGCTTTTCTCTTCTGCGGTCCTCGTGGTGTAGGGAAAACTACTTGCGCCCGTATTCTTGCTAAAACCATTAATTGTACACGACTTACTCCTGAAACTGAGGCTTGTGACGAATGCGAATCTTGTGTTTCGTTTAATTCCGGTCAGTCGTTTAACGTTTACGAACTGGATGCTGCTTCGAATAACTCGGTAGATGATATTCGCAATCTGGTAGATCAGGTTCGAATTCCGCCGCAAATGGGCAAATACAAAGTGTACATCATCGATGAGGTGCACATGCTGTCATCTGCCGCATTCAACGCATTTTTGAAAACGCTGGAAGAACCGCCTTCCTACGCCATCTTCATACTGGCAACAACCGAACGACACAAAATTTTACCGACTATTCTTTCGCGCTGTCAAATCTTCAATTTTAATCGTATTCAAGTTGAAGACATTGCGAATCATTTAGCGTATATCGCGAAGAACGAAAACGTTAATGCTGATCCTGATGCTTTGCACATTATTGCGCAAAAGGCTGATGGAGCTTTGCGTGATGCCTGTTCAATTTTTGATCAGGTGGTCAGTTATGCCGGGAATGATCTTACGTATAAGGCCGTTATTGAAAATCTTAACGTACTGGATTACGATTATTATTTTAAAGTCACCGATTTCATTTTAGCGAATCAGGTTCCGGGCGCTTTATTGTTATTTAACGAAGTGTTGTCCAACGGATTTGACGGACATAATTTTGTTGCTGGTTTAGCAGAACATTTCCGTAACCTAATGGTGTGTAAAGATCCACAGACGTTACAGTTACTGGAAACAGGTCAGAACATCAAAGAAAAATACAAAGATCAGTCGGCGCGATCAGAATATCTGTTTTTGCTGAAAGGTCTTCGAATTCTGAATCAATGTGATGTAGCTTACAAAAGCGCTCGAAATCCTCGACTTCAAGTCGAATTCACGTTGATCCAATTATGCGCGCTGAACGGTACTTCCGAATCGGCCGAAAAAAAAAATGACGAACTAGAACCTTCGTCCCAACCCATGGTACAAGCGACAATTTCGTCTGCACCAACCGTTACCTCTGCTACTTCGGTTCCTGTAACATCAACTTCATCACCTACTACAACAGTTACAGCTCTGCCCACCAATGGAAATGGAGCAACCAAAAAACCGTTGTTAAAATCCAGCGGTGGACTTGGACAAATGTTGAATCCCAACGCTGAAAAAAAAACGACTAACGAATCTGTAAGTGTCGGAAATGGCCCTCAACATGCGGATCCATTTACGCAAGAGCAATTAGAACAAGCGTGGACAGCTTATGCCGATGTGTTAAAATCAAAAGGTAAAGTGGGTGATGCGGCTGCATTAACACTGGAAAAACCGTTATTAAAAGCCACGAATATGGTGGAATTTGTGGTGTATAATAAATCAGCGGAAGAGCGCATTTTAGCTGACAAAACCGATTTGATGACGTTTCTGCGGGCACAGCTGAACAATTACATTTTCACCTTGGATGTCACGCTGACCAAAGAGCCTTCCAACGTCAAGTTATATACGCCTCAGGACAAGTATAAACGCCTGCTGGAGCTCAATCCTAGCATCGGCAAACTGAAGCAAACGTTCGATCTGGATATTGAATTTTAGTATGAATTTTTATTCCCGAATTCCTTCACGAATCTTAACGTTTGAGTGGTTATTTTGTTAGGCAATTGCCGCGCAAATCCTTATCATTGCTCCGCTTTTTGAATTTATAAACCTTCTATTCCCGGAAATTATGAGCAAAATTAAAGTCGCAAATCCAGTTGTTGAATTGGATGGAGATGAAATGACCCGCGTCATTTGGAAATTCATCAAGGAAAAATTGATCCTTCCTTATTTGGATATCGATATCAAATACTACGATTTAGGTATCGAGTACCGCGATCAAACGAATGACGAAGTAACTATCGAAGCTGCGAATGCTATTAAGCAATACAGCGTTGGTATTAAGTGTGCCACCATCACCCCCGATGAAGCACGCGTAGAAGAATTCAAACTGAAGCAGATGTGGAAGTCTCCGAACGGAACTATCCGTAACATTTTAGATGGTACTGTATTCCGTGAGCCTATTGTTTGCCAGAACGTTCCTCGTTTAGTTCCAAACTGGACAGCGCCTATCATCGTTGGTCGTCACGCATTTGGTGACCAATACCGAGCGACAGATACTGTTATCAAAGGAAAAGGGAAATTAACGATGACCTTTCAACCGGAAGATGGCAGCCCGGCTCAGACTTTTGAAGTGTACAATTTCAAAGGAGACGGCGTTGCTTTATCCATGTACAATACTGATGATTCTATCAAAGGATTTGCACGTGCATGTCTCAATATGGGATTAATCAAGAAGTGGCCGGTATATTTGTCCACGAAGAACACCATCTTGAAAAAATACGACGGTCGTTTCAAAGATATTTTCCAGGAGATTTACGAAGCAGAATATGCTGATCGTTATAAGGCTGCCGGCATTGTTTATGAACACCGTCTGATTGATGACATGGTTGCTTCTGCGCTGAAGTGGCACGGTGAATTTGTTTGGGCTTGTAAAAACTACGATGGTGACGTTCAATCGGATTCAGTAGCACAAGGATTTGGTTCTTTAGGCTTGATGACTTCTGTATTGGTTACTCCTGATGGAAAAACTTTGGAAGCAGAAGCTGCTCACGGTACTGTTACTCGTCACTTCCGCGATCACCAGGCAGGAAAGCCAACTTCAACAAATCCAATTGCATCCATCTTCGCATGGACTCGTGGTTTGGAATTCCGTGGTAAGCTCGACAACAATCAGGAGTTGATCAACTTCTGTCAGGCACTGGAACAAGTATGTGTTGAAACAGTGGAAAGCGGAAAGATGACTAAAGATTTGGCTGTATGCATTCACGGAAACAAGGTGAAGCATGGTGAGCATTATTTGTACACTGAAGAGTTTTTGAACGCTTTAGATACTAATCTTAAAATCAAGCTTGCTAAATAATTAGAATAACTATTCACGTAGAAGCCCGTTG
>JBIJCF010000070.1:0-3485 GCA_044344795.1 Bacteroidia bacterium | reverse complement strand
AAAGTAGAGTATAAAATCCCCTCTTTTTCAATTATACCCAACTGCTTTAATCGCTTTTTGATCACATTGACAGCAGCTTTATGCGGCGCACGAAACTCGTTACCCGCTCGTGAAACAAGAATTCCCGCTTCCTGAGCTTCCAGAACAATATTGTAAATGGCTGCTTGCTCGGGCGTAAACTTCCCGCTTGAAGGTAATGTTCGCGTAATGTCGGCGGTATAACCGTGATATTCTGCTCCCGCATCAACCACGATTAAGTCGTTTTTCGTCATGGGACGCCGATTGGTGCTGTAATGAAGAATGCAGGAATTTTCTCCCGATCCGCAGATACTGGGATAACCTTCGTATTCTGCTCCATAACGTCGGAATTCGAACTCAATTATGGCCTGAGCATGATATTCTCTCATTCCCGGCTGCAATGCCCGCATTAACTCAATGTGCGCGTCATTACTGATATTGATGGCTTTCCGCAACAACTCCATCTCCTCCGGTTGTTTCACCTGACGCAACATGGCCATCATTTCTTTCAATCGGATCTGATCGTTGTTTTTGTTTTTTTCGGTTGCAAGACGAAACTTCTGCATCAAGCTGTATAAATCTGCCGCATCATTGGGATTGTCGCGCACATCAAACGGAATAGGAATGAAAAATACCTTGCGAAACTTTTTGAAATTAATGGAAGTTCCAGGAAAACCGGCCGCAGATAGAACGGTCTTTATTTTCAGGTGTTCACGGGCTTGCTGTGGTCCTAACCTGCGCCCTGTCCAAGCTTCTTCTTTGGGATTTTTATCCTGAACCCAGAGGATTTCGTTAGTAAATGTGCTATCAATACGTTGATTTTCTTTGAACACCAACAGTGCAGCATTGGGCTCCGTAAAGCCTGTTAAATATCGAAAATTAGGATCCGGATGATAATGGAAATCGACATCATTGGAGCGATTACGAACCGGCGATGCAAAGAAAACCGCGACACTGCTGTCGGGCATTAACTTTCGTAACGCTTCTCGGCGTCCGGCATGAAAATCAGCAGATAAATGATCTGTCTCATAGGGCTCCGACACTGTAAAAGCCGAAAGCAGCAGAACAAAAGTGATAACGGCAAGTATGGCGCTTTGCGATCTGATTTTCATTGGTATAAAAATACAAAACGCCCGTCGCGTGAACGACAGGCGCTTTAAATAATATCAACAAGATTAACGAATAAAGCCGCCTTCGATAGCGCGCTTCAACGCCTCTTTGATTCCAATTTTATTGATGGTACGCATACCTGAAGTTGAAACCTTCAGCGTAATCCAACGCTTTTCATCCTCCAAATAAAAACGCTTCTTCTGCAAGTTAGGCTGGAAGGTACGTTTGGTTTTACGATTAGAGTGAGAAACATTGTTCCCAACGATGGTGCGCTTTCCTGTAATTTGACAAACTCGTGACATGGTCTATATATTTTTTTCCAAATCGGACGGCAAATGTAGTACTTTTTTGGTCCGTAACAAAGATTATTAAAAAAAGATCGAAAAAAGATGTGATCGCCTGTTTTCGGAAACGATTGCACCCTTGTTCGGACAATGATAACGCTTATTCGGAATTCCGGCGCACGTATCCGCATGACTTCATGGCGAACTGATAATTCCATTAATTTCGGCACCGTTAAAATTCCCGCAGATTATGGTTTTCGCGCACCTTGTTTTTTTATATCTCTTTCTGCCGATCAACCTGATCTTGTATTACGCTTCATCCAACAAGCTGTATCGCAACCTACTTCTAACCGCGTTTTCTTTTTTCTTTTATGCCTGGGGAGAACCGGTTTGGGTGTTGTTGCTATTAGGTTCCTCTACCGTCGACTGGCTCATCGGGCTTTACATCAATAAACACAATGGAACCTATAAAGCAAAAGCAGGAATCGTTTTTTCTGTGATTGTGAATATTTCCTTACTGGTCGTTTTTAAGTACAGCGGATTTCTATACGAAAACATCAATGCCCTGTTCGGCACATCGCTCGCCATTCCAACATTTGCATTACCGATAGGAATTTCCTTCTATACGTTTCAGAGTTTGTCTTACACAATCGACTTATATCGCAATGAAGTTCCGGTGCAGAAATCGCTGAGTAAATTTTACATGTACGTGAGTTTGTATCCACAGTTGGTTGCGGGTCCGATTGTGCGCTATCAGCACGTGGTGCATGAAATTGATGAACGTAGGTTCAATATCAAAGACATGAGTTCGGGAATTCATCGCTTTTGTATCGGACTCTTCAAAAAAGTATGTATTGCAAATGTGGCTGCCGAATTTGTAAGCAAATACATGGACGGTGACCTGTCTCAACTTACCACAGGAGAAGCATGGTTCGGATTGTTGATGTTTTCCGTGCAAATTTATTTTGATTTCTCCGGCTACTCGGATATGGCCATCGGGTTGGGTCGTCTTTTCGGATTTCACTTTCACGAAAACTTCAATTATCCCTACATCGCGAAATCAGCAACAGAATTTTGGCGCAGATGGCATATTTCTTTAGGTTCATTCTTCCGCGATTACGTGTACATTCCATTGGGTGGCAATAAAAAATTCGGCATCCGAAATTTATTTATCGTCTGGTTTTTAACCGGTTTGTGGCACGGTGCTTCATGGAATTTTATTTTGTGGGGATTGTATTTCGGTGTACTCATTTGGATCGAACGTTTGTTTTTGATGAAAGTGCTTGCTGCTGCCGGAAGAATATTTAGCCACATGTATCTGCTGATTGTTGCGGTTATAGGCTGGGGTTTATTTTACTTCGACAACATGAGTAGTCTGCAACAATTCTTTAGCATGTTATTCGGGCAATCAACGCAAGGACATTGGAATGTTAAACTGGAAGTGGTGCTTCAGGAAAATATGTTCTGGCTGGTATTGGCGATCATTCTGTGTATGCCGGTGTACAAGTATGTCAATCGCATGTTCAAGAAATTCCTAACGAAACGTAATGTGAATTGGATTTGGTTTTTATCTACCGGATTCAACTATGCGCTGTTATTATTAGCAACTGCAATGCTGGCAGGAAAAAGTTATAATCCGTTTATTTATTTCCGATTCTGATGATGGCGAAGAAAAGAAATACGGCACGACGGAAATTAGCATTAATCAATGTGGTTGCATTCGCAACCGTGTTGATGTTGGGAGGTGTTTTGTTTTTCATTCTACCCAAACAACAGGTATCCGAATTTGAAAAGCGGAGATTAAGTCCGGTTCCGCAATTCAGTTGGAAAGAATTGCTGCATGGGAAATACATCGACAGTTTGGAATTGTATGTTTCCGACAACTTCCCCATGCGCGAACAATTGGTGGAAATTTCTTTCCGCATGAAAGAATCGCGAGGCATTAAAAATAAAGAGATTACGTTTTATGCGGCAACTGATATTCGTAAGCCGAAAAAGAAGGTTGAAAATGTGAAGCCCGATGCTGCGGATTCAGTGAAGCAAGATTCGGTGATCATTGAAGGAGAAGGAGAA